>DATJRJ010000118.1:0-9639 GCA_035504735.1 Binataceae bacterium (SeqCode)
TCCGACTTCACGCCGAAGATCGTCGGCGCCCCGCTACTGGGGGAGCATACCGACGAGGTGCTGACAAAGCTGGGTTACGGGGCGGATCAGATCGCCAAAATGAGGAGTGAGAAGGTCGTCTAAGCGCCGGACAGATTCCCAGCGCTCGCCGTGATCGCACGGGTGCGAAGATTTTTCACATTGACAGGTGTCACATGCCAAACGAAATGAATTCTCTCTCCATCACCGACGGGTTTCATCTTGTGGTCGAGGCCCTAAAACTCAATGGAGTCGACACCATCTTCGGCGTGGCGGGCATCCCGATCACGGACCTGGCTCGTCTCGCGCAGGCCGAAGGGATCCGATACATCGGCTTTCGGCATGAACAGTCTGCCGGAAATGCGGCTGCCATCGCCGGCTATCTGCGGAAGCAGCCTGGCATCTGCCTCACGGTGTCAGCCCCGGGCTTTCTGAACGGGATGGTGGCGCTGGCGAATGCGACCACCAATGGCTTCCCGATGATCCAGATCAGCGGGTCCAGCAACCGGGCGATTGTCGATCTCCAGCAAGGCGACTACGAAGAACTCGATCAGATGAACGCTGCGAAGCCATACGCCAAAGCAGCTTTCCGCGTCAGCAAACCCGAAGACATCGGTATCGGTGTTGCGCGCGCAATACACGCGGCGGTTTCAGGACGGCCGGGTGGCGTCTACCTTGATCTGACCGCCGAAGTGCTTAGCGCGACCCTCGACACCGATGCAGCCGCCCAATCGCTGGTACGGGTAGTCGAACCGGCGCCCCGCCACCTCCCCGACCCCGAGTCGATCAAACGCGCCCTCGATCTACTGGCGAGCGCCCAGCGTCCGCTCATCATTCTTGGCAAAGGCGCCGCATACGCACAGGCCGACGACGCCATTCGGTCATTTGTCGAGATGACCGGCATCCCGTACCTGCCCATGTCCATGGCGAAGGGCCTCCTGCCTGACAACCACAAACAATCGGCGGCGGCCGCGCGATCCCTGGTTCTCTCGCAAGCCGATGTGGTGATGCTGATCGGAGCGCGCCTGAATTGGCTGCTCGCACAAGGCAAAGGCCCGCCTTGGTCCAAGACCACGCGTTTCGTGCAGGTCGACATTTCGCCCACCGAGATCGACAGCAATCGCGCCATCGCCGCCCCAGTCGTCGCCGATATCGGCTCCGCCATGGCGGCCTTCGCGGCGCTACTCAAGCCCGGACAGATCCAGCCGACGGCCGCGTGGCTCGACACGATCGGCGAGCGCAAGCGGCACAATACCGAACGCATGGCGGCCCATCTCAACGCCAATCCCAACCCGATGGACTTCTACAGTGCTCTTCGCGCGATACGCGATGTGCTGGCCGACAAGCCGGATATCTACGTCGTCAATGAAGGGGCCAACACTCTCGATTTCGGTCGCGACATCATCGACATGCACCAACCTCGCAAGCGTCTCGACTGCGGAACGTGGGGGGTGATGGGCATCGGCATGGGGTATGCCATCGGCGCCGCGGTCGTTAGCGGCAAACCTGTCGTCGCCGTCGAAGGCGACAGCGCGTTCGGTTTCAGCGGAATGGAGATCGAGACTATCTGCCGTTATCATCTGCCGATCGTCACCGTCGTCTTCAACAACGGCGGCATCTACCGTGGCGATGATATCAATCGCAGCGGAGGCGCCGATCCCTCACCGACCGTTCTCATGAAAGACGCGCGCTACGACAAACTCATCGAAGCGTTCGACGGCACCGGGCACCATGTGACCGATCCGCAAAGTCTCACCAAGGCTCTCACCGGTGCCCTCGCCTCAGGCAAGCCGGCCCTCATTAACTGCGTTATCGATTCGTCGGCCGGCACCGAAAGCGGGCATCTGCAGAATCTGAACCCAAAGACTCAGGTCGGCCAGGGAAGAGGAGCTGAAGAACAACAACATTGAAGCCAGGATAGAAGAGGTGCTCTCCGAACTGTTGGATGGTGCGCGACTCGGCCCATCTGCTCACCGCTAGCGCGCGGAGGCGTCATCCTGAGCGCTGCGAGTCCGCAAGCGGAGTCGGATGTGCACAAATCGCAGCCTCGGCGTAACCGAACTTTAATATTTTCGTTACCGATGGCCTTATCATCGCCGTGTTACAGTTGTTCGGCGTCGGGGTGATATAATTCCGTTCACAATCTCTCACAGGAAATCCGGGCCAGCCGATTAAACGATGCCTTCGACTTGGGATAAACGGCGGCTGGCTCATCTGATCGATCAGCTGGGCGAGATTCGCGCCGCGATGCTCCAGCTCGAGGGCCAGTTCGCCGGCGACCTGGCCCGCTCCAATCCGGCTTACCGACGCAGCGCCGGCAATTTCCTCCACTATCTCGCACTCCGGCAACGCGACATTCGATCTTTGCAGGACGACCTCTCCGCCCTCGGCCTGTCCTCGATCGGCCGCGCGGAAGGGCACGTGCTGGCGACGGTCGAGTCGCTGCTCCAGATTCTGAATCATCTCGTTGATAACCCGGCACCGCCGCTCGCCGAGCCGGTCCGCTACGTCGATTTCCAGGAAGGCACCGAGCTGCTCGAGGGCCATACGCAGACCCTGCTCGGCAGGCCGCCGGAAAATCGCCAGGTCCGCATCATGGTCACCATGCCGGCCGACACCGCCGACGACTACTCGCTGGTGCGCAGCCTGCTCGAATCGGGGATGGATTGCGCGCGTATCAATTGCGGCCACGATGAGCCGGAGACCTGGGCGAGGATCGTCGAAAACCTCAAGCGCGCGCGCGTCGAACTCGGCAAAGAATGTCCGATCCTGATGGATCTCGGCGGGCCCAAGCTGCGCACCGGACCGATCGAAGACGGCCCGCGGGTGATCAAGTGGCGTCCGCAGCGCAATCAGCTCGGCCAGGTGGTACAGGCGGCGCGCATCTGGATGACTTCGGAGGCAAACCAGCATCGATCGATGGCCGACGCCCGGCTGCCGGTATTGCCGCGGGAGTGGCTGTCGAGCCTGCAGATCGGCGACCGGGTGAGTTTCACCGACGCGCGCGGATCTTCGCGGCGCCTGGAAATCAGCGCGGTTGAAGACTGCGGCGTGTGGGCCGAATGCGAGCGCACCGCTTACGTCACGCCCGGCACGATGTTGATCTTCGAACGCAAGGGCGAGCCGCCGTCGGTGGGCGAAGTGGGCGACCTGCCGCCGCTCGAAAATGCGATTCCGCTGCGCATCGGCGATCGGCTGATCCTGACCCGCGACGATCGTCCCGGACATCCGGCCGAGTATGACGAAGAGCAACGCGCGATCAGCCCCGCGACCATCTCATGCACGCTGGCCGAAGTCTTCCCGATGGTGCACGCCAAGGAGCGGATCTGGTTCGACGACGGGCGCCTCGGCGGAATCGTACGGCGGGTCACGGCGGAACAAATCGAAGTCGAGATCACTCACGCGCGTGAAACCGGCGACCGGCTGATGGCCGAAAAAGGCATCAACCTGCCCGACACTAAGCTCGGGATCGGCGCGCTGACGGCCAAGGATTGCGACGACCTCCGTTTCGTGGCTGCCCACGCCGACTTGGTCGGCATGTCGTTCGTGCGCCACGAACGCGATATCGAGGATCTGATCGCGCGCCTGCACCAGGTCAACGGCGAACGTCTCGGCGTAATCCTGAAGATCGAGACCGTCCAGGCGTTTGCGCGCCTGCCTAATCTGATCCTCGCCGTCATGCAGCATCATACTGCGGGTGTGATGATCGCGCGCGGCGATCTGGCCGTGGAATGCGGTTACGAACGCCTCGCGGAGGTCCAGGAAGAGATTCTGTGGCTAAGCGAGGCGGCGCATATGCCGGTAATCTGGGCCACCCAGGTGCTGGAGAACCTCGCGAAAAGAGGCCAGCCTTCGCGCGCCGAGATAACCGATGCTGCCATGAGCGAGCGCGCCGAGTGCGTGATGCTCAACAAGGGACCGCACATTCTTGGCGCCGTGCGGCTGCTCGACGACATCTTGCGCCGCATGCAAGCCCATCAGCACAAGAAGACTTCGCGGCTGAGAACCCTGCATCTGAAGCCGCGCCATCAGCCGGCCCCACGGCTTAAGCACAACGGCGAATTAGCCGCGGCTGACAGTCCAGCCAAAATCGACGAGCTTTAAGCGCTAATCCATCCGGATCAGGCGGCGAGGCGGCGGGACTTGAAGCTGTTGCCCCATGCCAGCACGAACAGCTTGATGCGATTTTCGAGCTCCGTGAAGGAGCGGCGGAAAGCGCTTTTGCAGCGCACCGGATCGCCTTTCACGGCGACAGGATCGGTGATCCGCCACTGCGCTTTCACTGAACTGGCCGAGAAGCGGCTCCACAGACTCTCGGGCAGCTTCGCGCCGACACTGATTACGAAATCCATCGGCGGCGTCGCGCTGGCGGTGAATTGCTCGCCTTGAGCGCCGCGTTGAGCGTTCCAGAGCTGGTGAGATTTCAGCAGTTCGACTGCCAGGGGATTGACCTCGGCCGCCTCGCCGGTGGTGTACCAGGCACGAAATCTGTCGCCCGCCCAGCGGTTCAGGATCGCCTGCGCGATGATCCCACGGGCGGAGTCATCAGCACACACGAATAGCACGTTATAAACTTGAGGCGGCATAGCTCTGCGCTCCTTGACTACTTGGAACCTCGAACGGCCCATGATGTCAGTGGTTCGCGACGGTCCTGGCTTCTACGAGATTCCCCCACCGAAAAGATCGAAAAGCAGGTCTCTACCTACAATCGAACAGCGACACCCACAATCGAACCGTGAGCCTAAGAGACCACCAAATCGGCCGCCCATCTGTCAAGGGAACAGCCCGGCGGCCCGATCGCTTATGGACAGGCGGGTGATCTAACGAGAGCCGGCTGCGGAATCGTCCGGCGACCGAGGCATCAGGCAGCCGTTCGCAACCTCAAGCAGAAGCCAATAGCTTGCGGTAATTAAGAAGAGGGAGATTCCGATCGGCGTGAGTGCGTATAGGAACGGCAGACGAAAGCGGGATTGTAGTCCGTTTCGAGCCGGTTCACGACCCGCTGAATCGTCATCGATTGCCTGATGTACTCCTGCGCGAGTTCATGCTCGTCGCTGGACTGCAGCTTGGCCTTCGTCAACGGTGCGAGCCGCTGTTGTAGAAATACCTGGGGCATATCGGAGAGCGCCACCAGTTCGACCGGCCATGAGTTGAGCTGCGAGTTCCCGTCCGTCAAACCGAGCGTCAGTATGCTGCGATATTCGAGAGCTTCGAAATGATTAGTGGCGTCGAGGCGGCCCGCGAAATCCCAATTCGGCTGCTGGCTCTCATCGGGAACGAAAAACAGCGGATCGGCGGTCTTGAAATAGCATTGCTCTTTGACCACGAAGGCTTCGGTCACCGGGTTTTCCGCGGTCAGCGCGGCAGGCGCCAGAAAGGCGACTTTGGTCGAATGCGTCGTGTAATCAAACATCGACGGGTTGGAAATAAAATCCGACGCGGCAGCTTGAGTACCAGTGCCCGCGGCGCCAGCAGCGGTCGTGCTCGACGCGCCACCAAGTAACGGCGCTGCACAACTGCAGCACATCGTCACGGCCGCGATCGCCAGAAAATAAAATGCGAGCTGCCTTAACATCTCTCACCTCATTCCAAACAGCGACGCCGATGCCGCCTGACCCGCAGGATGTGCCGCCGCTGCGGCTAAACGCCCTAATGATGGCCGATAGCAGGGGCCTGGCGATCGGCGTGAGGATTACATCCGGCCAGGCATAAGACCAACATCAGCAGGATTCGGCGCGGCAACATGAGGTTAGGACCGCTACAGTCAAGCCCATTGGGAATTCACCGCAAGAATTCTGCCAAATCGTGAGATGCATGGTAGCGGCTTCTGGCCGCGAAAAATTCTCACCGGATGCGGCCGAATTTAAGGTCCGGCTACGATTTGTCGCCCCGTATCGCGCCACTACGGGGGTGGAAATTCTTACGCGGTTATAATCGCGGCCGGCCCCTTCTGTCCGAAAAGTTAAAATCGTGCGTGATGCGTAACACCCGAAATGACTAAACGATAATCGTGCTTTCCAGCCATCGTACCCGGCAAAAGCTGCTAATTTTTCATCCGGCTGCCGCTGGCATGAGTGATGCGTGCTTCCTCCGCAAGGAGTTGATGCATCATCGTGGCTACGAACTCCTCCCCGCCCGCACGAACCAGCCGTACGCAGAAAGTTTTTCTGTGGATCGGCGGTATACTGGCGGTGCTACTCCTGGCGTTGTTCATCACTTCCTTCTTCCTCGACGGCATCATCCGGACCCGCACTCAGGCGGCGATGAATCGGAAACTCAAGGGCTATCACGTAACGTTGGCCCACGCGCACTTACAATTGGTCGGCGGCCTGCTCACACTGCGGGGCCTTAAAATCATTCAGCTCGCGCATCCAACCCCGGCGATCGCCGATCTTCCGATGCTGCGCTTCCATGTTCAGTGGACGACACTGCTCTGGCGGCATGTGGTGGCCGATGTGCTTCTTTGGCATCCGAAGTTCCATATCGACCAGACTCAGTTCGTTGCGGAAAAGAACAGCCGAATCCCGCTGCGGCAGCAGGGATGGCAAGACGCACTCGAAGCTGCTTACCCGTTTAAGATCAACCGTTTCACGATCGATGACGGAGACGTGGTCTATATTCAGAACGCGGTCAGCCCGCCACTACATTTGACGAAAGTCAACGTCACGAGTGATAACATCCGCAATATCCGCTCGCCCAACGACGTTTATCCATCGCATTTACACGCCTCGCTGGTGATTTTCGAAACCGGCCGGGCCACTATCGATGGCGATGCCAACTACCTCGAAAAGCCGTTTCCCGGTGCGCGCGTCCGGTTCACGCTGGAGAACGTGCCGCTGAGCGCGTTCGATCCCGAGATTCGCCAAATCAACGTCAGGATGAGCGGCGGACGCCTGTTCGGCAGCGGCCTGGCCGAATACTCGCCGAAGATCACCAGGGTTAAGATCGACTACATGAAGCTCGAAGGGCTTGACTTGAACTATGTTCACACCGCGGCGACTGAACAAGCAGAGGTGCGCCGCGTGAAAGCGGCCGGCCAGCAGGTCGAAAAACAGAACAATCGCCCAGCCGTCGATATCGACGTGCGCGAGTTGGATATTACTGACAGCAATTTTTCATATACCGACCAGGCCAGTAACCCGAACTATCGGCTGTTTCTCACCGACACCGATCTCAAGCTGGAAAATTTGTCCAATCATCAGCAGCAGGGAGCGGCGGACCTGACGATGCGGGGCAAGTTCATGGGCAGTGGTGATACCCACGTGTCGGGAACATTTCTCGCCACGCGGGGCGGTCCCGCATTCAATCTGAAAGTCGCGATTCAGAACACCGACCTGCCTTCGCTGAACAATCTGCTGCGCGCCTACGGACGATTCAATGTTGCGGCCGGCAAGTTTACGATCTTCGCCGCGCTCGATACGAAAGACGGTAACATCAGTGGCTATGCGAAACCGATGTTCTCCGATCTCAAGGTTTACAGCTACCAGAAGGACAAAAACACCGGCATCCTCCATCAGGCGAAAGAACTGATGATCGGCGGCGCGTCTCATCTGTTCAAGAATTCCAGGACTCAGCAAGTCGCAACCCAGGTCGACCTCTCCGGCCAGCTCACGAAGCCGGATATCTCGACCTGGCAGGCGCTGGTCGAAGTGCTGCACAACGCTTTTATCCACGCGATCCTGCCCGGCTTCGATCGTTCGGTCCATCCGAATGCCGTTGACGGCGCGAGTAAATAGTCGACCGGTTCGCGATTATCGACGCGCGCTATTCGACAGCCCTTCCACAATAGTCAGAGTGATTCTATTTCGAGCGAACTGCCGCTGAGCTTTGCTCCATCATCGCTGTAGTCCAGGCTCCGTCGACCGCGGGCCGCCGCCGGTTTCCTTAAGCCGGCGCGCGCGCCAATCGTATCACCCGTATTGCCCCTGCGATGGCCTTCGTGCACAATTCGGCCCGCCTGCTCCTGTCCGGAAAACGAGAATGAAACCGAAGATCGGATTTGCATCATGATCGAAGCGCTCGGTATGCGCGCCATGCCGATCGCACTCGCCCTGCTGACGCTGTTATCTACTGGGCTTGGCGGGATCGCAGCTTTTCGTTATCGCGATCGGCTTCATCTCCTGCTGGGCTTCAGCTCCGGCGCGGTCCTGGCCGTGGCCCTCTTCGACATCCTGCCGGAGGTCTTCGTATTGGGTGCGGGACCCACGTACGTGCCTTTCGCCGCAGTCGGATTCCTGAGTTTTTTCTGGCTCGAACGGTACACCGCGATGCATCGGTCGCGGGAACACGTTCATGCCACCACTACGCATGAGCAGGAACTTGGCGCGATGTCCGCGGCGGGCCTGGTCTTGCACAGTTTCCTCGACGGCTTTGCCATCGGCGTCGGCTTCCAGACCAGCATCAAAGTCGGCTTGCTCATCGCGCTCGGGATAATCGCGCACGATCTCAGCGATGGCCTCAATACAGTCACCGTTGTGCTCGCGCACGGGAATCCGCTGCGCCGCGCCACTTTTTGGCTCGGGCTGGATATGATTGCGCCGGTACTGGGCGCGGCCACGACCGTGGTGTTCAATCTCCGCTCAGGCTTGCCGTGGGTATTGGCGTTCTTCGTCGGCTCATTCCTCTACATCGGCGCCTCCGATTTACTGCCCGAAGCGCGGGAGCACGACTCGCCATGGGTGGGCGTCGCCACCTCGCTGGGGATGCTGGCGATTTACCTGACGACCCGTTTCCTGCACGGCTTGTGATCGCTCCGGCCCCGCCGCGATCGCGGTCATTCTTCAGGATGACGAAAGGGGATCGAGACCGATGATACACTACGGCCCGTCATCCTGAGCGGTTACTCGAGCCCGTGGCGTTTGCGCTTGCGTATTACGGTTCGTCATCCTGAGCGGAGCGAGCTAGCCGATCCCATACCGCTTGCCTGTGCATCCCGCGGTTCGTCATCCTGAGCGGAGCGAGGCTGCGAGCGTAGTCGAAGGATCTCGCGCGGTCCTCCGCGCGTCCACCCGATGCCCTATTACGTTTACATCATGAGCAGCAAATCGGGAGTGCTCTACATCGGGGGCGACCAACAACCTCGAGCGCCGCGTCTTCGAGCATCAGCAAGGTCTGGTCGAGGGCTTCACCAAAAAGTACCAGGTGAAGCGCCTGGTCTATGTCGAGGAGTTCCATCGGGCCGCCGAAATGGTCGCGCGCGAACGGCAGCTCAAGGGATGGACCAGGAGCAGGAAGCTCGCCCTGATTCATAGCCAAAATCCCGAGATGATCGATTACGCGCGGAGGACCGCGCGAGATCCTTCGCTCCGGCAGCCTCCACTCAGGATGACGAAAGGGGATCGAGACCGATGATTCTACGGCCCGTCATCCTAAGCGGTTACTCGATCCGGTAGCGTTTGCCTTTGCGTATTACGGTTCGTCATCCTGAGCGGAGCGAGGCTGCGAGCGCAGTCGAAGGATCTCGCGCGGTCCTCCGCGCGCTCACCCGATGCCCTATTTCGTTTACATCATGAGCAGCAAGTCGGGAGTGCTCTACATCGGGGCGACCAACCACCTCGAGCGCCGGGTCTTCCAGCACCAGCGAGGTCTGGTCGAGGGCTTCACCAAAAAGTACCAGCTGAA
>DATJRJ010000119.1:0-5506 GCA_035504735.1 Binataceae bacterium (SeqCode)
GCCGCTCCTCCATCGATTTTTCCCCGCGCGCGCGCGACGCCGTCACCAGCCATCGCATCGCCAGCGAATTGCGCCGGAGCGGCCGCACCTCGACCGGCACCTGATAATTGGCGCCGCCGACCCGCCGCGATCTGACCTCGACACTGGGGCGGACGTTATCGAGCGCGCGTTTGAAGACCACCAGCCCGTCCTCCTTGGTCCGCTCGGCCACCAAGTCGAGCGCGCCATAGAGAATCAGCTCGGCAGTCGGTTTCTTGCCCCGCTCCATCACCACGTTGACGAACTTCGCCACCGTGCGATCGTGGAACTTGGGGTCCGGGCTAACCTCCCGGACTTTCGCCTGACCCTTGCGTGACATGGAATTCTACTTCGGTTTCTTCGAACCGTACTTCGAACGGCCCTTGCGCCGCTCTTGCACGCCGATCGAATCGAGCGTGCCGCGAATCACGTGATAGCGGACGCCGGGCAGATCCTTGACCCGGCCGCCCCGGATCAAAACCACCGAATGCTCCTGCAGGTTATGCCCGACGCCGGGAATATAAGTATTCACTTCGTAGCCGTTCGAAAGCCGCACCCGCGCCACCTTGCGCAGCGCCGAGTTGGGCTTCTTGGGCGTCGTGGTCTTGACCTGCGTGCAGACGCCGCGCTTTTGCGGCGAGCCCTGCAGCGCCGGGGCGCTGATCTTGTAGCGCTTCTTAATCCGCGCATCGCGGATCAGCTGGTTAATCGTCGGCACTTCGGATTTCGAACTCCCGGCCCGGGTCTTCCGGTCCGCTCTCGGATCCTGCCTGCTCAGCCCCCGTCCCATCCGGGTCTCAGAGCTCAACCGGCAATTTTCAAACAAACCCCCCAAGGGCGGAAGTGCCCTTGGGGGAAACGCTAGTATATAACCTACGGCTTCCTGCCTGTCAATTACCACCGGTCGCTGCCGCCTGCGCCACCTCGGGCTCTTCCTCGGCCGGACTGCCTTCGACCCGGATATCAATCTGATTGTAAACCGCTACCCCGGTGCCGGCGGGAATCAGCCGGCCCATAATCACGTTCTCTTTGAGCCCGACCAGCCGGTCGACCTTGCCATTGATCGCCGCCTCGGTCAGCACCCGGGTGGTCTCCTGGAAGGAAGCGGCCGAGATGAAGCTCTCGGTCGAGAGCGAGGCCTTGGTGATACCGAGCAGCAGCGGTTCCGCGATCGCCGGCTCGCCGCCCTTGCTCAGGACCCGGCCGTTCTCTTCGTCGAAGCGCCATTTCTCGATCTGATCGCCGACCAGGAAATCGGTATCGCCGACTTCCTTGATCCTGACCCGCCGCAGCATCTGGCGCACGATCACCTCGATGTGCTTGTCGTTGATCCGGACGCCCTGCAAGCGATAGATCTCCTGGATCTCATCGACCAGGTACTTGGCCAGGGCCTTCTCACCCAGGATGGTCAGGATGTCGTGCGGATTCGACGAGCCTTCCATCAGCGGCTCGCCGGCTTTCACCACGTCGCCCTCGTGCACGCCGATATGTTTACCCTTCGGGATCGGATATTCGCGCGGCTCGCCGACCTCGGGGGTAACCACCACCTTGCGCTTGCCCTTGGTATCCTTGCCGAAGGAGACCTGTCCGTCGATCTCCGAGATGACCGCGAATTCCTTGGGCTTGCGCGCCTCGAACAATTCCGCCACCCGCGGCAGGCCGCCGGTGATGTCCTTGGTCTTGGTGGTTTCGCGCGGAATTCTCGCGATCACGTCGCCGGCCTTCACCGCCGCACCCTCGCTGACGCTGATATAGGCGCCGACCGGCAGGAAGTAGCGCGCATACTGATTCGAATTCGGAATCTTGGCGGTTTTGCCGCTGCCATCCTTGATTGAGATGCGGGGGCGCACGTCGAGATCCTTGAACTCGACGATGACGTTGGAACGCGCGCCGGTGCGCTCGTCCACGCGCTCCTCCATGGTCTTGCCTTCGAGGATGTCGCCGAACTTAACCGTGCCATCGACCTCGGTGATAATCGGCGTGGTGTATGGATCCCACTCGGCCATCTTCTCGGCCGCCTTGACCCGCTCGCCATCGGCCTTGAGCAGCTTGGCGCCGTAAACCAGCGGGTAGCGCTCGCGTTCACGCTCGCGCTGAACCTGGCCGTCGCCGCCGATCGGCGAGACGATCGCGATCTCGCCATGCCGCGACATCACAATCAGATGACCATCGCGGCCGCGCACCGTGCTGACGTTGTGCAGCCGCACGACCCCTTCGTTGCGCGCTTCGAGCTCGGTCTGCTCGGCGCGCCGCGAGGCGGTGCCGCCGATATGGAAGGTCCGCATCGTGAGCTGCGTGCCGGGCTCGCCGATCGACTGGGCTGCCATAATCCCGATCGCTTCGCCGATATTGACCTGCTGCCCGCGCCCGAGGTCGCGGCCGTAGCACTTGACGCAGACGCCCTGGCGCGACTGGCAGGTCAGCACCGAACGGATCTTGACCCGCTCGAGTCCGCCCTCTTCAATCTCGGCGACCTTGTCCTCGTCGATCAGTTGATTGGCCCGCACCAGCACCTTGTTGGTGAACGGGTCGCGGATGTCCTCGAGCGCCACTCGCCCGAGCACCCGATCGCCGAGTCCCTCGATCACCTCGCCGCCTTCGACCAGCGGCGTCATCTCGATGCCGTCGAGCGTGCCGCAGTCCTCCTCGGTGATAATCGAGTCTTGGGCGACGTCGACCAGCCGGCGCGTCAGGTAACCCGAATTGGCGGTCTTGAGCGCCGTATCGGCCAGCCCCTTGCGCGCGCCGTGGGTCGAGATGAAGTACTGCAGAACCGTCAGCCCTTCACGGAAGTTGGCCGTAATCGGGGTCTCGATAATCTCGCCCGACGGCTTCGCCATCAGGCCGCGCAAGCCGGCGAGCTGACGAATCTGCTGCTCGGAGCCGCGCGCGCCCGAGTCGGCCATGATGAAAATCGGGTTGAACGACGGTCCGCTGATTTCAGCGCCCTTGTTGTCCTTGCCGAAGACCTGCGTCGACAGCCCCTTGATAACCGCGCTTCCGATCTTGTCCTGGACCTCGGCCCAGATGTCGACCACCTTGTTGTAGCGCTCGCCGTCGGTGATGACGCCGTTATTGTACTGCTTCTGGATCTCGGCAACTTCGGCCTGCGCCTCCTGCAACAGATGCGCCTTCTGCGGCGGAATCGTCATGTCCTTGATCGAGATCGAGATTCCGGCCCGGGTCGCGAACTCAAAGCCGATATCCTTCAGCCGGTCAGCGAAGATAACCGTCGATTTGTTGCCGGCCCGGCGATAGACCAAATCGATCAGATTGCCGAGCTCCTTCTTCTTCATGGTGTGATTGACGTCGGCAAACGAGACCGTCGGCGGAACCACCTCGTAGAGCAGCACCCGCCCGACCGTGGTCTCGATCCGCTCGATCGGGATGGCCGCGCCCGGATGGCCGTCGCGCGCCACCGCCGCCCCCAGCCGCCCGTCCTCGATCTCGTCGAACAGATGCGACTGGTCGTCGCTCTTGCTGAGCGGCATCCGCACCGTGATGCGCGCGTGCAGGTCGACTTCGCCGTGATCGTAGGCGATTCGCACCTCGGCCGGGCTGGCGAAGAACTTGCCCTCGCCGCGCGCCAGGGGCCGTTCGCGCGTCATGTAATAGAGTCCCAGCACCATGTCCTGGGTCGGCACGATGATCGGCTTGCCCGAGGCCGGCGACAGGATGTTGTTGGTCGACATCATGAGCGCGCGCGACTCGACCTGCGCCTCGATCGAAAGCGGTACGTGCACCGCCATCTGATCGCCGTCGAAGTCCGCGTTGTAGGCGACGCAGACCAGCGGATGGAGCTGGATCGCCTTGCCCTCGATCAGCACCGGCTCGAAAGCCTGGATGCCCAGGCGATGCAGGGTCGGGGCGCGATTGAGCAGCACCGGATGCTCGCGGATAACCTCGTCGAGGATATCCCAGACATCCTTGCCCTCCTTCTCGACCATCTTCTTGGCGCTCTTGATGGTAGTGACGTAGCCGCGCTCCTCAAGCTTGCTGTAGATGAACGGCTTGAACAGTTCGAGCGCCATCTTCTTGGGCAGGCCGCATTGATGCAGCCGCAGCTCGGGGCCGACCACGATTACCGAGCGGCCCGAGTAATCGACCCGCTTGCCGAGCAGGTTCTGACGGAAGCGCCCCGACTTGCCCTTGAGCATATCGGACAGCGACTTGAGCGGTCGCTTGGACGGGCCGGTGATCGCGCGTCCGCGCCGGCCGTTGTCGAACAGCGCGTCGACCGCCTCCTGCAGCATCCGCTTTTCGTTGCGGATGATGAGATCGGGGGCGTTCAGCTCGATTAGCCGCTTGAGGCGGTTGTTGCGGTTGATGACGCGGCGATAAAGATCGTTCAGATCCGAGGTGGCGAAACGCCCGCCGTCGAGCGGCACCAGCGGCCGCAGGTCGGGCGGGATAACCGGCAGGATCGTCAGGATCATCCACTCCGGCTTGTTCCCCGACTCACGAAACGCATTGACCACTTTCAGGCGCTTGGCGACCTTCTTGCGCCGCGCCTCGCTGGCGGTGTTCTTCATCTCGGCGCGCAGCTCCTCGGCGAGCTGGTCGAGGTTGAGCTGCGACAGCAGCTGGCGAATTGCCTCCGCGCCCATGTCGGCCTTGAAGCTGTCGCCATACTGCTCGCGCGCTTCGCGATACTTGCGCTCGGTCAGCAGCTCCTTGTGGGTCAGCGGCGTCTCGCCCGCATCGGTCACCACGTAACACTCGAAATAGAGCACCTTCTCGAGTTCCTTGAGTGTCATGTCGATGAGCGTGCCGATCCGCGAAGGCAGCGAGCGCAGGAACCAGATATGCGCGACCGGCGCGGCCAGATCGATATGCCCCATCCGTTCACGCCTGACCTTGGACTGGATCACTTCGACGCCGCACTTTTCGCACACCACGCCGCGATGGCGCATGCGCTTGTACTTGCCGCAGTTACACTCGTAGTCCTTGGTCGGCCCGAAAATTTTCGCGCAGAATAGCCCGTCGCGCTCCGGCTTGAAGGTCCGATAGTTGATAGTCTCGGGCTTTTTGACCTCGCCATGCGACCATGACCGGATCATCTCGGGCGAGGCAATTGAAATCCGAATCGCGCTGAAGGCCAGCGGGTTCTTGGGCTTCTCAAAAATGCCAAACAGATCTTCCATTTACTATGCTCCCTTTTGGGCCACGACCCGTGGTCAGTCGCGCGGCGCCTGCTCGAGCAAATCCACGCTCAGGCAGAGCGACTGCAACTCTTTCACCATCACGTTGAACGATTCCGGCAGCCCGGGCTCCAGCGTGTTCTCGCCCTTGACGATCGCCTCGTACATCCGGGTGCGGCCGGCGACATCGTCCGACTTGACGGTCAGCATCTCCTGCAGCGTATAGGCCGCGCCGTAGGCTTCCAGAGCCCACACTTCCATCTCGCCCAGGCGCTGGCCGCCGAACTGCGCTTTGCCGCCCAGCGGCTGCTGGGTGATGAGCGAGTAGGGTCCGATGGAGCGAGCGT
>DATJRJ010000120.1:0-2566 GCA_035504735.1 Binataceae bacterium (SeqCode)
GGCGATCAAGTTCGACTTGAGCCGCTCGACTTTGCCCGTCAACTCAATCTGTTCGATGCGTTGAAAGAGATCAGCCAGCGTCAGCCGCAGTTCGAGGCGGGCCAGATGAGCGCCCGCGCAGAAATGCTCGCCCTTGCCAAATGCGATGTGCTCATTAGGTGAACGACGCAGATCGAATTTGTAAGGATTCTCGAAGATCGTTTCATCGCGATTAGCCGAGGGCAGCCAAAGCGCGACCCAGTCACCCTCACGCAGGCGTTTGCCGCCCAATTCGATATCGTCCGTAACCACGCGAGCGATATGCGTGATCGGGCTCGACCAACGCAGAATTTCCTCGATAGCGGTCGGCATCAGCTCAGGATGAGCCGCGAGATCAGCCCATTGTTGCGGATTTTGAATCAAAGCTAGAAGTCCGGCGGAAATTGCATTACGAGTGGTCTCGAGCCCGCCAACGATATACAGAAAGCCGTTATGCATTAGCTCCGATTCGGTAAGTTTGCGACCGTTGATCTCGGCGTTGCCCAGAACGGTCAGTAGATCCTCACCGTTGCTGCCCCGGCGCTCCATCGCGAGCTGCGCGGTGTAGCGGCCGAGCGCCATCACGCCATGCCGTCGGGTTTCGAGAGCAGAGTGGGACTCGGCCTGATACTCGGCATCCTCAAAGCCGATCGCCATGTTTCCCCACTTGAACATGTCCGGCCAGACCTTGCGAGGGATACCCATGATTGCGCAGATAAACGCCATCGGAAGCTTGGCCGCGACGTCCACCACGAAATCGCAAGAGCCCATCGTCATCGCTTCGTCGAGAATCTCAGCAACTATCTGATGTCCCGGAGTTTCATATTTACCCACCGGACGCGGCAAAAAGAGCCGGTTGAATCCGCGCCGCATCGCGCCATGGAGCGGAGGATCCGTCATGATCATCATTTCGCCCGCGCCCATCATCTCGGGTGTCAGTTGCTCCATTTCCGGGCTCGAAGGGATAATCAGTCCGCGCTGCGAGCTAAAGCTCGTCGGTTCGGCAAAGATATCAACGATATCTTCGTAGCGCGTAATCGACCAGAAGGGTTTGACGAGACCTTGAGTCCAATGAACCGGATCTTCGGCGCGCAACTGCTTCCATATCGGATGCGGATCGCTGTCGACAAAAAAGCCCGGATCCGTTAGTGCCTCATCAATATTCATAAGACTGTCCGCTGTAGCCGTATTCTTCGAGGTTTATAGCACATTAGCCCCTTGTGCATGGAAGGACGTTCGGACGCGTAAAGTAAGTGCGGCAGCTTTACGCAGGTCGCTTATTTAGGGTGCCTGATATCCTGCTTCTTGCGAAAGTGCATTGATGGCCGCCGTGATGCAGCGAATGGACACAAAGGCCGTTCATTTTGGTCCTAATGCCGCTCGCGGTACACCGCTGGGGGCAGGTTGCCCAGGGCGTGGTGAGGGCGTTCCTTGTTGTAGCTGACGATCCATTGAGGAGTGATTTCGCGGACCTCATCGAGCGAGGGACGATATCACTCGGGCTTGAAAGAGCGCACAAATCCCTCTATGGACTTTTCTCGACTAACTGGTCGGTCTAGCGCCGAAAACAGATGAATGCGATGAACGCATCGGCGTATCTCCGGCTTCGACTCTCGGGCCGGCCGAGCTCACCCCGCGCGGCGGCCCGATCGTGCGGCCTGGGCGAGCCGCTCCTGGACCGCGTGGCCGGTACTCAGCCCTCCGGGTCATGCGTAACCCACTACAGACAATCGGTCGCGACTGGCCGCGCTATGGCGACGTGACCCGTTACCGGTTCGGAGCGATGCAAGTGTTCCTGGTCGTACACCCCGATGGCGTCAAGCGGGTGCTGCAGGAGAACCATCGAAACTATGTGAAATCGTTCGACTACCAGATTCTGAAGCGGCTGCTAGGCGAAGGATTGCTCACCAGCGAGGGTCGCTTGTGGCTGCGTCAGCGGCGCCTGATGGCGCCAATGTTTCATCGCCAGCGCATCGCGGAATTTGGTGCCACGATGGTGGATTGCACACTCAAGATGCTTGATCAGTGGAATTCGCTCGCCAGCACCGGCAACACCTTCGATGCTTGCAGCGAGATGATGCGCCTTACGCTGGAGATCGTCGCGCGGGTGCTGTTTAAGGTCGAAATTGGCGGCGAGCTGGCGCATGAAATCGGCCGGGACGTCACCATCGCCAACGAACGGTTCGGCCAGTTCGACTTGGGCACGCTGCTTCCTTGGTTACCGACTCTGCGCAACCTCCAGTTCCGCCGTGCCACCCGTTCTCTCAACGCGATCGTCGGCGGCATCATCGCCAGCCGCCGGCGCATTGGCCAGGACCGCGGCGACTTGCTTTCATTGCTGCTGAGTGCGCGCGACGAGGACACCGGCGAGGCGATGAGTGATCAGCAGATTCGCGACGAGGTGGTCACCCTGATCCTTGCAGGTCATGAGACTACTGCCAACGCGCTCGCGTGGACTTGGTATTTGCTCTCGCAAAATCCCGAAGTGGAGCTAAAGCTGCATGCTGAACTCGCAGAAGTGCTCGGCGGCCGGACTCCTGCGGTCGCC
>DATJRJ010000121.1:0-4625 GCA_035504735.1 Binataceae bacterium (SeqCode)
GAGCGCGCCACATTCAGCAGCAGCCAGGCGATAAGCGTCTTGCGCAAGCTCGGCTACAGCACGCAGGAGACCTCCGAATAGCGGTCGCGATTTGCGATGCACCGCGTCCCTAAAAGCCTCAGAACATCGCGATCGGATTAACCAGCGAGGCGGTGCCGTGCTCCAGTACCAGCGGCGCCAGGATGAACATGAATTCGTAGCGCCCGACTCGCGCGCATTGTTCGGCCAGCGCCTCGAAATCGGCGTTGTCGAGCAGGTAGACGCCCATCCATACCAGCGTCGAGGTATGCACCGGGAGATTGAGGCCGTGCCCGTACCCGGAAGGCATCACGTCGCTGACGCCATCGGAGCCGAGCAGCGCGATGCGACGCTCGAAAATCCACGGCATGCAGCTCACGTCGAGACCCGCCAATCCTTCCGTGAAGACGCTCCAGCCGCCGTGTCGATGACGGCGGCGAACCCGCCCGGTGCGGACCAGCAGGATGTCGCCCTCGCCGACCTTAACGCGATGCTCGTGTTCGGCGGCCTGGAGATCGTCGGGAAAGATCGCATCACCGGGCTCGAGCCAATCCACGCCGCGGAGCTTCGGGATATCGAGCAGCACGCCGCGACCGATAATTCCCTCCCGCGCCACTTCGACGCCACATCGATGAGCGCCTTGGAAATTAACCTCGGCCGAGAGAAAGCCGTTGTACATCTTGTCGTCCCAGAAATAATGGCAGAGCGCGTCCAGGTGGGTCTCGGAAAAACCGTGCGGTGCGGTGGCGAAATAATCGGCCGAGCCCTGGATTCCGAGCGGATGGCCCAGGCGCCCCGAGCGGATCATCAGATGCGTTGTGGGCCGCGGATTATCGGCCGCCGGCTCGGTCGCGACCGGCCGCGAGAGCGAGACCGGTTCGCCCGCCTGCACCAGCCGCGCGGCGGCGGCGCGCTGCGTGGCGGTGATTAAATTGAGTGCGCCGCGCTGATCCTCCGCGCCCCATCGTCCCCAGTTGCTGATGCGCGGGAACATCGCGATGATTTCGTCCTCGGTCATCCGCTTGCGTGCCATCGTTGGTCCTCCCGCGTAAGGATTCGCTTCCGCTCAGTCTCGCGACAAATCGGTATCGTCGATAGTGTCAGGCACGTCAGCCTCCCGCGAAGCATCGGTATTCGGGGCAGCCTCGGCGGCCGGCAGCGCGGGCGTTTTCGCGCCTTCGGCCAAACGGCGCGCCACGATGATAAACGCCGAATGCGCAACCATCCGATGTACCGGCCGCACGCTCATCCCTTTCACATGCCAGTTACGTAACAGCGTCTCGAAGCTCTCGACCTCGGCGAACCAAGTGCTCCGATAGAGCGCCTCGACGGTCTCTTTCAATTGGAGCGCGGTCGGTACGTAGCAGACGATGACGCCGCCGGGACGCAGCGCCCGTGCCGCGGCGTCGAGCGCGCCGCCCGGCTCGGCAAGATCGAGGAACATCCGATCGACGCCGGTTTCCTCGAAGCCGCCGTAGAGATCGCACACGTGCAGGGTCCAATTGGGTGCGGGACCGAAAAACGTCGCGACGTTGCGGCGCACGGCGGCGGCAAAATCCTCGCGCAGCTCATACGAGATAACGCGGCCGTGAGGCCCGACCGCGCGCAGCAGCGCGATCGTCAACGCGCCTGCGCCAGTGCCGCCCTCGATAACGGTGGCGCCGGGAAAGACGTCCCCCCAAATCAGCAGCGGGCCGGTGTCCTTGGGATAGATTACCTGGGCGGCGCGCGGTAACAGCGGAATCAGGTCGGCGTAAGTCGGGCGCATCACCAGGAACGCTTCGCCACCGGAGAGCTTGACGCGCGAGCCTTCGGCCAGGCCGATCAGGTCGGCGCCGTCGATTTCACCGCGGATCGCGATCCGATGGCCGGGCCGGAGAATTTTCAGATAACGGCGGCCCTTGCGATCGATCAGGATGACCGGGTCGTTCTCGTGCAATTGTGGGTCCAAGCCTGACTAGGCTTAGACGCTTCCTCCGTCCGGTGCAACGACGCGTGCGAATCTCGCGACGCATGGAGAAAAACCATCGCTCCGGAATGACGAGCCGGGGGAGGCGCCGGAGAGCCGATAAGCCGTGGAGTCCGCGATGCGACTCAAGGTGCCGATAATGGTGCAGGTCCATGAACCCCGGCTTGACTGACCGGCAAGCCAACATTTAATCTTGAGAGTTGTCCGGGTGCGAAGTTTTTGGGCAGGCTTATTAGACGCGGTGGAGTATGATGCCCGGTCCGACAGCATGACGTTGGCTCGCACTCGATGAAGTCCCACGTCCAAAATCCAATAAGAGAATAATCCGACATGGCTGAGAAGAAGGCACGCACTGCGGAAAAGGCCGGCGAGGTCCAGCATAAGCATCTTTGCAAGAGCTGCGGCGCGGAAGCCAAGGTGACGCTGTTCACGGGCTTCGGTCGCAAGGGTTTCTTTGCCGTGTGCGAGAAACAATGCGGCTACGTCGGCCGGCTGCGCTAGACCGGTCACGGGAGATTCGGAGCGATGGCGAGAACCCGCAAGACCAAATCCGCGAAACGCGATCTGTATGCGAGCTTCTCCGAGACCTCGGATGAGGCGAGCGAAGATGCGGATCTCCCCAAGGACGAAGCCGGTCGTCGCAAGATCAAGCGTCAATACCAGGAACTGCTTGGCATCCGGATCGAAAAGCTGCGCGGCCGAATTCTGAACCGGGAGCGGATCAACAAGACTATCGAGGGCATCTACTTCATCTGCGCGAAATGCCTGAAGGTCTGCCATTCGCTCGACGACGGATTGACCGAGGATCCGGCGAATCTGAACAACCAGTGCGGCAAGTGCTCCAAGGGGCGGACCGCGGCTGCCTAGCTGCACCTCGCCGCTGAGAGCTTTTAATTATCGGCGCGACCGGCTAATGCTCTTCCATCATTGGACCGGATACTGAGAGCCTCTGAGGGCAGATAGCCTGATGTCACTGCAGTTCATCTCGCCAGATGTGAATATCGATTTCGTCGGGAAGCGCTATTTCTTCGTCGCGCTCTCGACCGTCATCAATATCGCGTCGATTTTTTTGCTGATCTTCGTGGGGCTCAATTACGGAGTCGATTTCGAAGGCGGCAGTATCGTCCAGGTCCGCTTCAGCCAGACCACCGACGGCAGCCATATCCGTCAGGCGCTCACGAAGCTCGGGCTGGGCGATATTACGGTGCAGGACTTCGGCAAGGTCGGCCACGAGTATCTGATTCGCTTCGCCAAGGTCCACAACATCCCCAACCTCGGCCACGCGATCGGCGATACTCTGAAGAATGCCGGCTATCCGGCTGAGGTGGAGCGGGTCGAGACGGTCGGCGCTAAAGTCGGCCATGATCTCCGCACCGACGCGATCGAGGCGCTGATCTTCGCGACCGTGCTGATGGGCGCCTATATTGCGTTCCAATTTCGCCACGTGAGCTGGAGTTTCGGCGCGGGGGCGGTGATCGCGTTGATTCATGACGTGCTGGTGGTCACTGGTGCGCTGATAATCAGCCAGCTGCTGTTCGATCTGACGACGCTGGCTGCGCTGCTGACGGTTATCGGCTACTCGGTGCACGACACGATTATCGTCTCCGATCGGATTCGCGAGGACGCCGCCAAGCGCCGGCGCGAGGACCTCTCCACCGTCATGAACCGCGCTATCAACGAGACGCTGTCGCGTACGTTGCTCACCTCGGGCACGGCGATCACCGTGCTGATAGCGCTGCTCGCACTCGGCGGCCCGATCCTGCGGCCGCCCGCCTTCACGCTGCTGGTGGGCTTTATCACCGGGACCTACTCCTCGATCTACATAGCCGGGCCGGTGGTGCTGTTCTGGGAAGGCGCGGGGCGCGGCCGCAAACCCTTGTCGCGCGCGGCCTGACCTCGGCCCACCAAGCTGTCGAGAACGATCGCGCCGGATCAGATGCGGTTTATCAATACGGCTCGTGGTGCCTATTTCCTACGGGTCGGCTCGGAACTGGAAGAGACCAAGGAGACGGTCGCTTTCACGGTCGTGCTGGAGCGCGCCGACGGCATCGAGCAGCTCGCCTTGCGCTGCCTGATACCGTCGGCCCAGTTATCGGATGACGAGCGCGGGCATCCGGAAAAGATCGAGGCACGGCTGGAGGCTTGGATACAATCCGGATTCGAGCAGATTCGCGAGGCGGCGCTCAAATCGATTCGCAGCGAACGGCGGCTTTGGGAAGCGCGGTTTATCGATGCCCCCGGACCGTGGCGGATTGCCTGAGGCATCATCGGAATCCGCCCTCGATGCGATAAGCGTCGCTTCAGTCGGCGGTCTCGAAATGATGGCGGGCTTATGCAAGCGAGATTCGGCTCGCGCCCGGCAGGATTCTCTCAAGTACCTGCAACCGGGCGCCGAGGGAGCTCTGAGAGAAGTTGACCGCGCGGTAAATCCCATTATAAACATTTGACAAATCCATCCGATTTCGAGTACTAGACTGTGCCAGTCTGATATGTCCGGCAAGCATTCATTTTTTCTTTGACAGCGGGGACCGAGCGTTATAGTATACCGAATAGGTCGACTACTGGCGGAAGAGGATGGCCGAAAGCAAGCACCCGGACCTAGCGAGTATCCGGGCCTATCGAATTGATACGAACGTCA
>DATJRJ010000122.1:0-19275 GCA_035504735.1 Binataceae bacterium (SeqCode)
GCAACCCGCTTGAGATAATCATCCCACACATCGGCGAAGAACGGCGGAATCACTTCGTCCTTTTTGCCGAGGTAATTCCAGATCTCGTAGGCCAGGTG
The DNA here is from genome assembly GCA_035504735.1 of Binataceae bacterium (SeqCode). GTDB lineage: Bacteria > Desulfobacterota > Binatia > Binatales > Binataceae > JAJPIG01. The sequence goes on from DATJRJ010000122.1 coordinate 99, forward strand.
CAACACGCAGGTTACCTGCGATCCGGTTTCGTTGATGACGCGCTCGTCGGTCAGCCGCTCCCCCGGTCTGAGTATATATGGACTGGTCTGAAAAGTCGGATAAAAATCGGCGGGAAGCTCGCGGCCTGCTTTGCGGGCGCCCGCCCGAACCATGTCGAAGTATATTTTGGCCTGCTGCGGATTCGCATTGTGGACGATCCAGCCGTCGGCGCATTCGCCGACCATGTGAATCGCCTTGGGACCGTTAGCGGCCATATAGATCGGAATCCGATTATCCAGATTGATGTAGTAACGGTCGCGATGAATAAACTTTATCGGACGGGCTTTGCCGTTGAGTGTATATTCGACTTCTTCGCCGTCGAGTAATCCGCGCACCACGCGAATGTATTCGCGCAGCTCAGCCAGCGGCGTCGGATCCTGCCCCAGCATGCGCATCGAGGTATGTCCGGTGCCGATGCCCAGAAAAACGCGGCCGGGCGCGAGCTGGTTGATAGTCGCGATGGAATGGGCGGTGACCGGCGCGAGGCGAACGCCGGGCGCGGCGATACCGGTGCCGATTCTGATCCGTTTGGTGTTGAAGGCCGCGAGTGCCAGGGTCGCGTAGCAGTCGGACCACATCATTTCGGAATCCGGCACGTAGGCCGTGTCATAGCCGAGCTCTTCGGCGTAACGCACCAAATCCCACTTATCGATGTGGGTATCAAACATGATTCCGAATTTCATCGCTTGTATCCTTCTTGCCGACGGCGAATCGCGAAACACGCGCTGACCCCGGCGGCTGTTTGTCTCTAATACTTGACCACATGGGATCCGACAAGCCGAATCGCGAGGGCGCCAGCTCGTAGCAATGCTTGCAAAATAAGCGGCAATGGCTGATAGCAGTTAGAAAGAGATGCAGGCGCGATCGTTGGGCTTTCGGAGCGTGGCGCGCGACCTCATCATGACTCGCGCGCCCGACGAACTTGATAGCCGGGAGCCGAGAAAGCAGGGTGATCAATGGGCATGCAGAGCGTGCTGGATTCAACGGGATCGGCAAACAACCAAGAGCCAAAGTACACGCGGCGCGAAATGGTCGAGCGGGCGACCGCGATGGTGCCGATACTCCGCGACCGCGCCGCCGAGTGCGAGAAACTTCGCCGGGTACCGGACCAGACCGTCGCCGATTTCATGGCCGCCGAATTTCACCGCATCTCGCAACCGGTCCCATATGGCGGCCTCGGGCTCGACATGGATAGCGTCTACGAGTGTGCCGCCCAACTCGGACGCGGATGCGGGTCGAGCGGCTGGATGGGTTCGTTCTGGCCGCTGCACAACTGGATGATGGGACTGTGGCCCAAGCAGGCGCAGGACGAGTACTGGGCCGACTCGCAGGACGTGCTTTCCTCAACTGCCTCAGCCACGGTCAGTTGTAAGATCGAGCCGGTCAGCGGTGGCGTGCGCCTGACCGGGCGCTGGAACTTCGCGAGCGGAATAGATCATGCGGCCTGGGTGCAGTTGATCATCACCGATCCCAACAATGCGAACTTGCTACTGGTGCCGAAGAAGGATTTTCGGATCGAGGACAACTGGCACGTGCTGGGCCTTTGCGGCAGCGGCAGCAAAAGGATCAGCATCGACGATGCCTTCGTACCCGAGCATCGGATTTGCCATGGCGCGCAGTTCGTGACCGGCACCTCAGCCGGACGGGAACTGTATGGCACGGCGTTCTACAAGGTCCCGATTTTCAGCTTTATCGGCTACTCGCTGGCCGCGCCGATACTTGGGATGGGTCAGGGTGTGGTCGATCTGTTCGAGCAGCAGATGCACGGCCGCAGAGACGGCCAGACCGGCGTGCCTGTGATCGAGCAGCCTTCGATGCAGATACGGCTCGCCGAGTCATCGGCCGAGGTCGACGCAGTGCGGCAGCTGATGCTGCGCGATCTGCGCGATTTACGCGAGTACGGCGATGCTGGCGGTCAAATCCCGCTCCCGGAGCGGGCCCGGATGCGCCGCGACATCTCATTCGCGGTCAGAACCGCGGTTCACGCATCGAACCGGCTGTTCGAGGCGGCGGGCGCTCATGCGATTTATGAAGGCAGCCCGATTCAGCGCTTGGTGCGCGATATCAATGCCGCTTCCCATTCCGTTGCGATCACCTGGGATGTCCCCGCTGAGAATTACGGTCGGGTCCGATGGGGCCTGCCGCCGAACACGTGGCAGTTGTGAGATGATTCTCAATTACTCATCGGGATGAGTTCCGGATCTTGCCGGTCGCTCACCCAAAGGGAACGGCGAGGACTTCACTGATCTCGGACGCTGGGGCAGCGTCGCCGGGCTCTCGCAGATTATGCGCTAGCGCGCTGCCGTCTTGCCAGCGGACTTTGCGGCGTAAGCCTCGCCGACGGCCTTGTAATCGCGACCCTTGCGGCCGGCCGCTTCGGTGGCCGAGGCCGCGGCCTCGGCCAGCGAGCCTAGTCCGGCAGTCGCCGCAGCCAGACGCTGGTACGGTTCGATATCGAAGCCCGCCATCAACTGCGCGCGCTGCGCCGTCCACGGCAGTGCGTTGAACAGCTCGAACAAGGTCTGTCGTCCGCCGTATGAATCGCACACCATGTCCCACGCGAGCCGTACCACGCGGGCGCGCTCGCGCGCCGTCGCCGACGGACTCTCGAACATCTTCTCGAGGGTCGGCCCGACCTCGGGACTGTCGAACGCGGCCTCGCTCGGAATAATGATCAGCGCCTGGCTTGCGATGTCGTGCAGATAGCCGATGATGCGGCGGTAGTGCTCGACCGAGTAGGCCCGGCCAGCCGTGACATACAGCGGATTCGGCATGTAGTGGCCCTCAGGCGTCACCTGGCCCTGATCTTCGGCGGCATGGATGAAGGCGCGGATACTGGTTAGATAGCGAATTATCTCGCCCAGCGCCTCTTGCGATTGCGGCTGCTGGCCGCGGCCGAGCATCTCGGGAATCAACGAATAGAGTCCGGTCAGGACCTCGGCCTTGACCGCGAGCCGCGCCAGGATGCTCCAATGCGCCCACTCGCTGATGCGCGGGAAGACGGTCGCGCAGAAACTCGGCTCGCCTAGACTGAAGACCCGCTCCCACGGCACCAGCACGTCGTTGAAAATGACAATGCAATCGTTTTCATCACCGAATTGTCCGGCAGGATGGTCGAAGGCGGCGCCCTGGCCGTGGACGGTGCGTGCGACCACCCGCAGACCCGGGGTCGCGATCGGAATCGAGAAGTACATCACGTAGTCTTCGGTGATCCCCGGACGTGGGAAGGCGCCGACCAGGATTTCGTCGGCATGGCAGGTAAAGGTGGCGACGGTTTTCGCGCCGCGCACAACGATCCCCTCCGGCTTGCGCGCGACGATCCGCGGCACCACGGTTTTTTCCAACGGCACGCCCGGGTGGGCCTGCGCGTCGATGAACGAATGCGCCAGCATCAAGTCCTGCTCGCGCGCGCGGCGCCAATAGTTCTCGATATTGCGCTCGAAGCGCGCATCGCCGCGGCTGAATTCCTGCTTGATGTCGAGCATGCCGAGATGGAACAGCGGAACGTAGTCCTGCTGCCGGCCGAAAAGGCCGCCGGTGCGCCGTGCGATCATCTCGGTGAAGCTGCGCCGGCGCGTCAATTCCTCGCGTGTGCGCGGCTGCATCCAGTTGAGGCTGGCCGGTTGCCCTTGCGGATCGCGAAAGGTCCACTGATCCTGGTTTTCGATCACCAGGTCGTACATCTTCGCGAAAGTATGGGCGACCCGCGACAACCCTGGCTCGCTGGTTACGTCCGCAACCCGCCGGCCGTCAAGATAAACCTCGCGGCCATCGCGAAGCGCCTGCAAATATCCCGCTCCGGTGCGCAGCGCCATGTGATTAGTCCCCTCGGTCATTCAGATCAGGCGCCGATTAACGACCGACGCCGATCAGGCGAATTTTCGGCGCCATCGGCTCGATGCGCCAGTTACGAAATTGCCGCGCGGACCTGCGCGACCACTGCTGCGATCGCCGGCCCATCGAGCGTCTCCGCCATCAGGCCGACCTGCTGGTCGTAGATCGCCGGGTCAAGCGCCGCGCGAACCGGGTCCTCTAAAATATGGTAGACGATGAGACCCAACTGGGTCTCGGCCAATGGCCCCGCATAGGTGGGATCGCCAGTGGTCACGGTTTCCGCAGCGATCGCGGCGGCTTCCGGACTGGGCGTCCCCAGCACCACGATCAGGTTCTCACGGCCGTATTTGCCGGCCGCATCGAGGATCGTCTGCTGCGTATGCGGGTCCATTGCGCCTGCAGCGGTTCAGACGAAGCATTCGGTCGCCATCATGACGACCTCGCCGCCCGAAGCCTCCACGCAGGCCGCGATGGCGGGGCTCGCCACCCCGTCGCGCTCGCCGACCACGATCACTTTTTTACCCGCGAACATCGATTATCCTTCCTTTTGCACGGCCCGCTCAGCCGCCGTTGCGTTCCAGTATAAACGACATCCCGTCCGATTGTCCCGTCATCATACCCAGGAAGAGCGAGCCTTTCGCCATCATCATGATACGGCGCGTGTCTCCACCGCTGGTCAACGCGCGCCGGGCGTGGCCGAGATAGCAGAATGCCGAGGCTACATGACCTTGCGTAGGAGCAAACCCCGGCATCCCATGCCGGGTAACGAAGGGGCCCATCGCCTCGCGCCCGAACAGACCGCGCCGCACGCCCATCGCGGCCAGCATCCGGTAGTTGCGCTCCGGCACGTTGCCGCTGCCTTGCGGCTCGGTCAGCTCGGGGTTGTGCAACTCGGTCGCATATTCGTCGATGTCGGTGATTTTGAGACTCATGCGATCGAGCGGCGTTGTCACCAGCGCATCCATGATCGCCTCGGCGGATGAACCCGAACTCACCTTGTGGCGGCCGATCGGATCGAGCCGGACCACAGGCGATTGTCCGTCGTCTTCGCCGATTACCGCCGCCACCGCGCCCAGCGTATCCTCGAGCACCGGCATCGAATTCTTCAAGTGACCCTCGAACTTCATGCCGAGCTTGGGCAGCGAGCCGCCGCCGACCACGGCGACCCGACGGAAGACGCCCGCCGCTACCAGGCTCGCCGCGATTACCATCGCGGGCACCGGCGCCGCGCAGAAATTCTTCACGTCTGCGCCTGAGGCCTCGGTGCATCCAGACATCTCGGCAATCGCCTTGCCCATGTTGCCGCCGCCGCGCTGATAGCGATCGCCGACCGCTTCCTCGGAGCATCCAATGACGTATTCGATGCTGGCCGGCTCGATTTGATTAAGGCGCAGCAGATGGGCGAGCGCCAGCGCGCCGCTGGCCTTGCAGGCGAGGTTTTCCGCGATCACTTCGGCGATGAGGTTCGAGTCCTCGTTGTGGCCGGCGGCGAGCGCCGCGGCAAATTCACCGCTGCCGAGATAAAGTCCCAGCGCGCCGCGCGCGAGCGATGCAGCGGGATCGCCGCTTGCGGCTTCGAGGCCGCGAGCGTCGAACGATTCGCTCAGAGGATGACGCGCCAGAGCCGCGGCCGCCGTTTGTGCCAGCTCCGGTGCGAGCTGTAGCACTTTGAACTGATCGGCAAGCGCCATCAGGCCGAGAAACTCGCGCTCGGGCATAATCTCGCCATCCGGCCCGAAACGCCGTCCACCCTCGACTACGCGATTGAAATGCGGACGCGGCCCCATCGCGCGCGGATGAATCGCGCCGATGAAAGCCTGATTCGGCGCGTAGCCGACTGCGTCGTCGAAACCGCGCGAATTCGCGATCAGCCGCTCGACCAGCCCAGAGTCGCGTGCAATCTCGCGCCCGGGCTTCGAGCCAATCCGTACCAATCCGGGCACATGAGCCATCACGGTCGACGCCGCGAGCAATACAGGCCGAGTCATTTGCCTATTGTATCAGTTCAGCCTTTTAACAAGGGGTTTCGTTAGATCCGACGGATAATCGGCGGAGCAGGGCGGGGAATGGCGACCAGCACGGAGAAGGACCAGCTTAGTATTCCTCGATCGAGCGGCGTCCGCCGCCCAACTGATCCGCCGCGCCGGCGAGAAACAGGAAGCGCAGGTGCAGAGGCCCGTTCGACGGGCGGACATCGCCTTCAGTCTCCATGATCAGCGGGCCGATCGAGGAGCTGCCGATCACGCGCGCGACGGGCGGCAGATCGATACCCTGTTCGTTGATTCCGCAGCTCACCACCGCGTCGGCGCGCGGCGACATGAAGGTCAGCGCGCCGTCGATACGCCCATCGCCGCCGTGCGTCCAGATGACGATGGCGCCTTTCATCCCGAGCGCTTCGCAGGCGTCGTAGGTTTCCATCGTGGCCGCTTCCGGAATTCCGCCGCCGTACTTGGTCAGCACCACTGCGTCGGCGCCGAGTGTGTCGCGAGCAAGATTGGCGGCCATCACGGCGCTGCGTGTGCGTCCCACTTCGGTTTCCGCCGCGATCGTACCGATCACTCCGGCGAAGGTCAGATCGCGTCCATGGCGCCGGTAGAGCTCGTGAATCATCGGATGATTCTGCACTGCATAAGTATCGCCGCCGAAATTCCAGTACGGAGCAACTACCGCGCCGTCGAGTACTTCATTGGGATGCAGCACGGTGGGCAGCAGGGTGCGGACATTGTCGCCATAGAGAATCGGCTCGTTGGCTTCGGTCGGCATCTGCTGCGAGGCAAGCATGTAGATATAAGCAACCCGCGGCAGGGTCTTTACGCCGCCGGCATTCAGCGTTCCGGAGCCGTCGAGGCTAAGGACTTCGGCGGCATCAGATTTCGCCCGAGAAGCGGCTTGGCCGAGGTAAGCTGCGGCGCGGATGCCGGCTTCTTTGAGCGCGCGATAGTAGCCGGCGCGATCGAGATTCGGCGCCGGTTTTGATCGGACGCATACGTTGGCCGTGTGGGAGTATGGCGAGAAATCGGCGCTTGGGCCAATCATGTCGACCGTCAACTTGTAACGGTCCGCCATCGCATTCAGCACCATCACCGCCGCGCCGCGCGCCACCGTGGTCGGCCCATCGCCCACCCGCCCGATGGGTTCAATCACGCCGGGAAAATTGGGACCTGCGGATTTGAAGCGTGGTTCGAAGACATCGAAGATATCCGTTATCCGGCAATCCTCGCCCGGATTAGCGAGCTCGATTTCGAGATCGGCGAGACGGCTATCGACACTGAGCAGGGCGCGCAGCTCATCGCGCGCGATCGTGAGCGTTCCATCTTCCAGACCGGTCGCGTTACCGAAAATTACGCGATGAACCGCCGCGGCCTGCAGTTCAAGCCGCATCTCGAGAGCCGTCGGATGCGAGCGCTTTAAGCGCGGCCTGCAGGATTCGGCGCCGCAGGTCGCGCTCGGCCGCGAGGTCGAGCGCCGGGTCGCCGGTCGGATGGAGCACGCTTTTTCCGGTCACGATTCGCGGCGAACCCACCATCGTGGCCACCTGTCGCATCGAGCAGACTTGTGCGGTCGCGATTCCCATCCGTTCGATCTCTTTGGCGAGCGCTGCTCCGCAGCGCGTACTGGTCCCTCATGTGGAGGTCAGAATAACTGCCTGGACCCCGTCCTGGCGCAAGCGCTGGCCGATTTCCCGCCCGAGTTTTCTGGCGTTGGTGAGCGACATACCGAGGCCCGCGGTGGCGTACACAGTTTCGTAAAGCCGGCCGATCGCGCCTTCGGCTTCGAGCTGGCGCATCGCGTCGAGCGGCACCAATCGGTTCAGATCCTGGTTGACGAATTGCGTGTCGTAGCCGCCGTGATGGGCCTCGACGAGTTCGGTGGTGAAGCGCTCCAGGCCGGCAATCGGAATTGCCGTGATACGATCGCAATAGCCATTGGGCATCCGATCGGGATTACCTTTCACTACCATGCCGCCGTCGGTAACCATCGCAACGGTAGCGGTAGCGAGCGGAGCAGTAATCTTGACCGGCGCCACGCGATCGAAGGCGGGCACGCTGACCTCGGTGGCGAAGGGCTCGCCCGCCACCTTGCGCAGCAGCATATCGATCGCGCGGGTCGCGGCGATTTCCTCGCGTATCACCGGGCGCTTCATTCCGCGCGGGAAGCATCCGGCCTCCACCGGTCGATCGATAGCGTCTCCCGCGGCAATCCGCCGCGCGAGCGCTGCCATTTGCCTGAGCGCCTCACCCATCGTGCGGGCGCTCGGGCCGGTGCGGACGATCAGAATCCGGCTGCGGAACTGCTCGACGCCGGGATTCTCATCGTACATCCCGGTGAGGGTCGGAACGCCGAGCTGCTCCTGGACGACGGCGCAAAGCTCTCCGCACGATTGACCGTAGCGGCCCGAATTGAAGGCCGGTCCTGCGATCAGGATGCGCGGACGAAATTCCGCGATCAGCCCGGCCAGCGCCTCGGCGGTCGGCTCGGGAGCGTCGGCAAAGGTGTTGTCGCCGCAGATTGCAGTCGCAACGACCTCGAAGCCCTCGCCAAGCTGATTTTGCAGTACACGGCCGGGCCCGATAGGGCCGGGTTTGATTTGCGGCTTGGCGCCGGCAGCCTCCTCGCCGCCGAGCTGCCCAAAAAATTGATTGAGGTAGTGAACGACTCTGATGGATTCCATCTGGATCTCAGGCCGTCCGCTCGACGCGGGCCGGGATGACTAATCGACGATCGAGTCAGCCCGGCCCGGTCAAATTACTATTGCAGCGCAATACCCTCGGACGGTGCGGAGGCGCGCCGTTCATGAAACTCAGGCATCACCTTGGTCGCGAACAATTCGAGCTCGCGTTTCATTTCGTCACACGTGACGAAACCCTGGTCGCCGAGCCACAGCATGTATTCGGGGTTCAGCGTCTCGTGGATCTCAGCCACGCGCCGGCGCACGTCATCGACATTACCCGCCACCATCATTTTGTAATTGAGCAAAGAATCGAAGTCGGGCGGGATGTTCTTGTCGACCTTGCAATGAAAGTTCTGGAAGACAAAGTACGAACCGGCGTTCATCAGGCGGCGCGCTTCGGCGCGATCGTTGGCGATATAGATGAACTGGCAGGAGCCCATGTTATCGCCCAGCTTCAATGAGCGTCCGGCCTTGGCTGCCTCTTCCTGGTAGGCGAGATAGACCTTCTCCGTGGGGCCGGGGAAGGGCGCGAACACCATCGGACGCACTTCATTGCGCGCATCCCATCGAATCGTCCGCTCGCTGGCGGTAAAGGCCTGCCATACTTCCGGATGCGGCTTCTGATACGGCTTTGGCACGGCCGAGAGCTTGCGCAGCATCTCGCCTTCCATCTCGCCCGGCGCGCCGTAACGGGTGGTCGCTTCGTGCGGTGCCCAGTAATGGCCCTCGGCGGGAAAGGGTACTTGGTAATATTTGCCTTTGAATGAGAAGGGCTCGTCTTTCCACGCTAGCTTGATGACTTGGAACAGTTCCTCGAAGACCTCGCGATTATGCTCATCGGCCGAGGTGCCGACGCCGCCCGGCTCGACGCCGTAATGCTGTCCGAGCACGTTCACCCAGCGCGGAAAAACGCCACGCGCCAGACCGCATAGCGCGCGTCCTTTGCTCATCTGGTCGGCCCACGCGACATCGAGCGCAAGCCGAATCGGATCCCAGGTCGGAAGCACAAAGCCCAGCGGTCCGATCTTGATCCGCTTGGTATTGAGCAGGAGCCGAATCAAATGAGGCGTCGGCGTCGCACCGGCTTCGCATCCTTCAGTATAGAAGTGATGCTCGGAGAAAGTGACGGCATCGAAGCCGAGATCCTCACAATGCTGCGTGATCTGGAGCATCTCATCCAGCATCTGCTGGGTCTTGTCAGTCCGATGGGCAATCGGGGCCAGGCGCTCGCGTTCTGCCGGCGTGGCCGGGTACGCGGGAAGAAGGTGGAAGACGAACTTCATGCACTGCACCTCACAAGGGATGTCTAAACGATTAGTAGTAGTAATCGCGATGTTACACAAGTGTGATTTAAGGACAACTGCCAAGTTTCCGGGCAGGCATGCATCCGAGCTTGACCGGTAGGTGGGACCGACCGCATAATCCGAGGCCGCGCATTCTGATCGTTAAGGTAGCCAGATGAGCCCGTCTGCCGACTCGAAATCCGCCGGGAAACGCCGCATCAAGATGCTCTTGCCGGTACCGATGCCGCCTGAGGCGCTACCACGCTTCGCCGCGCAAATCCCCGCGCATCTGATGCGCCCCGGGATCGAGGTCGAATTCTTCGGCACCAGGAACGGCGCCTACATCCTCGATTCCCTGTACGAGTCCGCGCTCGCCGACGCCTTCGTGGTCGAGGCCGGGATGCGCGCCGAACACGAGGGCTACGATGCGATCTGCGTAAACAGCATGAGCGATTCGGGCGTCGCTCCACTGCGCTCGCTGCTCAAGATCCCGGTGCTCGGCAGCGCTCACAGTTCATTCCTGGCGGCCTGCATGCTGGCTAAGAAATTTTCGGTCATCACGATGTGGGAGCCGTGGAAACTGCTCTACGACAAGGTCATCACGGCCGAGGGGCTGCACCACCGCGTCGCTTCGATTCGTTCGATCGGCGTGCGGCCCGATACCGCCGCGCTGCTCGAGGGCAAGGAGCAAGTGGTCTTCGGCAAACTCGAAGAGGCGGGCCGCAGAGCGATCGAAGAGGACGGCGCCGAAGTGCTGATCCTGGGTTCCACCACGATGCATCAGTCGCACGCGCATCTGGCCGAAAGGATGCCCGTCCCGGTCATCAATCCCGGTCTGGTGGCCTTCGAGCTATGCCTGATGTTCCTGGATTTGGGACTGACTCACAGCAAGAAGGCCTATCCGCCGCCCGAGCGCGTCGATGAGCGAATTTTCGATCAGGTTCCCAAACGGTTCTAGCAACGAACGTGATTTCGAAGTCATGCGGTAGAGAAATATGGCGAAGTTGGTAGTGATAGTCGGAGCCGTGACCCGACCGGGGCGGCTCAACAAGGCGATGTCCCGGTTGTGCGAGCTGGCCCGCGAGCTCGAGCCGGGACTCGAAACCGACCTGATCAATCTCGCCGATTACAAAATTGCTTTCGCCGACGGACGCGCACCTGAGGAATATGGCGACGACACCGCCGCCGTCGTTGCCCGGGTGCGCGCCGCCGAGGCGGTGGTGATCGCGACGCCGGTTTATCGTGCGACCTTTACCGGCGCGCTCAAGAACCTGCTCGATCAGCTTCCCATCGAGAGCCTGATGGGCAAGCCGTGCGGAATCGTCGCGATGGGCGCGACAACCCATCACTACCTGGGCGCCGATTGGCATCTCCGCGACGTGTTGACCTGGTTCGGCGCGCTGACCGCGCCTTCCAGCGTCTATCTGGCGGCGGCGGATTTCGCCGAGGGCGAGCCGACCGAAAATGCGCGACGGGATCTGAGGGCGCTCGCTGCCGCGGTGCTCAAGATGCGCGCGCTCGCTTCTGATGCGAAAGATTACCTGGGGCCCATTCCGCTGGCCGCGCGCAAGACGTAAGGCCCCCCTGGCAAACTTGTCTGGTAGTCGCAGGATGCTCCCCTTGGTATGATAAAAGACGTTTAGACACGTCGCTCTTAGGGGATAGCGATGACAAAGATACGTCTAAGGGTGGGGGAGGTTGAGGTCGAGTACGAAGGTCCGGAAGCCTTCCTATCGAAACGGATGCCCAGCCTGCTGGCGGACCTCTCGAAGCTCTCGTCACAAATCCCGTCCGCGGAAAGCAAAGGTAAACCGCAAAAGAAAGGCGAGAGCGGCGACCCCGGTCCCCTTGCCACGTACCTCAACGGCAAGAATGCGGTCAAGAACCAGCAGCGGCGGTTCCTAGCAACCGCTCAGTGGCTTCATGATCGCGGCACCGAGAGGCTGAAAACCGTCGATGTCACCAAGGCACTCCAGGACAGCCATCAATCGAGGCTGGGGAATCCCAGCGATTCGCTCGCCAAGAATGTCTCTAAAGGCCACTGCGAGAAACTATCCAAAACAGAATTCCACGTGACCGAGGAGGGCCGTACCTCGCTCGGGTGATAACACAATCTCAAACAGTCCTGCGGGAGATCTGTCCGCCGTTAGATGAAACGCTCGCCGCACAGCTAATCGCTGAATTTATAGACGTAGAGCGCCGCTTCGTCCTAGGCGACTGGGAGCCCACAACCCTCAACGGCGGCCAGTTTGCAGAGGTTGTTGCGCGAGTCGTGTATCACGTCGACTCGGATAACCTCAACCTGCGCAAGGACCTCGATACGTGCTTAGCCTATGTTGAGGACTCCAAGAGCAGCAATTCTCACAATTTTCCTGAGCGAAGGTCGGCCTTACACCTCTGCAGAGTTCTAAGGATGGTGTATAAGCTGCGCTCCCAGCGGGGCGCCGTTCACATCGACCCGGAGTACTCAGCGAACGAGCTGGACTCAATGTTCGTCGTCGCGACGGTTCGATGGCTGATGTCCGAAATCCTCCGCATCTTCTGGAATGGCCGCAGAGAGGCCGTTGCGCAAGCGGTTCGTGAGATTGTGAGGTTCAACGTTCCGGCCATTATCAATCTTGACGGTCGCGATTTCGTTTTGCGAACTGACTGCACCGTCGGGGAGGAGATTTTGCTCCTTCTGCACAACGCAGGAGAGAGGGGGTTGACTAGAACTGAGCTGGGCGAAGCAGTACCGAGATCGCCGTCCTCGATAACAAACTCCCTGAAAGCTCTCTGCTCGCCTAGATATAGGCAGGTCTTTCTTCTTCAAGGCGGGAATTATTTGCTGACGCCGAATGGCCAAAAGCGAGTAAGGACAGAACTCGGACACAAGCTTTCTCTGAAGTAGCTCCTAAGCGCAGCTATCCGCTGGCTTAAGCAATGCCTTATGCAAGAACTGACGCCTGCCCGGTCGCTGTACAATTGGGGCTCGTCAAGCGGTAAAATAGCTGCCAGAGGAGAGCCCGGTGGATATCAGTATCGATATCGTTTCCGACGTCGTCTGTCCGTGGTGCTTCATCGGCAAGCGGCGGCTAGAACAGGCGCTTGCGCGGTTGGACGGCCAGCAGGTCCATATCACCTGGCGGCCGTTTGAGCTGAATCCCGATATACCGCAGGGCGGGATGGACCGCGCACGTTATATCGCCGCCAAGTTCGGTGGGCCGGAGCGGGCCAAAGAGGTTTACCAGCGCATCACCGAGGCCGGTGCGGGCGTGGGACTCCAGTTTCGCTACGACCTGATCGCGAAGACCCCGAACACCTTCGATGCCCATCGGCTGCTCTGGATGGCTGAGCGGGAGGGCGATCAGAATGCGCTCGCCGAGGCGCTGTTTCATGCCTACTTCGCCGAGGGCAAGGATGTCGGCGATCGCGCTACATTGGCCGCGATCGCTGCCAGCGGCGGAATCGAGGCGGGTGCGGCTGAACGATTTCTCGAAAGCGGTAAAGCCTCTGACGAAGTTCGCGCCGAGGAACTGCTCGCGCAGAAGCTCGGCGTCAGCGGCGTCCCATTCTTTATCCTGAACGGCCGCTATGCGCTCTCGGGCGCGCAGGACCCGCAGATCATGCTGTCGGCGCTTAATCGGGTGGTGAGCGAAGCCGCCGAGCCGGCCCGGATCTTTCAGGACATCCTCGAGCCGTAAACCGGTTGGCTGCTCCTTCGCCATCGATCGCGACCCGGACCTCGTGGGAGGCTTTCGAGCGTGAGACGCTCGACTGGTTTCGCGCGCTGATCCGGCTCGACACTACCAACCCGCCGGGCAACGAGCGGCTCGCGGCCAACTATATTGCCGCACAGCTCGAAGCCAGCGGTATCGACTCCGTGCGCCTCGAGGCCGCTGCCGGACGCACCAACCTGATCGCGCGCCTGCCGGGGTCCGATTCGGCAAATGCGCCATTGATGCTGGCCTCGCACACCGACGTGGTGCCGGCCGAGCCGAAACGATGGACCCACGCGCCCTTCGGCGCCGAGATCGCCGAAGGCTGTATCTGGGGTCGCGGCGCGATCGACATGAAATCGAAATGCGCGATGGACCTCGGGCTCGCGGTCGCTTTGCGGCGCGCCCGTATCATGGGCGACCGCGATGTGATTCTCGCGGCCACCGCCGACGAGGAGTCAGGCTCGCAATTCGGTGCGCAGTTTCTGATCGAGCAACATCCCGACCTGGTGCGGGCCGGCTTTGTGCTCAACGAGGTCGGCGGCTTCACGATGTATCTCGGCGGGCGGCGCTTCTATCCGATCCAGATCGCCGAAAAAGGTTTCGTCACCGTCCGGATGACGGTCGCGGCCGCTCCCGGCCATGGTTCGATTCCCCGCCCGGTGACCGCCATCACGCGCCTGGCCGAGCTAATCACGCGGATCGCGAACGCGCAGATGCGGGTACGGTTGACGCCGCCGCTGCGCCGGACGCTCGCCGCGCTCGGCCTCACACGCGAGACCGTCACGCCGCTGTTTCGCCCGATGCTCTCGAACACTGTGACGCCCACAATCGTCCGCGCCGGCTACAAGGACAACGTGATACCGGGCGAGGCTTCGGTGATCCTCGACGGCCGCACTTTACCGGGTGAGGACGTGGCCAGTTTTATCGCGGAATTGCGCGGAATCGTCGGGCCCGAGCCGGGGCTCGAAGTACTCAAGAGCGCGCCGGCCGCCGAATCGAGCATCGATACTCCCCTCTACCGGCTGATCGCCGAGCGCGTCGAGGCGGCCGACCCCGGCGCCATCGCGGTACCCTGGATGCTTCCCGGCGCGACCGACAGCAAGTTCTACGCGCGCCTCGGCGCGGTCTGCTATGGATTTTCGCCGGTCAAACTCGGGCCGATGACGCCGTTCGGCTCGCTCTATCATGGCAATGATGAACGGCTGCCGATCGACGGCTTCCAGTGGGGGCTCAGGCTCTATACCGAAGTCGTGCTGAACTTCCTCGGCATCAGGTTCGATTCGGTCTTCGAGTGAGCCGGTCTTCTCGAGTAAGCCGATCGCTAAGCGCGGGCGCCTGCGCTTATCAAGGACCGGGCGCGGCGACCGGCTGGCCGGAGGGGAGGTCAGGCGCGCCATCGGAAGACGAACCTGGCGGCATATCCGGAGCGTTTTCCGAGGGTGGCTCTGAACCGGCATCCGGCGCCGCGGAGTCGTCCGCGCCTGGCGGCGGTCCGTCGGCGGATGGCCCGGACGGCATCGGCCCCATCTCTGAGGCGGCGGCCTGGCCGGTATCGTCATCAGGAGGCGCGAACGTTACTAGCAATCGCGCCGGCTCTTCGAGCGGTACGATCGCAAAGCGCGAGACCGCGGTGGTGTTCACCGTAACGGTCGTGTCATTCCCCTCGGTGCTCACCAGCACATCGCGGAAGATCGATTTATCGAACACCAGGTGCTGAACGAGATGTCTGCCCGGCTCCGTGTTCTTGAGGTGCATCGTGAGCACGGCCGAGTTCGAACCGCCTTGAAATTCCTTGTCGTATTTGACCGGTCCGCTCAGATCCAGGATCACCGACAACGGCGGATCCGCCGATGACAGTCGAATCAGACGCAACGTGACCGGGCCGCCCTCGTCAGGCTCGGCCGACGCGGTCTGCACGTGGGCGGGGCCGTGCGTCAGCACGGGCAATCCGTCGGCGCCGTATGCCCCTTCCGCCAAATCGGCAGCGGAAGAGAACCGGGTGCGCACCACCTCGCGATCGAAGGCTGAGCTTTGGTCGGGATTGAAGCCGCTCTCCGCCAGCACCATCCGCAGCGGATCGTCTTCGGTATCGACCGGCTGCTTGAGCTTGGCGAGCTCGGCTTTGGCGGGCTGCATGTAATTACTTTTGGGATAATGGATGGTCAGCGCGGTGAAGGCCTGCGCTGCCGAATACTTCTTGCCTTCCTTCTCGAGCGCCACGCCCAGCTTATAGAGCGCCTCGGGCGCGACCGGAGTGTCAGGATATTTCTCCATCAGCTCCGCCATGCGCGATTCGCCGGCGCGGAAATTGGCCTTCTTGTCGTAGAAATCGCCGATGTAAAGCTCGTTGCGCGCGAGCAGGTCGCGGCAGATGACGATTCGCTGGCGCGCGAGCTCGCCAAATTCGCTTTCCGGAAAGCGCTGCTCGATGATCTCGAACTGCTGCAGGGCCAGCGCCGTGTTGCTCTGGTCGCGATCGGGCCTGCCGACCCGATTGTAGTAGGTCATCCCGAGGTAGTAGGTCGCCAGCGCCAGGTTCTTGCTGGTCGGATGCATGCGCTGGAAATCGCTGAATGAGGCAACTGCCTCCGCATGATCGCCCATCTTGTAGTAGGACAGTCCGATGCGGAGTTCAGCCTCTTCGGCATAAGGGCTGAAAGGATACTGGTCGATCAGATGCTGATAGTTGTCGATCGCGCCCCGATACTCGCCCATCGAGTAATAGGCCTGAGCCTGAGTGTAGTAGTCCTCACCAGACGGCACTTTGCGCTGGCCGCATCCGGCACAAGCCAACGCCATGGCCAGCGCCATTACTATCAACCACTCACGCCGCATCATGAATCGCAATCAGGGTAAACATACCCTTTCGGCAACGCAAGCCAGCGATCCGATACAAATCACTCGGTAATTGAGCATTAGACATTGAACGCGCATCAGAAACTCTGAAAAGTGGCAGCAAAAACCGGCTTGCCAGCGGCCAGGTATTTGCGACCGAAGCCCGAGAAACGCGCGCCCGCGACCTCCTCGCCATCGAGTTGGGTAAAGCGGCCCACGCGCAGCATCGCGAACATCGCCGCCGCCCACTCTTCGACGTCGCTGGCGACGTGAATCAGCCCGCCGCCGACCAGCGTCCGGGACAGGCTCGCGATCATCGGCGGCGAGACCATTCGATGCTTGCCGTGACGCGCCTTGGGCCAGGGGTCGGGGAAGTAGAGATGATAGATGCTGACGCTCGCGTCGGGGAGCAGCAGGTTCACGATCGTACGGGCGTCGGCCCGGATAACGCGGAGATTCGCGAGCTCGCGCCCCCCGGCACGGGCCGCGAGCAGGCGCGCGACCGAGCCCGCCAGCTCGACCGCGAGGAAATCGCGCTCGGGGCAGGCGGCGGCGCGTTCGATGAGAAAGTCGCCGCGTCCTGCGCCGAGCTCGACCTCGAGCGGCGCTTTTCTGGGGAAGAGCGCCACCAGGTCGAGCGACAGGACGGCGGCGTCTGCCGCCACCAGCACCCGCTCAGCGGCGGCTCCGGCCGTAGTGCTGCGCCACACGCGCGAGGCCTTGCGCAATCGAGCCATCGGAATTCGGTTCCAGCTCCCGGAGGCGAGCAGGGGGTGAGGCGGCGCGCATCGCGTGCCGCCTCACCCCGCGGCGTCCCGCCTTCAGTCGGCGCGCTTCAGAAACGCGTTGACCCGCTCCACCAGCGGTTTCAGATTCGTGTTATCGACCAGCGCACTTGCCATCTTGACCGGGTCGCCGAAGAAAAATCGCTCATAGAGCAACTGGCGTCCCGCAAATGCGCTGGCAGCGGCGTCCCACGCCAGCCGGTAAAGCCCGACACGGTCGTGTGCTTCGAGGTCGGCGCCGGGCAGGTAGCGATCGAGGTCGGCGCGCAGCGGGCCATCAAAATCGGCCTCCGACGGTAGCGCCATCAGGCTCGACGAGCTGTTGAGCTGAATTATTTCGACCAGCCGGGGATAGAGCTTGGGAAACAGGTTGCGCGCCACATCCAGCGGTGGACGCGACGGCGTCACGACGCCCCATTGATCGGGCGCGGCGTCGGCTTCCCCGGCGCGCAGGAAAGCCCGCATCATTTCGGTGACCTCGATCATCTCGGCCAGCCGCTCGCGCACGTGTTGCAGGTTCATCGCGTCCGAGGCGGCAGCGATACGCGCTGCCAGTCCCAGCATGAACTCGCTCTTGGCGACGTTCTTGACCGCAACCTGATGCATCATATGGACGACGGCGTTGGTGGTCCCATAAAGCGCGTTGCAACGCGCCGGATCGCCGCACAAGAACACCCGCTCCCACGGCACCAGCACCTGGTCGAAAATCGCCAGCGCGTCCATCTCTTCGAAGCGCGATGCCAGCGGATGGTCGAAATGGGATCGGTTCAGGTCAAAGCTTTCCCGGCACTGAAAGCGCAAACCTTTGACGTCGCAGTTGATCGCAAAAGCGATCGCGAACGGCTCGGCCGCCGGCTCGACGCGCAGTACGGTCGATGGAAAAACCAGCATCTCTTCGGATATCGGCGCAAGCGTGGCCAGCAGCCGGCAGCCGTTGACGACGATTCCGTCACTGCGCTTTTCGACTACCTGCAGGGCGACGTTGGAGTCGGTATGACCGGTCCAGGTCTGGCCGCGGCTGGCGCGCGGATTGACCAGCGTATGGGTCGCGCACCAATCATGGCGACGCGCCTCGCGATAGTAGTTGACGATATTGTCGCCGTAGCGCGGATCCGAATCGGCAAAGAATTGATGCGCCGCGGCCATCGCCGCGATACTGCAGTTGAGGTAATCCGGGGTGCGCCCGAGCATCCCGCCCGAGTAATCGGCCCAGCGCTTCATCATGCGGCCGCGCCGGGCGAGCTCGTCAGCGCTGCGGGGCTGGATAAACGAAAGGCCCGCCCGATCGCCGTCCTCGGTGCGATAGGTCATCGCTTCCGGGCTCTCCATCTGGAGGTCGTAGAGGGAGGCTATCGAACGCGCAACGTGCTGGAAGGCCGGATGGACCGTGACGTCGCCGGCCTTGGCTCCGCCGATCCAGATCTCGGCCTTCAGCTTGCGTAGCGCGCTTAGATAGTTATTGCCCGATCGTGCGCCCATCGCTCTCTCCGCAGAATACTCTTGTGACTGATTTTCATGGCGCGAAATAGACGATCGCCTGGCCGGTGCCGAGTGCTGCTTCGTATGCGCCGAACTGCTCGCCGCGCCAATCCCAGCGCGCGCCGCCCATCGCACCCGCCATCATCAGGTAATGCGAGAAGTGACCCTCGGGGGAGCATCGACGGCGAAATTCGAGCGCGTTGGCCAGCGCTTCATCGTGACGCCCAGCCTTGAGCCATTCGATTATTTTGAGGTCGTAAGCGCGATGCTCATCTGAGTAGATGTCGTCGGGGGAGGCGGAAGCGCGCTCCAAAATCCGGTCGTATTCCCAAAAGCGATGTGACAGGCCCCCCGAAGCGATCAGCACCACGCGCCGATCACTTTGTCTGACGGCCTCGCCGACGGCGGCGCCGAAGGCCAGGTCGTTCTCGATCGATGCAGTCTGGCACAGTCCGACCGACAGCACGCGCCGGTTGGCGCCCGGATTGAAGTAGTACATTACATTGAGCGTCGGGTAGTGGATCGGCAGATTGCGATGGCGCGAGGCG
>DATJRJ010000123.1:0-20950 GCA_035504735.1 Binataceae bacterium (SeqCode)
GGCCCATTCTTCCTCGCTCGGCCGGATTTCCCTGACGAAGTTGTGCAGATGCCGCACGAGGGCTTCGCTGATCTCCTTGGTGCGAGGAACGGGACACTTGGCGAACCGTTCAATTACTGCATCAGTGATAGTGTTTTCATCGAAATTGCGCATCTTGATCTCCGTTGCTCTTTGGTCGCCTGCGGATCGAAAGGCCGCCCATAACTTCCTCAATAAGGTACTACGTTTCGGCCTTCGGCATCCACCTCCGTGACGGCTGAATGCCGGGGCGCCCGGAGGCAAGCTCAGCGGTACGCGCCGCCGGCTCGACTCTCCAAGCCGATGGGAGCAGGGGCAGGAGTGCGCGGCTGGCGCATCCCGAAGCGTCGAGCAGGAACTGTCGGCCGGGGCCCCATCGCAGCCCGAAGCCCTCGCGGAGCTTCCCGGGCAGCAGCCCGACCGAGATGAACCCGGTAATCGCGGCAACCAGGGCGGTGGTCGGCGGTACTGCCGGACTCAGGATAGCGCGCGCTAACTCACGAGCCGTAGCGCTCACCGCGATCGGGCCCGAATCGATCATGCGATTCATGTAGTTGCGAAAGTCCCGCACGTCGCGTGGGATTTTTGATTCCGGGATACGCTGAAGACGCGCGATCGTCTTGCTGTCCTGGTAATACCTCTCCTCTTCCTCGGCCGAGAGGTCCTGGACATAGTGCCTGAAGACCAGCAATGAAGTATCGACGAGGGTTGCATGCACCCAGAGCAGCAACTCGGGATCGCGCGCCCGATAGCGGCTTCCGGCCCGGAAACCGCCGGCCGGCTCATGCAGGACGCCTCGAACCGCGCCATGGACCGCGTGCAGCCGATCGGCCGCGCTGCGCGCCTCAGCGGCGGTTCCGAAATGGACTACTGACAAGAACTCCATCGTTCGTTGGAGCCGGCCGAGCGGATCCTCGTGAAAGCCGCTATGCTCGGCTACTGCCGCGGCGATTAGTGGATGCGCGATCTGCATCAGCAGACTTCGTGCGCCGCCCACGATCAAAAGGCGTTCGCGATTTATCTGCCAGGTGATGCTCGCCGGGCTGAAGAGGCGCGCACTGGATCGCTTAACGATGTGCGGCGCGGGCTGGGGATGGACCCGATGAGCGAAACCTGCGCCGGGCCGGACCGCACGAGTTCTTTGCGCTACCTTGCGCGCTGAAGGTCGGTTGACCTGGGCCATCGACGCGGCGGTCCTCGGCAAATTGCAGCTGCGCGCGATACTTATGCGCCCACCACGAAAGCGCAGCTGGTAGTCGCGCTGCCACCAATATTGAGCACCGCGAAACGCCGGGCGCCTTCGACCTGGTAATCGCCCGCGGTGCCGGTAACCTGCCGATACGCGTCGAGCATCTGGCGCACACCGGTCGCGCCGACTGGATGGCCGACGCCGATCAGTCCACCGCTCGGATTGATCGGCAGCCGCCCGCCGAATTCGATTACCCCATCTTCGATCGCCTTCCAGGACTCGCCCGGCCGGGTGATGCCGAAATGGTCGATCGCCATGTACTCCGAAGTGGTAAAGCAATCGTGCGTCTCGATGCCCGACAACTCGTCGACCGAGCGCACCCCGGCGCGCTTGAACGCATCGAGAATCGCTTCGCGCGTATGCGGCAGAACGTATTGATGGTCGCGGCTTTCGCGGAGCTTGGCGTCGAACTCCATCGGCGCCGTATGATGGCCCCAGCCGAGAATGCGCGGCAGATCTTCGATCGATCTGCGCCGGCGCGCGGCGTATTGCTCGGCAAACTTTTCGGAAGCCAGAAATACCACTGCGATACCATCAGTCACCTGTGAGCAATCGCGTACTTTGAGGCGTCCGGCTACCGACTGATTCATCTTTGCCGCCTGCTTCGGATCGTTGCCCGGAGCCGGCCAGTTGCGGGTCTGCGCCAATGGATTGCGCCGCGCGTTGGCAAAATTCAGCTCCGAGATGCGGGCCAGATGCTCATCCTTCAGTCCGTAGCGACGGTCATATTCGTCGCCCAGCCGTCCGAACAGGCTCGGAAAGGGATAGTTCCGGCCCTTGCACTCGCGTTCGTACCAGCCGGCGGTGCCGAGGAAGTCGCCGCCGGTGGCAGTATCGACGGTCTTCATCTGCTCGAGTCCGACCACCGCGGCGAGCTCATAGCGTCCGGCTTCGATTTCTGCCGAGGCGGCGAGAATCGCAATCGAGCCGGAGGCGCACGCGGCCTCGTGACGGCTGGTGGGCAACCCGGAAAGAGCCGGGTCAACTTCTAGTGTAAAAGCACCGAGCTGGCCCTGATGAACATACAGTTCAGCGCCAAAATTGCCGACGTGCGCGGTTGCGATTTCGCGCGGCTCGATTCCGGTCCGCGCGAACCCGTCGAGTAGTGTCTCGCGCATCACGTCGACAAAATGCTTGCCTTCCTTGACCCAATTGCGGGCGAAATCACTCTGTGTCCCACCGAGGATAAAGACCGCCGACTGTTTCACGATTCGATGCTCCTGCGTGCTGATTCTCAGCCTTTATTCTAGCATCTTCCGAGACATCCCGGATGGCTACCGGCTCGAGCGGAAGCCGCCGCTATCACGTGGGGTGACGGGCACGTGAAAATCGGCGGCCTAAGACGCCGCCCATGGTACCTCGACGTCTGCTCAGTTCATCGCATCGGCATCGGGCAAGCCGAGCATGAACTGGCCATGGTTTTCATACGAAGTATCGCTGATGATCCAATGGGTTCCCGCAGCCTGCAGGTCGCGTAGGCATTTTTGCAGGATATGATGGGACCGCATCGCGCTGCCGGCGGCATAGCGAAACGCGTCGGTGGTGACTGCCAGCGCAGCATCGATAACCCACGAGCCGGCGGCGCGCAGTGCGGCATGCTCGCTCGGATGGATCTGTTCGCCCGCGCATACGCGGACCCAGGCCTTCTCGTAAAGATCGAAGATCAGCGCCCGCGCCGCGCGTAAACGGAGATCCCCTTCTCCCAGCGCGCGTTGGAATACACCGCGGTTCACCAGTGAACTACGTTTTACGTACCCGCGGCTCTTTGCGGCTGCCAGCGCGACCACCTCATCGATCGCGCGGTGTGCGACGCCCAGCGCAAACGCCGCGTTCTCATTGGCGATAAAACCGGGGAAGCCGAATCGGTACAACGGGCCTCCGCGCCGGGGCGGAACCTCATTAGGCAGCATATGCGTGAAGTCTTCCGGTACGAACAAATCCGTTACCGTATAGTCGCAACTGCCAGTGCCTACCAATCCCATTACGTACCAATTGTCGATAATCTCGGCTTGTTTCGCGGGAAAGACACAGAACCGCACGTCGTGCGGGCCGGTGCCACCCTCGATCAGGCCAGGGACCGTGATGTAGTCGGCGTGGCGAATTCCGCTGCCATATGACCATCGGCCGGTGAGCCGATAGCCACCGTTAGTGGGCACCAGTTTTCCAGGTACGAAACCGCCGCCGCCGCAGAAGGTCGGGTAGCGATCAGGAGTGTAGATCTGCTCGGCGGCGGAATCCGGCAAAAAAGCACCGCTGACACCCATCGTCGCAGCGCCGACGAACAGCCACCATCCGGCCGCCGAATCGATGTACGACACCGCCTCGATCACGTCCATCTGCGTCATCGGGTCGGCTTCAGCGCCGCCCAGCACAGCCGGCGTCTTCAGCGAGATAATACCGGTGTCGCGCAGCGCGGCGACCGAGGCCGGCGGAAGGGTACGCATCTTTTCCGCTTCTGCGGAGCCGGCCGCCAGGACGTCGCGGACCTTTTCCACCTCGCCAAGCAGTGCTTTTCGTTTCGCCGAACGCTCAGCGGGGAATTTCGATTTGATCTCTCGCACGCCGTGCCGTTCCTTACCAAAGATTCTTGGATGCGATTCGGGCGCCGTCAACCAGCGCCGCGAGCTTCAACCAGGCGACGGCCGGATCGCAGCCCGACCATCCGACAAAGGTCCCGAAACCACAATCGGTCCCTGCGATCACGTTTTCCTTACCCACGATCCTGGCGAACTGCTCGATGCGCTGGGCGACCAGGCGCGGATGCTCGACGTGGTTACTGACGCTATCGATCACGCCCGGAATTAACGCCTTTCCGTCCGGCAGCTTGACCTCTTGCCAAACCTCCCATTCATGCGCGTGTCGCGGATTTGCGGCTTCGACATAAATGTACGAGGCGCGCGTCTTGAGCACCGGCTTGACGATCTCGCGTAGCTCAACGTCGCGATGATGCGGGCCGGCGTAGTTGCCCCAGCATAGATGTAACCGCATCCTTTCCGGCGGAATGTCGCGCGTCGCATGGTTCAACGCCTCGATAACCCTCGGGAGGTATTTTCGGAGGTCGGCTGGGCCGGGACCGTCGGTGAAGCAGTGACCCGCCATCGCGAGGTCGGGAGAATCGAGTTGCAAATCGAAACCGGCATCGACGATCGCGTGGTATTCGATCGCGAGCGCGTTGCTGACCGCTTCGAGATAAGACTCGAATGAGGGGTAATAGCGATTCGGGAAGTTGAAGGTGACATGCCCGGGCGTTACTGCGCAGATAAACGCGCCATCGAGGTGGCCATTGAGAGCGGCCTTGAAGTTGTCGAGATCCGCCTGAATCGCACTCCGATCGCGTAACTCGATTGGTCCGACTACCGTGGGCAGCAGTACGTGCTGGCCGGCTTCTGACCGAAATATGCTTTGCGCAACCCCGGGCGCATCGGCAAGGTCGGCGGCCATGAATTCCGCCGGCGTGCGCGCGAATCCCGTATAGCGCTGCGCGACGTAGTTGCTGAAGCCGGGCTTGCTCATCTCACCATCGCTGATCAGATCGATCCCGACCTCGCGCTGGCGGGTTACGACTTCCGCGACGGCTTCCTTGATTCGAGCGCGCAACTTCGCCTCGTCGACCGGCTTGCCATCGAGCTTGTCCCACATTGTACGGACCAGATCGTCCGGCCGTGGCAGACTACCGGCGTGAGTCGTCAAGATCCGTTCTATACTGCGATTCATATGATATCTTCGCCTCTTGTTCGCCTAATCGGCCCGCGCGCCGTTTACGATTGTCCTCTCAGGGCTGCACCGTCAAGGCAAAATTCACGATCCGCGATACTTCGCTTTGCCCACCCATCCCGGCTTGTATATCGTCAGCCCCATAAGGGCAAACCGCGATGCGCAAATGGTTCTATGGCACTGGAATCTTGGCGATAGTGGCGATCGCCGCCATCGTGGCCTACGCGTTTTTCAATCTCAGCTCGATCGTTGCCGCTAACCGCGATCGGATCCTCGGACACATCAGCGAGGCGCTCGGCCGTCCGGTTAGCGTTGAGCAGATGCGCGCGAGCATCGGATGGGGCGTCTCCATCGAAATCACCCAACTCAAGGTCGCCGACGATCCGGCTTTCTCGCAACTCCCCTTCCTCACCGCCAATGAGGTCAAGATGCGGGTCGAGTTCCTGCCGCTTATCGTCGGCCGCGTCAAACTTCGCCGGCTCGACATCTTCCAGCCCGATATCCGAATTTTGCGCAACGCCCGCGGCGAATTGAACGTGAGCACATTGGGCAAGCGTGCAGGTGCAGCGGCGGAGCGGCCACGGCCGGCCAAGAGCCGCCACGACCTGGCCGCATTATCGATCAAGTCGTTCAATATCGATAGCGCGAATATTTTGTATAACGATCTCGCTCAGCAGGCGGCGCCGATCAAGCTTCATGGCCTCGACCTGAGCGCCTCCAATTTTCGCGGCGGCGCGCCCTTCGATGTCGATTTGAAGCTCGGCTTCCTCGGCAGTGGCAACGTCGACGCAAGCGGGAAGGTCGGACCGCTTCTCAATTCCGGCAAGGTCCGCATCGCGCAGCTGCCGGTCAATCTGAAGTTCAACCTGGGGCCGGTCGAAATCGAGAAGCTGCGTAAGCTGACCGACGTCGGCCGCAGGATTCCGGCCGCTCTCTCGATTCCCGAGCCGGTCACAGTCGACGGTACACTCAAGGGTTCCCTGCAGAGGCTCGCTTTCGAAATCCATACCGACCTAACGAAGCAAGAGATCGTTTATGCTCCGCATTTCGACAAGCCTGCCGGTGTGACGATGGTCCTGGTGGCGCGCGGCACGGGTACAGCCACGGGCCTCGAAGCCGCATCCGGGGAACTCAAGCTCGCGACGATTGATCTCCACGCGGCCAAAATTTCAATCGACCCGCCGGCAATCGATGCGCAACTCGATACCAACAACTTCAGTCTGGCCGAAGTCGCCGCGCTGTTTCCGCCCGCAGCCGGCTATGGTCCCTCAGGCAGCGGTGAAATCCACGGCACGGCGAAATTCGTACCCGGAAAGCCGAATTTCGATGGCACCGTCGTGCTGCACCAGGTCGGACTCAAGCCCGGGCGGGACAACCTGCCGGCGATCACGGGCCTCAACACCACTGTCGATTTCGCCGGCGGCCGCGCAACTCTCAAGCCGACGGCATTTACGCTCGGCTCGTCTCACCTGAATGTTAACGGCAAACTCGCTTCGCTGAATCCGCTCAGCGCCAGTTACGCATTGACGGCGGACTCGTTGAAACTCGATGAGTTACATCCGGGCCGGCCGCCGGGCGAGGTGATGAACCGGCTGGCCGTGACCGGCACTGCCTCGGGCACGTTGAGTGCGCCCGATTTGAACGCGCAGATCGTCTCGTCGGACGGCACCGTCAACCGGGTCCCCTACCGCAACCTCGATCTCGACGCCGAATACACTCGCGGCCGCATCCAGGCGCATCCGCTCAAGGCCGATGTGTTCGGGGGCTCGATCGTCGCCAATGCCAACGCGATGCTTGGTCAGCCGCCGAGTTTCGGTGTCGGCATGAAGCTCAGCAGGGTGGACGTCGAACCCGCCCTGAGCTCGCAAAAGATCAGCGCTGCCAAATGGGTCCGTGGCCTGCTTAGCGGCAACGTTTCGATCACCGGACGCGGCAAGAGCTGGCCGCAAATCAAGCCGACCTTGCAGGGCAGCGGCCGGCTTCAGCTCGCCGACGGCAAACTGGTGGGTGTCAATATCGTCGCGCTCGCGATCAACGGCGTCGCCAAAGCGCCGGGCGTGAGTCAGCTGCTGAACGCAACCTTCATGTCAAGCCATTCCGGGATGCTGGCGGACCCTGACACCGAGCTTACCAACGCGAGCCTGAGCTTCGTGCTTTCCGGCCCGCGCGTCACCACGCACGACCTCATCGCGCAATCGCAGTATTACGGGATTACGGGCGACGGATGGTTCGACATGGACAAAAATATCGACATGGACAGCGACATCAAGCTTACCTTCGGTTTGAGCGTCGCCATCCCGGTCTGGATCAAAGGCAAGCTGCCGGCGGTGATCGTGCTGCCGAACCTGCCAAAACTTACCGAGCGTCTCGCGATGGGCGCGCTTAACATGCCGGGCAGAATCATCAAGGGCGGCGCGAGCGCGGTGGGTTCGATTTGGGGCAGCGGTTCCTCGAGTTCTGCGCCGGGCACTCAGCAACCATCATCGATTTCCAATTCATTCAAAGCGCTCAAAGGCCTGATTCCATGACCGCCGAGGTCGCATCCGAGTTGATCGCGACGACGTCGGTGATTGCGGAAACTGCGCGCGGCAAAATCCGCGGCATCAACGACCGCGGCGTGAACATCTTCAAAGGCATCCCCTACGCCCGCTCGCCCGACGGCGCGCGGCGCTGGCGTCCGCCCCTCGCTCCCGATCCGTGGCCGGGCGTGCGCGACACCCTGGCTTTCGGCTATCGCGCGTTGCAGGCCGAGCATTCGGCCGGGATGACGCGCGAGGTTTACGAGCTGTTCGGCGGCCATGAAACCCTGCCGATGGACGAGAACTGCCTGGTCCTCAATCTGTGGACACCGGCCCTAAACGACGGCGGGAAGCGGCCGGTGATGTTCTGGTGCCACGGCGGCGCGTTCATTTCGGGATCCGGCTCGACACCCTGGTCCGAGGGCTCAAATCTAGCGCGCAACCACGGCGTTGTAGTGGTCACGATCAATCATCGGCTGGGCGCCTTCGGCTACCTGCATCTCGAGGATTTCTGCGGCGAGGAGTTTGCGGCCGCGGGTCTCACCGGAATGTTCGATATCATCGCGGCGCTGCGCTGGGTGCGCGAAAATGTCGCGGCCTTCGGTGGCGACCCCGATAACGTTACGATCTTCGGCGAATCGGGCGGCGGCGCCAAAGTCAGCGTGCTGATGGCGATGCCGGCGGCGCAGGGACTGTTCCATCGCGCGATAATCCAGAGCGGACCGGCGGTGCAGATGGCATTGCGTGACGAGGCCAGTGCATCGGCGATGCAACTGCTCGATGAGCTCGGACTCACTCCAGCCAGCGCCGGCGAGCTGCGGCGCATCCCGGCCGCGCGCATCCTGACCGCGCAGGCGGCGGTGTTGGGCCGGATCGGTCAGATGTCCTTTACGAAGCGGCGGCGGGTGGGATTCAATCCGGTGATCGACGGTAACCATCTTCCCGGTGGGCCGTTCGAGCCGGCGGCGCCGCGACTCTCGGCCTCGGTGCCGCTGATGATCGGAACCAACACGGACGAGATGTTGCTGTTCTTCGCCGGCCAGCCGTGGTTCGAGAATCTTGACGAAGCCGCGATGCGTGAACGGGTGCGGATGTTCGTCGAGCGACGTCCCGACGAGATTGCGGCGGCATACCGGCGCGCCCGGCCGCGCGATTCAGCCCGCGAGCTGTTTTCCGCGATCGCCAGCGATGCGGGCATGCGAATTCCGTCGCTGGTCACGGCGGAGCGCAAGGCCGCGCTCGGTGCAGCGCCGGTTTTTGTCTATCTGTTTGCCTGGGAGACGACGGTGCTCGGCGGCAGCCTCAAGTCGCCGCATACACTCGAAATCCCGTTTGTGTTTGACAATGTCGGAAACTCGGCACTAGCCGGGGACGCGCCGGGGCGCTTCACGCTGGCCGACAAGATGAGCCGCACCTGGGTGGCGTTCGCACGCACCGGTAATCCCAATCACGATCGGATTCCGGAGTGGCCCGCCTACTCGATCGAGCAGCGGCCGACGATGATTTTCGATGATCAGTGCCGCGTCGAGTTTGATCCATATGCCGCTGAGCGCCGTGCGTGGGATAAGTAGCGACCAGGAGCAGGAAGCCCGCGTTGCTTCGCTGCCAAAATCCCGAACGGGTAGACTACCCGCGGAACAGCCCGCGCCTGTCGCCCCCACCGAACATCTCCGATCGATGGCGGAAGTGAGGCATCACCTCGGTCGCGACTAGGTTGACGCTCTCGCGAGTGCGGCCCGATTCTTAGTCGTGGCGCCCAGCCCGGCGCACCGGATGGTCGGGCGGCAGCGCACAATAGCCATCACTTTCGACCTCGAACACGCGATTAAAGCGGGCGCGGAAATTCTCGAGGGCGACCGCGCCGGCAAGCTCGACGATCTGCGGTAGATCGAAGAATTTCTCGAGCCCCGCGAAGACCTGGTCCGAAATCGTGGCCGGCGTCCCGGTCATCGCTTCCGACAGCCTCAATACGGCCTTCTCGCGCGCGTCGAAAGCGCGGCTGGTCTCGAAGGCGGCGATTTCCTCGAGCTGATCGTCCCGGATGCCCTGATCTCTGCCCACGGCAGAGTGGATATCGATTCAGAACGGGCAGCCGGCGATTTGCGCGGCGCGCAGCGAGGCGAGCGTCTTGAGGCGCGGTTCGACGATGGTGGAACCACCGATCACGGCGCCGAGTTTGTTCATGGCGGCAAGTAGCTCGGGCACATGCGCCATCACGGTCATCGGCGTCGGCACGCTGCCGAGTGCATGCCCGATGCGCTGATAGATTTCCTTGACGGCGTCTGGAGCCTGCTCGGAATCGACACCTTTTACCCGCATCGGAATCTCCTTGGAAGCCGGCGGCGCACAGCATCGCCGGCGGCAGATTTGAATTGCATGTTCTACGGCTCGATTATAGCGCGAAGCCGAACGCGCGGTGGAGACCGGAGATTAATTGCCGTCGGCGCGGCGGACGGCGAGATGGGCATAGCCGCGGCGGCGCCGGCGCTGGAGGCGGCCCTGCTCGGTGAGATCGATCAGGTACTGCTGGCAGGATTCGCCGGTTCCGTTGCGAACGTAACTGCCATCGGAATTCATCTGCCATTGCAGGCGGTTCGGCTTCAACTGGCAGTCGAGCACGGTGCGCAGCTCCTTGCGCAATTGCGGGTCTTCGATCGGCACCACCACTTCGACGCGGCTTTCAAGATTGCGCGTCATGCAATCGGCTGAGCCGATGAAGTATTCCTCAGCACCGCCGTTGCGGAAGTAATAGATGCGGGTGTGTTCGAGGAAGCGCCCGATGATACTTACCACGCGCACCTTGTCGGAGAATCCCGGCACGCCGGGCCGCAAACGGCAGGTATCGCGCACGATCAGATCGATTTTCACGCCGGCGCGCGACGCCTGGTAGAGCGCGCGCGTGATGGCGACGTCCTCGAGCGCGTTCATCTTCATCTGGATCAGTCCGCTGTAGGCCGGATCGCGCGTCTGCAACTCGGCTTCACGCGCGATCCGATCAAGCAGCGCCTGCTTCAGGAACACCGGCGCGGCGAGAATTTTGTTATATCGCCGGCGCGGTCGGTAGCCGGTGGTGAGAAAATTGAAGAGCTCGGTCAGGTCGCGGCCGATCGCGTCGTCGACCGTGAGCAGTCCAAGGTCGGCATAGAGCCGCGCGTTATCCGGATGATAATTGCCGGTGCCGATATGCGTATAACGGCGCAGCCCGTTGTAGTCCTGGCGCACGACCAGGATGGTTTTGCAGTGGGTCTTGAACCCGATCACGCCGTAGATCACGTGAATACCGAAGGACTCGAGGCGCGCGGCGAAACGGATGTTGGCTTCCTCGTCGAAGCGCGCCTTGATCTCGACCACTACCGTGACCTGCTTGCCGTTGCTCGCCGCATCGCACAAGTAGCCAATGATGCGGCCGCTTTCCGAGGTCCGATAGAGCGTCATCTTGATCGCGCGCACTTTCGGATCGACGCTCGCTTCGCGCAAGAAACGTTCGACCGAGGTCGAGAACGATTCGTATGGATGAACCAGCAGGAGCGAGCCGGCCTCGCGGATGATATGAAAAATGTTGCGACTGGTATCGAGCAGCCGGGGATGATCGGTGGGATGATGGGGTGGATCGCGGAGCTCCGGCACGTCGAGGCCGGCGATATCCATCAGGTCGCGCTCCTCGAAGAGTCCCTCGGTCTCGAAGACGTCGGCACGCTCGTCGAGTCCGAGTTCCGCCGCCAGCATCCCGCGCCGCGCCGGGTCCATTCCGGGCGCGACCTCGAGCCGGACAATCGGCGCAAAACGACGGTCGCGGAGCTCGGTCTCGATTAGCGCGAGGAGATCGTCGGCTTCTTCCTCGTCGCGTTCAGTGTTGGCATTGCGCGTGACGCGGAACAGCTCGCAGGAGGCGACCTCGATGCCGGGGAAAAGCAGGTCGAGGTTATGGGCCATCACATCTTCAAGCGTCACGAAGCGCATACTCTCGCCGACCCGGATGAAGCGGCGTACGCCCGAACCGAGCGGCACCTTAACGCGTGCCAGCGAAGTGTCATCGCCGGAGCCGCGCACCGTGACCAGCAGGTTCAGCGAGAGATTGGAGACGAACGGAAATGGATGGGCAGGGTCGATCGCGAGCGGCGTGACGAGCGGAAAAATATTGCCGATGTAATATTCCCGCAGGATGCGCTGTTCCTCGGCGTCGAGTTGCTGGTAGGGCAGCACGGTAATTCCGTGCGGCCGCAACAGGTTGAACAGCTCCTGCATGATCTCGTGCTGGCGTCGCTCCTGCAGGCGAATCTCGGCATAACACTCGGTTATCTGCTGGCGCGGCGTGCGGCCGTCGGGAGTGAGCTGATCCACGTTGGCGGCGGCCTGCTGCTTGAGGCCGCCGATCCGCTTCATGAAAAACTCGTCGAGGTTCGAGGCGGTTATGGCAAGAAACTTGAGGCGTTCGAGCAGCGGATTGTGCTCGTCCTCGGCCTGCGCGAGCACGCGGCGGTTGAAGGCCAGCCAGGTGAGCTCGCGGTTTAGATAGAGGTCGGGACGGAGGAACTCGGGATCGAGCGGCGCGCCCGATACGACTATCGCGGGATCATCGTGATTGCCGTCGGCGCCGTTGCTGCCATTCTCAACCGCCTCGGCACCGTTTGCGGCGACGATCCGATCGGAGCGGGCGGGATCGACCGCGGGCGGTGGTTGAGCGGGGTCGGTGACGTCGATTTCACGCATAATGAAGGGGGTTTCTTGCGATTTGCGCGATCGTGACGACCTCGCTCGACCGCCCGTATGATACCCTGCAATACCGGCTTCCGCTAGCCGGTGTTGCGGTGCCTCAAAACGCGCTCGTTTACTGAGCCGATCGCGAATTTGAGGGCGTCACTGGCAGCGTTAGCCGCTCGGTTCCTCTGATTACGGTCAAATCGGCGCTTGCGCCGATCTGATCCTCGGACAGCAGCTTGTGCAGATCATCAACCGATCCCACCGGATGCTGGCCGTAGGCCACAATCATATCACGCGGCTGGAGCCCGGCCTTTTCGGCGGGACTGCCCGGCTCGATCGATGAGACCATCAGCGCCGTCGACTTCGCCAATCGGTAGAAGCGCACCATCCGCAACGGCAAGGGTGCGTTCATCCCGGCCACGCCCAGATAGGCGCGCACGATGTGGCCATCGCGAATCAGGCGTGCAGCGATATATTTCGCGGTATCGATAGCGATCGCGAAGCAGATGCCCTGCGCCGGCAAGATAACCGCGGTATTCACGCCGATCACCGCGCCGCGCGAATCGACCAGTGGACCGCCGGAGTTGCCCGGATTGAGCGCCGCGTCAGTCTGAATCACGTTGTCGATTAGCCGGCCCGACATCGAGCGCAACGATCGGCCGAGCGCACTCACCACTCCGGCCGTGACCGTACATTGGAAACCGTATGGACTACCGATCGCGATGGCGACCTGACCGACGCGCAGCCGGCTCGACTCGCCAAGCCGGGCCGGAACCAGCGCCGGCGTCCCGATCCGGACCACGGCCAGGTCGCTGTCCGGGTCTGCGCCGACCACCGTTCCGGCAGTGCGCCGACCATCGAGCAGCGTCACGCTGATTCGCGTCGCCCGTGCCACAACGTGGCTATTGGTCAGCACGAAGCCATCGGGCGTGAAGATAAATCCCGATCCGGACCCGGCCGGTGTTTGGGCACCGTTCTGCTCGGCGAAGACTTCGAGATTGACGACCGAGGGGCTGACCGTTTCGGCCGCGCGGGCCACTGCCTTTGAATAGGCGTCGAACAGTTCGCCGTCATGCGGCGTATCGTCGGCCGGGCGGGCGTCACGAGGGATATTTTCTGCGTCGTTGAGAACTCGTTTCAGAGCGGATCTCATTTTCTTCTAATGCTCCTGATTGACAAGATAACCATCGTGTCAAGGCGCTTGGCTGGCGTCCCAGCCGAGGGTTGGGGTAGCTTCGCGATGGCGCCAGCCTCTGCGGGTAATCTGCGCCAAAAGGAACGAAAATGGCCCTACGCAGCGAGCCGCCTTTTCGGGCGGATCAGGTTGGCAGCCTCAGGCGTCCGGAAAAGCTCAAGCAGGCACGGGAGCGGCTGCTGGGACCGCATGACCTGGACCATAATTTCGGCCCGCACGACAATGGCGAACTCCGGGCGATCGAAGACGAATGCATCCGCGAGGTGGTCGCGCTGCAGGAGAGCGCCGGCCTGCAATCGATAACCGACGGCGAGTTCCGCCGCCATATTTGGTGGAGCGAATTCCTGCTCTCGCTGGAGGGTGTCGAAGGTAACTATCGCGGACCGACCACCGAGTTCCGCGATCGGGCGGGGCATGCGATGCCGGCGCCTCGGATCAGCGTGAACGGCAAAATCCGCTGGCGAAAGAGCGTCAACCTCGAGCCGTTCAAATTTCTGAAATCGATCTCCCGGCAGACGCCCAAGGTCACGATGCCGGCGCCTCAATCACTCTATTTTGCGACCACGCCCGACAGCATCAACCGCAGCGTTTACCCCGATTTGAACGCGCTGTGGGACGACCTGGCGATCGCCTACCGGGCGGAGTTGGCGGCCCTTGGCGGAGCCGGATGCACCTATGTTCAGCTCGATGAGGTGCTGACCTCGTGCCTGTGCGACGAGCGTCAACGGGCGAAATGGCGCGCGCGCGGCGATGATCCCGAGAAGCTGTTGCGGACCTACGGGCAAACCATCAACCGGCTGCTGGAAGGGCGGCCGCCCTCGATGCGGGTTGCGATTCATACCTGCCGCGGCAACTTGCAGGGGCATTGGCTGGCGGAGGGCGGCTACGACCGCGTCGCCGAGTATCTGTTCAACGAAATCGCAGTCGATGCGTTCTTCCTGGAATACGATTCGGAGCGGGCAGGCGGTTTCGAGCCGCTGCGCTTTGTGCCATCGGGAAAGACTGTCGTGCTGGGCCTGATTTCGACCAAGACGCCTGAGCTGGAGTCCGCTGATCAGATTGTCGCGCGCATCGAGGCAGCAGCGAAATTCATTCCGCTCGATCAGCTATGCCTCAGCCCGCAATGCGGCTTCTCGAGCAACTATCTGGGCAATCCGGTCACCATCGATGACGAGAAACGCAAGCTCGAACTGGTAGTCACAGTCGCCCGCAAAGTCTGGGGCAACGCCTGAACGCCGCCCGCGCGGCGTTCGGGCCCCGGGCGGTTAATTCCGGACATTCGAGCGGTTGAGATCGTCTGGATTGATAAGCCCGCTCTCGCCGTATTTTCGCACCGACTCCTCGATTTCCTTCATTAACCGGTCCGGCGGAGTATCGAGATCGATCATCACCAGGTACGGCTGCTTGGCCTTAAGGCCGGTATCCCAGTAGACCTCGCAGCGGTTCCCCTCGGGATCATAGAAGTAGATGCTGACAGCGTTGCCGTGCGACACGGTGCGCTGAATTTTCACCCCGTGCTGCCGAAAGCGCCGGTAGTAGGCGAGGACGTCCTCGAGGCTGTTACATCGAAACGAGATTTGCTGGACGAGCCGTACGTCCGGGGCGGCCTCGCGGCCGCGCGCGAGCAGGAACTCGTGATGCTCCTCGTTGGGGCGTGCGCTCAGGAAGACCAGGCCGACGCCGAGATCCTCGTCGCTGACCGTTAGGCCGATAACGTCGCGATAGAACGCTCTCTGTCCCTCGAGATCGTTGACGTAGATTCCTACATGTCCCAGCTTGGCAACCGACGGTATCGCCATATGCTCCTCCTCGGTGATCCCTATGTGACTCGATTCTTAGCCTTTTCGGCGCAAACGACAAGAATTTGATTTGAGTGGGACAGCGCAGAAAATTTTCGCCGGTGCGCTGACCAGACCCGAGATTCGCGTCGCGCCTGAGGCCGTGGTATATCGAGCCGGACCGGCATCATAAACGCGCGATTCAAGCTCAGGAGGAACGGTCGTGGAGTCGAAAAAACCGGCCCGCACCGAGTACACAAAAGAACAGCTGCTGGCCAAAGCCAGGGAGCTCGCGGCGGATTTTGCCCGCACCCATTCGCAGCACGATCTCCAGCGCACCTTCCCGCATCAGGAGATGGCGGCGTTGAAGGCCAGCGGCTTGCTGGTCTCGGCCGTGCCAGCAGCGTTCGGCGGCGTCGATTTCTCGTTCGAGGATCTGATCGAAACCGTGCTGACGCTCGCGCAGGGCAACCCCTCGATCGCTCATATGTACGCGGAGCATGCGATCATCACCAAGGACATCGTGTCGCGCGTGCCGAAAAAGGAATTAAGGGAATCGCTTTACGACGACATCCTGAGCCGCCATACCTACATCACGGCCGCCGGGTCCGAGCGTCATTCCAAGGACGTGCTGGCCTACGAGACCACTTTTACGCCGGTCGAGAATGGCAAGGCGGTGCTGGTCAACGGGCGCAAGTTCTTCGCGACCGGCGCGATCGCAAGCGATTTTCTGTGGGTCCCGGCGGTGATGGACGGCGGAGCGGCGAGCGCCTTCGTGACCACCAAGAGCAAGGGGCTCACGGTGCTCGATGATTGGGACGCGATGGGGATGCAGGCGACGTGGAGCGGCTCGGTGGTGTTCGAGAACGTGCGCGTGCCGATCGAGCGCGTGGTACCGGCGACCACCGATCCCCGGACACTGGAGCCGGACCAGCTCTTCGGCCCGATGTTCCAGACCGCCTTCACCGCGATTCCGCTCGGCGGCGCGATCTCCGCCTTCAATCATGCCGTCGAATACGTCAAGGCCAAGACCCGTCCGTTCCCGACCTCAAACGTGAAGACCGCGGCTGAGGATCCCTTTATCCTGCGCGAGCTCGGGATCATGAGATCGTATCTTTCGGGTAGCGAATTGCTGGTCCGCGAGGCCGCGCGCTTCATCGATCAGGTCGGCCAATTGCGCGAAAAATTGCCGCGCAAGGAACTGATGAAGCTGCGTGTCGAGGCGATGTCCAAGGTCGCGCAGGCCAAGATCGTCACCACCGATACGGCGCTGCGCGTCACCACCGACCTGTTCAAGATTTGCGGCGCGCGGGCTACGCTGCGCGAGGAGAACATGGACCGCTTCCTGCGCGACATCAGAACCATCACGGTCCATGACCCGTACGATTACAAGGCCAAGCTGGTGGGCGAGTGCGTGGTGCGCGGCGACTATTCGTATGTCCCGTTCCTGACCTGATCGGTGTCAGAACGGCTGGGTGAGCGACGGGAAAAACTGATCGCAGTTTGTCAGATCGACGCGCTTCGAAACGATTCGCAGGCCGCCCGGCCCGCCACGCAATCGATGGGTGTAACGGCCGCCGAACAGGCGCCGCTCGACACCCGGGCGATCTTCGAGCAGCACGAACTTCGAGGTCACGAGGCGCTCGGCCGGATCGCCGGTTTGCGGCGCAAGCTTGAAATTGGAGACCAGCCGCACGGTCTTCGATGGCGGCGTCTGGCTGTGGATATTCGGATGCTTGAGGCGCTCGACGCGAATCTTGAGGGTTGACTTATCATCGTAAAAGAGCGAGACGTGGGTTAGCGGGCTCTCCTGGCCGGGCCGCGCCGGCACCCAGTAGAATCCATCTTCGGCGAACAGTTCGAGCCACTCGTCGAAGCGCTGCTCGTCGAGCAAGTTTGCTTCGTGCTCGATAAACTCCTGCAGTTCCGCGAACTGCAGGTTAGAGGTTTGCGCCGGCGAGGAACTGCCCGAGGCCATCCCAATCGGCCTCCTAGCCCGCACTCATAAGGTCGCGCCATGCGTAATGCTGGGCGCGCTGTCCAACCTCGCTCGATCGATCGCCGAAAGCGACGCCGTTGCCTTCGTCAACTTCGCTGCCCAGCCCTCGCGCCACCAGCACCCAATCGGTGCCGCTGGCCGCAAACCCCTGGCTCGATCGCTCGAAAGCCTCGAGATCGTCGCTCTGGATAAATGACGCGGCGGCATGCGTGATATTGACGAACTTGATCACATCGATCGAAATCTGCGCCGGCGCGCCCTTGAGCCGCACCGGGTAAACCTGGACCTCGGTCCGATCAACCGCCACCGGCCGGATCACACGTACCGAGGTCTGTGCAATCAGGATGTCGACACTCGGGAAGATCGTCATGCTGTGGCGGCGATTGCGCAGAATCTCCCTGGTACGCTCCTCACCGTGCTTGGCGACCAGCAATCCGCGATACTCATCCCAGACTCCGCCCGATTGTTCCTCGCGGAATAGCGAAGCCTCGGAACTGTGGCCATTGCGAAAGCCGCGCACCCCGGTCTGGGCCACGATCGCCTCGCCGTTCTCGGCAAAGAACGGAGCGTCGCCGCCTTTGCCCCCGGAACGGCGCTTGAACTGGCGTCCGTCTGGCCCGACAGTCGAGGCGTGCGCCGCAGCCGGATGATACATGTCGGCCATGTTCTCGAACTGGAGCTTCCAATTGCCGCGATATTCGTACCGATGGCATCCGGCCCAGAACTCGATGTCACCCTCGGGCGCGCGATCGACGAGCTCGTCAATACCGCGAATCGCTTCGCCCAGGAAATCGCGCAGCGGCATTACCTCGGCATTGAGGCTTGCGAACACGAATCCGCGATAGCTCTCGACCCGCGGCAGATGAACCATCCCGAACTGCGGATCGATCAGCGTCTCGGCCGGGAAATCGCGACGCATCGGAACGCCTGCCAGCTCGCCATTCGGCCGGAACGACCAGCCGTGATACATGCAGGTGAAAACCCGCGCGTTACCGCATTCCTCGTTGAGCACCCGCGCGCCGCGATGGCCGCAACGATTGAACAGCACATGGATTGCGCCGTCGCGATCGCGGCTCAGCACCACCGGCTGCCGCGCGAGTGTGGTGCAGAAAAAGTCGCCCGGGTTCGGAACCTGGCTCTGGTGGCCGGCGTAAAGCCAGACGCGCCCGAAAATCCGCTCCATCTCGAGCTCGAAGATCGCGGGATCGGTGTAGATGCTGCGATGGACCCGGTCCTCCAGCACAAGACCGCGCAGGTATTCATTCGAGAAGTTGCTCATCGTTTACGCCGGGCTGGTTCGAAAGTCAGCGTACCACCACGCCCTTGCCGGTTTCCTCGTCGTATCGGAACCGTCCGTTCAGGAAGATCCTGTGGTGCTCGTAGAACCATTCGCGCCGATCCGCGACCGGTGTGCGATCCACCTGCCTGCCGCCCTGGAAAACGAAGTCGATCTGCTTCTTTTTCTGCAGCAATGTGATGTCGCGGCTCGGATCGCCGTCGATCACCAGGATATCGGCATAGCGGCCCGCCTCGAGCTTGCCAACTTGGCGACCGAAGCGCTTGAGCACGCGCGCTGCCGAAAGAGTTCCCGTATAGATCGCCTCGAGTGGCTTCATCCCCAGCAAGTCGACGAAAAGCTGCAGCTCGCGCGCATGCCATTGCCCATACGGCACCGGCGACCATCCGCTCTCAGAGCCGGCGATAAACGGCACCCCGGCGCGATAGGCGCGCGTCAGGTTTTTCGCCGCGGCATCGACCTCGCGTTGAAAAGCCGAGATGCCGGAGACGCCCGCTATTCCCTGGCTCGCTTCGATAATGTTCACCAGCAGGGTCAGGGTCGGGGTGATGACGCAGTTGTTCTTCAAGCACTGCTCGATGCCGGCGTCGTCGATAAACGAGGCGTGGAAAATGATGTCGAAACCGGCGCGCGCCGAGTTCAGGATCGAATCGCGTGAGCGCGCGTGCACGCCGCAAAGGATGCCGAGGCGATGGGCTTCGTCGGCCATCAGCTTCAGCTCTTCATACGTGAAGGCCGAGCCATCGAGCGAGTCGGGCGTGATCAACGAGTCGTTGGAGCCCGAGACCTTGATGGCATCGACGCGATCTTTGACCTGATAGCGAATTGCCTCGATGATGTCGTCGTTGTTCTTGACCAGCACCGCCGCCTGTCCGGGCGGGAATTGCATCTCGTTCGGGAACGAGTCCTCGAGTCCCTGATGATTCGTGATCTGGCGGCCCGAAACCGCGAAACGCGGCCCCTCGAACATCCCGGCGTCGATCGCGTCGCGCACTGATTGCGCGACGTTGTAGGTCGTGGCGGCGTCGAATGCGCTGGTCACGCCGGCCTGCAGCACCTTCTTGGCGTTCCAGATCGCCTTGATCGCGCGATATTCGACCGGCGTATACAGTGCCAGTTCCTCTTCGGAGCGGGCCTCGCCGAACGAGATGTGAGTATGGCCGTCGACCAGGCCCGGCAGGACGCTGCGGCCGGGCAGCGCGATTTGCTCGTAATCCGAGCCGGTATATTGATTCGGGAGCTGGGCCCGCGCGCCGACCCAGACGATGCGATCGCCTTCGAATACTACCGCCCCATTCTCGATCGGCGTGTCGAGCGAGCCGTCGATGACCTTGCCGAGGATGGTGGTGCCGCGTTTTGCCCTTGTCGACGCCATGCCTGGTAACCTCCGCTGCGGTGCGTTTCAGTTAGCGAAACAGCAACTCGGCGCTGGCAATCAGCTTCGATGGGTGTTCCATCGCAATCGAATGCGAACAGCGACCGATCAAAACCACGTCGGCTTGCGGAATCGACTTCGCGATCGTGAGCGTCAGCTCGGGCGGAAAGCCCACGTCGTCGCGTCCGTGCAGCATCGTCACGTCGCAGTGGATGCGTGCCAGTTCGTCGGGCTGCAGCACCGCCGCATCGATATACCGCTGCCGGTCGCCCTCGAACATCGAGCTGAAGTAGGCGGCGTAATCGCCGGCGAACAATACTTTCTCACGGTTGTCGAGGTAGGCGGCGTCGATCAGCGACTTGTTATAGACCAGGCCTTCGGCGGTACGGCGCAGCTCGGCGCGATCGCGCGGAAAGGTCCAGGTCCGGAGGGTCTGGTCATTGGGCGTGAACGGCGCCCCCATCGTTCCGGTCGTCAGCACCTTTGCGACTCTACTCCCGGCCGCAGCCAATTTCAGCGCCAGCACGCCCGAGAGCGAATGGCCGATAAGTCCGACACGTTCTCCCTCAATCCGTTCCACCATCGCACGGCACTGCCGCAACCATAAGTCGAGATCGAAATAGGGCGGTTTGGGCTTTCGTTCGGAACGGCCGAAACCGATCAGATCCATCGCAAAGACGTGAAACCGCGCGGCGAGCGGTTCGAGCACCAGCCGCCAGTTGCCGATCGTCGAGGCGCCCGGTCCCGAGCCATGAATCAGCAGAATCGGAAAGCCGCGGCCAGCCTCGAGATAGTGCACCCGCGCGCCGTCGAAGGTAAATTCATGCTCCGCCAAGTCCATCGCGCCAGCCTCACAGCGCTGCGACCGTCTGAACCTCGATCAGGAACGGCTCGCCCACCAGCCGGTCGATCATCAGTAGCGTGTTCGGCGGATAAGCGCCGTTCGGAAACATCCGGGGAAACTCGCGCAACCGGTATTTCATGAACTTCGGGATGTCCTGCGAATGGACCATGTAGGTCGTGAACTGCACCACGTTACCCCATCCGGCGCCCGCGGATTTCAGCGCCGCGTCAATATTGGCGAACACCTGCACGCACTGCGCGT
>DATJRJ010000124.1:0-3182 GCA_035504735.1 Binataceae bacterium (SeqCode)
AAATCCCCCAGAATACCGGCTCCATCGCGCGCCTGACCGCCGCGACGCGCATCTGCCTGCATCTGGTCGGCCCACTCGGCTATTCCTTGGAGGATCGCTACCTCAAGCGGGCCGGACTCGATTACTGGCCGCTGGTCGATCTGCGTAACTATTCAGGATGGGAGGCTTTCGCCGCCGAGCAGCGCGATGCGCGATGCCGGTTTTTCTCCGTGCACGCCGGGCGTTCTTACCTGGAGGCGACGTACGCGATCGGCGATTTCCTCGTGTTCGGCAGCGAGACCAAGGGGCTGGGCCGCGAGTTCCTTGCCGCCCACGCGGACGCGGCCTATCGAATTCCGATCTTCGAGCCGGGGGTCCGCAGCCTGAACCTCGCCAACGCGGTCTCGATCGTGGTTTACGAGGCGCTGCGTCAGATCGGGATTCTGGCCGGGGCGTAGCCGTGAAGCTCAGGCAGAAAAGCACCGCCACGCGATCGCCGCGCGGATCGTCGAATGAATCTCGACAATCGATCTCAGCACGTATTGCAGCGATGGATTGGCCGGCCCTCGCGCGTACTCTCGACGATAATGGCAGCGCGGTGATGCCGTCGATATTGTCGCCCGCAGAGTGCGAATCGATCGCCGCGACGTTCGACACAGAGCAGCATTTTCGCAGCCGGATCGTGATGGAACGGCAGGGTTTCGGGCGCGGCGAGTATAAATATTTCGCCTATCCGTTGCCGGTCGTGATTGCGAGTCTGCGGGCGGCGTTGTATCCACGGCTCGCGCCGATTGCGAACCGCTGGAACGAGGCGTTGAGAATCGGCGTGCGCTATCCGCCGGAACACGCGGAATTCCTCGACCGCTGCCATCGTGCGGGCCAGACCCGGCCGACACCGCTGCTGTTTCGCTACGGCGCCGGGGACTACAACCGCATGCATCAGGACCTTTACGGCGAGCATCTGTTTCCGCTCCAGGTGCTCTTCATGCTTTCGGTGCCGGGGCGGGACTTCAGCGGCGGGGAATTCGTGCTGACCGAGCAGCGGCCGCGGATGCAATCGCGGGCCGAGGTGGTCAGCTTCGGCCAGGGTGACGCGGTGATTTTCGCGGTGCGCGAGCGGCCGCTAGCAGGGACGCGCGGGAGTTATCGGGTAGTGATGCGGCACGGGGTGAGCCGCGTGCGCACCGGCCGGCGCTACACGATGGGGATCATCTTTCATGATGCACGTTGAGGCACGATGCATCTTGAAGCACGAGGTCGGCTGAAAGCCGCGGAAAATCTGCTGCCGGAGCCTACGCGAAACGGCCGATCGATTGGGTCGCTGGACACCGCGACGCAGGCCAGCGCCCGCTCCGCGGTGTCCAGCGGTTTGAAAGCTCGCGCTAGGCGGCCTTCTTCTTTTTGCCGTTCACGATCGGTTCCTTGCGCACGATGAACTTCTTATCCAGCTTGCCCATCTTGTCGACGACCCCGCCGTACTCAAGCTCGCTGTACGGCAGCATCGCAGGCCCTGAGAAACCCTGGGTCCGGATTTCGGCCGCTTTCTGCGCGACGTTGTTGCGCACCCAATCCCAGAATGGATGGTCGAAAGCGTCGATCGGTTCGGTGAAGCGGCCATTATGAACGCAGAAGGCTGCGCAGCCGACAATCGGCGGACCGTCGAAGAAAGAAATCGCCGAGTTGAGCTTTACCGGCATCAGCGGTCCGTGATGGCTGCCGCGCATCGTGCCGGCCACGTAATGTCCAATCCGATACGGCGACAAGACCTCGCCGGTTGCCGGGAAGTTGCCCTGGGTCCGGACCAACGCAACCGGATCATCCTTGCCGGTGTAGGTGCCGGCGATGTTGTGCAGGCGCGAGGTCGAGACCGCCGCCGCGATGTCGTTGTTGGCGCGGGAGCGGATCGATTCGACCACGAAGCGCTCGTTGTCGCGCAGCAGGCAGGCGATATCGTAGATCTCCTCGGGCGCATTGAGCTCGATTATTCGGTCGCCCTCGGTGTAGTTCACATCCATGATCGTAAAAGTGAAGCCCTGGGCGAGCTTGGGCGACAGCAGCAGTCCCGAGCAGTGCATCGGATCGAGAAAGCCGAGATAGAGCGGCAGATTGTAAGCTCCGGGATCGGTCTTGTCGGCAGCGAAGAACAGAAACGGCTCGCTCGGCCGTTCCTCGAATTCCATTTCGCAAGAGGCCGGCCCCAAACCGCGCACGTTGCCTGAGAAGGCATCTTTCAGGAGGTCCTGGCCCGCGCCGTAGAGCCCTTGCTCCTTGGCGACCCTGGTGCCGGTCATGAAAGCATCCCAGGCCAGCTCGTGAATTTTCGCGTCGTTGACCCCACGCTCATGCGACATCAGCAATGCCACGTCGTCGCCGGTCGTGCTCACGTAGCAATCGAGCAGGAGCTTCTTGCCATGCTCGCGCATGAAGGCTTCGATCGCGCTTCTGAGCTTGACACTGGGCCTGATATGACCGCCGATCGATCCGACGTCGGCCTTAATCACCGAAAGTGTGGTCTTCATGGAAATCTACCTCCGAGGGGTAATCGAAAGCTCCGATTGAATTAATGCCTGCGCGCTGCGCGCCACGGCCGTTCGGGGCTAATGCCGGCTCATCGAACAGCCGGCGCATCCGCCCGAGCATCCGCGGCTCGGCGGCGCACCAAAATCGTAACCCAGGGTTTCAAGCTCGTCGGCCATCACCCAGCGCAGCGCCCCCTCGACTGCGTGATCGCAATGCACGCAGGCACGCTGCTCCTGACCTGCGGCATCGAACGCCACATAGGTCAGCACGGTCTTGCTGCAGGTCGCGCATAACGCGAACGGAAAGCTTGATGAATCGGCCGATGACTCTCGCATACTCAAGGACACAGATTCTTATATCACTTATTCTGAGTGAGGCAATTGTGTGGTGATGAGTGAAGCGAACCCGTTTTTGCGCGCGCTAACAGATCGCCTGACGCGATGCCGGATTCGCCGCTGGCGCTTGACTTTGAGCGAGGTTCGGCCGCTTCGCGAGCGCATCGGATGGGTCCATATCAGCGTCGGGCTGGCAGGTGCGGATGGCCGTCGAATCGGCGGGCCGGTGATGACCGCGATCGTGAGCGGTGGGGGGCGCGGCGTCAAACCGTGGATCGAAGCCAGGCTCTATTCGGTGCGAGCGGGAGGGCGCAGGATCGAAACACGCGCAAAGAGCGTCGAAGACAA
>DATJRJ010000125.1:0-10945 GCA_035504735.1 Binataceae bacterium (SeqCode)
TACCTGAGCCGCTTCGAACTGAAAGTCGCCGGTGAGATGCCCTATTACCTGAACTCCTACACGAGCAGTGAAAACGCGCAGCTGCAGGTCAACCTCAGCAATCCCGATTTAGGTCCCCACGACGACGCGATCGAGCTGGCGCGCAATGCACTTCAAATCGAGCGCAACTGGGTGCTTCAAGACGCGGTCCTCTTGCACAAGCTGGTGGTACGCAACTTCGAGCGGGCGGAAGTGGAGATACC
This sequence comes from Binataceae bacterium (SeqCode), assembly GCA_035504735.1. Classification (GTDB taxonomy): domain Bacteria; phylum Desulfobacterota; class Binatia; order Binatales; family Binataceae; genus JAJPIG01. Next base: position 243 of record DATJRJ010000125.1, read on the forward strand.
GTTGGATCTTCTCTTCGGAGTCGATTTCGCCGATCTGTTCGAGGTCCGCGGCTTCCACCGGATCCGCCGTGGTGAAATCTCGCCGCCTAAGGTTGGCCGCAAGTCGGTGCGTTTCTCTTATCTGGGCCTGGATAACATATGGCGGTTCACAGAAATCGGCTTCGAACCGGAGCCGGCCGGATTGACGGCGGAGCGCGCCTCGTTCCGGCTCACCTTGAAACCCACCCAGCAGAAGGATCTCGAAGTCAGGATTCTCGTCGGCTGCGAGAAGCAGAAACTGCCAAGCAACGGCTATCCGGCCCGATTTGACGAAGCGCTAGCCCAGCGTCGCGCCCAGATAGCCAGCTCCGATACTGCATGGGCCCGAATCACCACCAACAGTGAGCTGATGAATTCGTTGCTGCACAATTCCTGCGCCGATCTGACCTCGCTGATGCGCCATACGCCGCAGGGCACCTTCATCATGGCGGGAATTCCCTGGTTTGCGACGCTCTTCGGCCGCGACAGCATTCTCACCGCGCTGTTTGCGCTGCCTTTCAATCCGGCCATCGCGGCCGGCACGCTCAAGACCCTGGCGAGCCTGCAAGGCGCCGGTATCTCGCGCGCACGCGACGAGCAGCCCGGAAAGATCGTCCATGAAATCCGCGGCGGCGAGACCGCGGCGACCGGCGAAGTGCCATTCGGCCGCTACTACGGAAGCGTCGACGCGACGCCTCTCTTCCTGTGGTTGCTCGGGAGCTATGTCTCAACCACTGGTGACCTGGCGCTCGCCGAACAACTATGGAGCAATGTCGAGCGCGCACTGCAATGGATCGAACGGTGGGGCGATCGCGACGGCGATCTTTACGTCGAGTATCTGCGCGAAACGCCGCGCGGACTCGCCAACCAGGGATGGAAAGACTCTTTCGATGCGATCATGCACGCCGATGGCACACTGGCGAGGCCCCCGATCGCGCTGTGCGAGGTCCAGGGCTACGTGTACGCCGGCTATGTATCGATCGCCGATGCTGCGCGCCGGCTGGGCCATCACAGGCTCGGCGACCGGCTCGTGGAGCGCGCGGCTAAACTCAAAGCCGCGTTCGCGCGCGATTTCTGGCTCGAGCGCGAGGGAATGGTCGCGCTGGCGCTCGATTTCGACAAGCAACCATGCCGCGTAATGACCTCAAATGGAGCTCATTGCCTTGCGACCGGCCTGCTCGATCCTGAGCCGGCGCGAGCGCTTGCTGAGCGCCTTTTGAGCGATGAAATGTTTTCCGGATGGGGGGTTAGAACGCTCAGCGCGCGCGAATCACGCTACAACCCAATGAGTTATCACAACGGCTCGATCTGGCCGCATGACAATGCGATCGCCGCCGCCGGGTTGGCGACTCTGAACGGCCGTCGAGGCGTGCTCCGGATCCTGGAAGGCCTATTAAAGGCGGCGGTGCCTCTGCACGCCGGAAGCCTGCCGGAGTTGTTCTGCGGATTCCGGCGTGACGATCGGCTCGGCCCGGTGCCCTATCCGGTCGCGTGCCAGCCCCAGGCATGGTCCACGGCCAGTATCCTGATGATTGTGCAGGCGATGCTCGGGATAAAAGTGAATGGGTTCGAGCACAAACTGGTAATTGATTCGCCGGCGATGCCGGAGTGGCTCGACTGGATTAAGATCGAGCACCTCAGAGTAGGCGCTGGTACGGCCTCGATTGTGGTGCGACGCACGCCCGAAGTTCCGGCGATCGAAATCCTCGATAAGCAAGGTCCGATCAGCGTGGAGTTTGAATAATGAGACCGCCTCCGGCGGTGCAAGCCCCGGCCATTCTCGCCAAAGGCCCATCGAGTAAACGATCAAAATCGTAACCCGATGGCGCCGATGGCGAGTAAGGTGATCGGCGTACTGATTTCGGTAGTGTTCAGCCGGCGCTGCGGTTGAACACGGTGGGGACGAGGTTGAGACCGCGCGCCTGTTCATTGAAGAGCGCGGCGTATTGCCCATCGCGATCCAGCAACTCCTGATGGGTACCGATCTCGCTGATCCGACCCTGGTCGAGGACGACGATCAGGTCGGCGTGCACTGCGCTACGTAGCCGATGCGTAATGATGAAGACAGTGCGGCCCTCCATGAGGCGCTCCATGGCCTCATGAATCAGGCTCTCGGACTCCGGATCGACGGCCGAGGTAGCCTCATCAAGGATCACGATCTTGGAATCCTTGAGAAAGGCGCGCGCGATCGCTAAGCGCTGGCGTTGCCCGCCCGACACTTTCACGCCGCGTTCGCCGATAATCGCATCCAGACCTTCTGGCAAATCTTCGACGAAGCTTTTGAGATTCGCGAACTCGAGCGACTGCCAGAGCATCTCCTCGGTCGCATCGGGGCGTGCGTAAAGCAGGTTGTCACGCACGCTGGCGCTGAAGAGCAGGGCATCTTGCGCCACCAAACTGATGGAATCGCGCAAGGACTTGAGCGTGAAGTGCCGTACGTCATGGCCGTCGATCAAAACCCGGCCGTGATTCACGTCGTAAAAGCGTGGAATCAGACTGGCGAGCGTGGTCTTGCCGGCACCCGAGCGTCCCACCAGCGCGACCCGCGAGCCCCCGGGAATGTGGAGATTGAGTTCATCGAGCACCTGGCGGAGCGGCGCGCCGTCGCGCGGGGGATAGCCGAACGAGACGTTGTCAAACTGAACGGTGCCATGGCGCACGGCGAACGGATGGGCCAGCGGGTGGTCGGTGATCTCGGGAGGTAGGTCGAGGAAGCCGAAGATGCGCTCGATTGCAGCCAGCGCCGCGGATACCACGACCGAGATCTGGGCGAAACGTTCGAGCGGGAGATAAACGAAGGCGAGCAAGGTCAGGAACGCGATCAGAGTACCTAACGTCATCGTACCGCGCATAATCATCAGTGCAGCAATCCAGACGACGATGGTCGGAGCACAACGCGTCAGAAGCTGGATTAACATCTCTTGCTTGGCGGCCAGGCGAATCTTGTCGACGTTACGCTCGTAGAGTTCGCCGGTGCGCAGGCCAAACCGGTGCACCTCCTGCTTCTCGCGTCCGAACGACTTGACCGTGGTCGCGCCCACTACCCGCTCGTGCACATCGCCGGACAACTCCTCGACCGCCTGCTGCATCCGATGGCAGACTGCCTTGATCCGCGGCGAGAAGTAGCGCATGAATGCCACCCACATCGGCATGATGCAAAGCGCGACCAGCGCCAGTTGCCAACTGAGTGCGAACAGGATGACGATCACGAGGCCCAGCGAAATCGCATCGGTCCAGACGTCGATCAGCGCCGAAGTTACCAGCTCGTTGGCCTGAGTTACGTCGTTCAGCACCCGCGACACAATTGAGCCGGCGGGGTTGCGATCGAAGAAAGAGTGCGGCAGTTGCTGCAGATGCGAATACAGCTTGGCTTGCAGATCGAAAATGAGCCGGTTACCCGCAATCCCCGCCCAGTAGTTCCGGTAGTAGCTGGCTACCGACTGGATTGCGTATAGCATAAGCATCACGATGCTCAGGGCGGCGAGCTTACCCTCGGGAGTTGGCGCGAACCTCATTAGATGCGCAATTCCGAGGCACCAATGATCGATCGTCAGGTCTATTCCATAGAGCTTAGGCTTGGTCGCGAGCAGAACGTCGATGATGTATTTGAAGGCGAGCGGGAAGGCGAGCGGTAGTGTAAATTTACCAATCCCCATCAGCGCCGCGCCCACCACAAATCTCAAGTGCGGCTTGAGGCAGGCCAGAAATCTGGCCAGAGGAGACCGGATAAACTTTGCGCGCTTCAAGTCCATGGCTAGCCCTTCGCAGCTGAAGAGAGGGTGATGTAAAGAAATGACGCAACCGATGTGCCGTTTTTATTGAGGGCCGTCATTAGCCGGGTTTTTTCTCCGGCGTCCCCTTTCTGGGCTTGGCGCCATACGAAATCGTAATATCGATCAACCATATGGGTGAGACTGGTCGAACGGTTACATCGTTCTATCGTGATTGCGGCAAAAGCCTCCAACCTTGGCCCGATCTTCGCTGGACTCTTTAGCTCCGCCCCTTCTCAACGGCAATCACCATGGCGAACGCCCCAGAGACACCTGAAGAGAATCGCAGTAGCCCCAGCCAACATCAGTCCACACCAGTGGCAATCATCGGCGCGATTGGCATCCTGCTGGTGTACCAAGGGTACAGTCTCTCGATTGTCGGAGTCGCGTCGCCCTGGATCGCGAAGAGTTTTGATCTCAACCAGCCTCAGCTTGCACAGTTGTTCGCGTGGATGTCGGTGTCGGCGTTCGGAGCATTGTTTCTCGCCAGAATGGCGGATCGAATCGGCCAGCGGCGGATCATTCTGGCCAGCCTGGTGTTCACACCGATTTTGTCGGTCGCCGCGGCGTTCGCGCCAAAGGCGCTGACCTTCACGATATGCGAGATCCTGATCTCGGCCTTACTCGGCGGCTCGGTTTCATCCGCGATCGTGGTGCTGGCCGAGGAACTGCCGGTACATCAGCGCGCCGCCGGCCAGGCCTGCGCGGCGGCCGCGAGTGCCATCGGCGGAGTCCTGGGCTACATTCTGATTCCGTTTCTTCTGAGCTGGGGACACTCGTGGCGATGGCTACTGGCACCATGCGCGGCAGGGCTCCTTTTGGTGATACCGGTCGCCCGGATGTTACCGGCCGAGGGTCAATATTCGAGCACGAAGACCAAGGAAGCAGTCGTCGGCAGCCGTATCTATGACATCTTTCATCCGCTCTATCGGCGCCGGGCGTTCGGGCTGCTCAGTTGCGCGGCACTCGACACGATGGCGGGCACAGCCGTCAACGGCTGGCTGTACTTCGCGACGGTATCGATCATCGGACTTCCGCCCCAGACGGCGAGCACGCTAGTGGTAGCCGGGATGCTGTTCGGGATGCTCGGCTTTCCGCTTGGCGCGTGGACGTCGGAACGATTCGGAAGAGTCCCGACGGTCGCATACGTCGGGGGCGCGGCCTGGTTCGGCGCGCTGGCCTTTTATTGGGTGCCCTCGATTATCGTCGCGCATTCGTCGCTAATTCTGCTGGCTGCGTACTGCTGGTTCAAAATCGCGTCGGGGGTGATGACGGTCGGTGCCAACTCGGCGGCGACCGAGCTTTTTCCGTCGGCCTTGCGCACTACCATTATCGGCTGGCAGGGAATCACCGCGGCAATCTTCTCGATGCTGGCGCAGGTATTGATTGCCATGATGATCGGGCGAATCGGCGGACTCGCGCAAGTAATCCGCTATTTCGCGTTCCTCGGCTTTCTGAGCGCCGCGGTCTTCGCGATGTTTATCGACGAAACGCGCGGCCTATCTCTCCAGGTGGCCGCCAAAGAGAAGGAATGGGAGAGCGCGCAACATCATCCGAGCCACCACTTGGGCCTGCGGGGCCATGCGCGAGTGCAGGAGTGACGCAATGAACCGGGTTATCCGCCTGGCTCGTGTGCTCCCGCTGGTAGGCCTTAGTGTCGTGCTGCTAGTGCTTTTTGGAGTAAATGCGAGCGCCGCCCATCGGCGGAGGCATCATCGCCATAAATCCGCAACGCCCTCTGCAACGCCTACTATAGCGCTCAGGCCGCTGGTCCTGATCGTCGGCGGCACCGGAACCGCCGAAACGACCACCGGGGAAAGTCCTGCAGTTCTCGAGAGCGCGGAAATTTATGATTGCGCGTCCCGCCGGTTTCTGCCCATCAGCTCGATGACGGCGCATCGCGATCATCACGCCGCGACTGCCCTGGCCAATGGCAAAGTCCTGATTGTTGGTGGGATCGACACGGTCTTCGAACCATCAATTACGTTTATGGGAGCCGCACCTCCGTGGCTTCTGCCATCAACCGAGCTGTTCGACCCGTCGACCGGGGTCTTCAATGCCGGGCCGAATATGGCTGCTCCGCGTGACGAGCCGTCTGCCACACTGCTTGGAAACGGGCGCGTACTGGTGGTTGGCGGCGGCACGAACAGCGCTGAGCTATACGATCCATCGTCCCTTAAGTTCACTGCTACCGGCGATATGGCCGCCAGCCGGTACGGCCAAACCGCCACGCTGCTGCGTGATGGACACGTGCTGATAGTTGGTGGGGGTCCGCAGACGGCGGAGCTATACATTCCTCGGACCGGCAAATTCCGACCATCGGGAAAGCTCAGCAGTAACCGGATCTTTCACAGCGCGACTTTGCTACGTAACGGAGCGGTGCTGATCGCCGGCGGCAGTCCATATGCCAGGAGCGCACCCGTCGCCACCAGCGAGATTTACGACCCGCGCAGCGGAACCTTCAAAGCCGGTCCCAACATGACGAAGCCGCGCGCCGGCCATACCGCGACGTTGCTGCCCGACGGCCGCGTACTGATTGTCGGCGGCCGTGACGACAACTCGGCAGAGCTTTACGATGGTCATCGATTCGTCGCGACCTCGCCCATGAGTGTCAGCCGCTATGAGCACTCGGCGACTCTGTTGCCCGACGGTAAGGTATTGATCGCGGGAGGCTGGGGACCGAAATACAAACCCCTGTCGAGCGCCGAGACCTACGATCCCACCACCGGGAAGTTCACGCGGGTAGGCGATATGACTGAAGCCCGCGCGGGCCATACGGCTACGCTCATCTGGGTGAGATGGCCGATAAATTGGATCAAGCCGACTCCAACCGCCACGGCAACAGCGACCGTGACTGCGACGCCAACTGCGACCGCGACTGCTACAGCAACAGCGACCGTGACCGCAACGCCAACTGCGACTGCTACGGCAACGCCGACGGCAACCGCTACGACATCGCCGAGCGCAACTGCTACGGCATCGCCGAGCGCAACTGCTACGACATCGCCGACCGTGACCGCAACGCCAACTGCCACTGCTACGGCATCGCCGACCGCGACTGCTACGGCAACAGCGACCGTGACTGCTACGGCAACGCCGACCGCAACCGCTACGACGACGCCGACCGCTACCTCGGCACTGACCGCGACTGCGACGCCAACGCCGACTACGACCGTTACGCCGACCTCGATCATCGTGACGACGCCGGTCTTGTCGTCACGCCCGAGCGCCAGTGCTACGGAATCAGTCGCTCCTGGGCCGTAGCAAACGTTCCTTGAGCGCGATGCGGCGGAGTCGATCCGGCGACGCTAATCGCGGGCACTCAAAGTGTTACCCTTCGCTAGCGATTTCCACCGCGGTGCTCTCATCGGCATTCATCACCTGGAGATAAAGCTGCTCGTATCGGTCAACCATCGTTTCCGCAGTGAAGCGCGCCTCAAATTCCCTACGCACCGCCTCCCGCGACAGTTGGTCGACTTTCTTGATCGCGGAAACCAGATCGTCGAGCGAACTCTCTATGTATCCAGTCAAACCTGGCGTAACCACTTCGGGAACCGATCCGCACGGCCGGGAAATCACCGGGGTTCCGCATGCCATCGCCTCGATCATCGCGAGGCCGAACGGCTCTGGCCAATCGATGGTGAATAGGAGTGCCAGAGCATTGCCCAGAAACTCGCTCTTCTCCGCTTCGCTGATCTCGCCGATATATTCCACTTCGGGCGGATGCAGACGCGGCTTGATGACTGCCTCGAAGTACTCTCGGTCAACGGCGTCGACCTTCGCCGCCATCTTGAACGGGATTCCCGCCTTTAGGGCGGCGTCGATCGCGAGGTCATTTCGTTTCTCGGGGGAAATCCTGCCCACGAAAGCCAGATATTTACCCGGACCGGGACTGAACTTCAGTAGGTCGCGCGGAAGTCCGTGGTAGACCGTCGCGATCCAGTTCGCAAACGGGGGCGGCTTTCGTTGGACATCGCTTATCGAGACCAGCGGAGCCTTGCGATATCGGCGATAGATCGGATGAAGATCGGGGAGATCGAGCCGCCCGTGCATCGTGGAAAGGGTCGGCAGGTCCGTCAGTTCTGCGAATGGGAAAGTCCAGAAGTCAAGGTGCGAATGAACGATATCGAAGCGGCCGGCAAGGCCCGCATAAAGATCGCCCAGCATCGGCAGATGCAGACAGACGCCCAGCTCGGGCTTGCCCACCAGCCGTAGAGCTTGCGGGCAGCCGGGTTTAAGTTTAGCGGCCGTCTCAGAATCTCCGGCGGCGAACAGCGTGACGTCGTGACCGCGATTGACCAGTTCCTCGGTTACGTACGAGACTACGCGTTCGGTCCCGCCGTATAGCTCGGGCGGGATTCGCTCGTAAAGGGGTGCAACTTGCGCGATCTGCAGACGGGGAACAGCCCGCCGCATTTTACTATTGGAATTACTCGAGATCTCCATCATCGTACTCCTTCGCCCCAGCAGAACACCTAGATAATCGGGCACCGACGTATCACCCAATGTGCAGGATGGGCCGGATTTTCGGCGCCCCGCAAACGACCGGCCCCATTGCAGGCATCTCAATTCTCGGCGGGTTGTCTTATCAATTACGTCAGATCCCAGCTTTGATTAAGCACAAAATGATTGACCGAGACACCAGCATCCGTTCGCCTGCTGCCCGCGGCTACCGGATGAGTATCGTGCGGTGCCACGAGTAGAAGGCATGCGTGCCGGTCCTGCCGAGCGCCTGGTCATCGTGGCGCAGATTCTCAGCCATCTTTTAGATGCACTAAGATTGGAATGGCTTGACCGATATAAACCGCCTCCTACTTAGTTTAACAGGTTGCTTCAGAACACTCGGACAAGGAGGTGGCTCAATCGAGGTCGAGTATTATCGACATGGTTCCTGGATGCCTTTAAAAAAACAGTGCCACTCCGTATGGAATTCTCGTGATCGATCGATGCGTGCAATAGATGCGCCAATTTCCGTTGAAACGTACCTCATCAAAACTAATCCACATATTTCCTTCAATTTTCCCGTTAGTTCGGGAAGTGCCAAAGCCCGAGAACTGATGCCGGCCGACTCTTCTGAGTCAAAGTTCACCGCAGATGGGCAGCCATCCAATCCTGGATGCGGATGGGCCGAGGGGCTTCGAAGGGTCGCAAATGGCTTTAATACTGGGGCACGTTCACCTGAGAGAAAGCTATCCATCCCTGGTTGGCGAAATACTGCGACAGGTTGGTTAACGCCTGACTCACCGTTTTATCGACGAGCTGAGTAACCTGAGATCGATAAGTGTCGATCGTTATAGATTCGTCCCCTCTTTGCGCGCGCGCCGCTCTTTTGCTCGTAGCGTCGGACGGCTGATCGTCGCTGTCCGTCAGCGCCGGCATCGCGTCGGTCTGAGCGTCTGTCAGAAAATGAAGCAAGGGTACCAAGCTATCGGGCGATATCGCCCCGAGCGCATAAATGCTGGTCTCCACTGTGCTGCTGTCTTTTCCGAACCGAATTATGTTCCGGATCTGAAGATTATCGGGGCTCGCGGTCCAGAAGTCGCCGCGAATTATTAAGGCACCTGCGGGGGCCGGTCTCGAAGGATCGCCAGCCTGTGCCGGTAGGCCTAAGGCGGTGATTCCGTCGACCAGTTTGTTCTGGATCTGTTCCCGAACCTGCTCGCCGAGTGCGGCCTGCCGCGCTGCCGTGCTCGCTGAGGCGAAATCATTGGTGCCTTCCGCAATTAATCTCGGGTCCTCAGAGACGGTGTTAGGAGAGGCATGGAAGTCGTATACCAGAACGATTGTCGGCCGTTGCGCCATGTAGTCGGCGCTCGGCTGAGTCGCAAAGCTGGCGCATCCGGAAAGGGCGACCACCGCGAGCGCCCACAGCGCATATACCTGAAATAGTTTCAGATGATTGTGCTCCGCAATCGAAGAGGTTAGCCGCGAATCGTAAGCCGCGCCATATAGGACGTGAAGATTCGTTCGAGGCCTGTGAAAGCCTGGCCACCTTGCCGATTTCGCTTCTCACTCGGCCGTAGGCAGGCTATCTTTGGCCAAGGGACCGCGTTCGGGAACGAGAAGGCCTCACGAACCAGCGCTCCGATCGAGGGCTGCACGGCTCCGGCGAGGTGCCCTGATTAAGCAGGGAGATGAAGAGGCTGATGGATAACGATTCGGTGCTGGTGGCCGGCAGCGGTCCGGCTGGCATGATGGTGGCCAACGAGTTATTGCGGCGCGGCATCGGATGCCGCCTGATCGACAAAGCCACGACTCCCGACGAGACCTCGCGGGCCTTTACCGTTCAGGCCCGCACGCTCGAGATGCTCGAGCATATCGGCATCGCGCATCGCTTTTTGGAGAACGGCGAACCGGCGCCCGGCTTTACCTTCAACTTCAACGGTTTCACCGAGCAGCCGCGGCTCGACTTTACGCGGCTCGACAATACCCGCTATCGCTACATCCTGAAGGTCAGTCAGACCGACACCGAACGCCTGCTGCGTGAGCATCTCGAAAGCGCCTACTCGACGCGTCCCGAATGGGGCACTGAACTGACCGACCTGAAGCCGGATGCCGACGGCGTAACCGTCGAGCTGAAACATGCCGACGGCTCCCCGGAAGTGACCCGGGTGCGATGGCTGGTAGCGTGCGATGGGGTCCATAGCCGCGTGCGTAAATCGCTCGGCCTGTCTTTTTCGGGACGGGTATATCAGGACATGGTGCTCCAGATGATGGATGCGCCGCTGGATGGCTACCCAGGTGACGGTGCGTGGATCAACTACTACATGGAGAAGGACTTCTTTTTGACGATCAGCAAACTCCCCGGCCGCAACCATCGCCTGCTGCTGAGCGACCTCGGCCAATCGGTCAAGCCGGGAGTGCCGCGCCGCGAGGTGTTCCAGCAGATCGTCGATACGTTCGTCCCTGGCTCGA
>DATJRJ010000126.1:0-54447 GCA_035504735.1 Binataceae bacterium (SeqCode)
CTGACCAGCCCGCTCAAGCGGGCCCACGAGACCGCCGAAATTCTTGCCGGCGGCCTGACCGGAATCAGGATCGAGGTGATGCCGGAACTGGCGCCAGGATGCGATTCGGCAACGATTCTGGAAGCGCTCCGTCCGCACGCCCGGCACAAGAGCATCGCGCTGGTCGGTCATCAGCCCGGCCTCGGGCATCTGGCTTCGTTTCTGCTCACCGGCTCCGATCGGCGCTGTGATCTGGACTTCAAAAAAGGCGGGGTCGCCTGTCTGGAGACCGAAATATCGGACAATCCGACGAGTTGCGTCCTCGAATGGTTTGCGACGCCTAAGCTGCTGCGCCGCATTTGAACCGATGGCGGTGGCGGAACAGAAGATCGGCGACGAGGCAGCGCCCAAGGTTCATCAGTTCTATGCGGTCGCGTTCGAGGAAAATTTTACCCTGAAGCAACTCGCCCCGGCCTTCCCCGAGGCCCGCATCACCTCGCACGAGCTTTATCTGCCGATCGATTCCGGCGCCCTATGCATCTATCCGTTCGGCGCGGTCGCGACCTACGACCTGCCGGCGGAAAAACGTGATGCAGCCCTGCTGCGTCTGCGCCGCTATGGACCGGCCTCGCTGACGACCCAGGTAATCCGAGAGGATTACACGGTGCTCGAGGCGCCCGGGCAGCCGATTGGGATTTTTGACGGCGCGCTCAGGGTCGATCGTTTCACGCCGGAACGGGCTGGAATCGTCGCGCTGACGATCGCGCAAAGCGCGGCGATGGAGTACTACGAGCGGCTGGTCGAGCAGCTTTTCGCGCGCACCGGCTCGCTGGTCGAGCGCCTCGAACGCCGCGGCACGGTGCCCGTGCTGATTCGGCCGCTCAACCGGTTTATCGGTGAAGCGACCGCGACCCGCAGCGAAGTGCTGCTGGTTCTGCATCTGCTGGACAAGCCCGACGCCGCCTGGGAAGACCCCGCGATGGACCGGATTTACGACGATTTACGCGAGGAGTTCGATCTCGGCGATCGCTACGCCGCGCTCGAATCAAAGCTCCGCAGTATCCAGGAGGCGCTGCAATTGCTGCTCGAGGTCGGCCGCGATCGGCGTCTTTTGTGGCTCGAAATCGCGATAGTGATTCTGATCGTAGTCGAAATCGTCACTAGCGTCGTGAAAATCTAGATGGCGCGCCGGCGGCTCGATCGCCGCCGGTCCTATTTCATCACCTTCGCCCAGCCCTCGCTGATCGGCACCATGAAGAACATCTCGACCCGGCGCGACTTGAAATGCCACTCGCCGTCGACTTTCTCGTAATTGTCGTGCAGCCGGCCGCACCCCATCAGGCTCTGATCGTCTTTCTTCAGCCGATTATCGAGCCAGCACCAGCCATGCGCATGGTTCGCGTCATCGAACTCGATGTAATGGTTGGTGAAGAATGGCTTGACCCGCTGCGGCCAGGTGGTCGGATAGAAATCCTTGATCGCCTGGCGCCCTTTCTTGATCCCCCAGCCCACCGCGCTGAAGTCCATCGCGCCGTCTTCGGTGAAAAGCTTCGACAGCGCCTCCGAGTCCATCTTTTCGAGGCACTGACCGTAGGCGTAGGTGAGTGATTTGATTTGCTCGCGGTCCCAAAGTTCCTGGACCTTTGCTTCGAGGCTTTTTTCCATCGGCTTCTCCCCGAGTCGAAATTACGATTCGCTTCGATCCGTATCGCGCAGGCAGCGAGCGCTAGTCAACCCTTGGGGGTGGCCGTGCGGCCGAATTTCGGCAGCTTTTGAGAATCGATCAGTGACTCGTATAGCTCGGGCCGGCGATCCTCGAAGAACAGCCAGGTCTTGCGCTGCCGGCGCAGCAGGTCGAGGTCGAGCTCGGCGGTAACCAGATCCTCGCGCTGGTCGCTGGCATGGGCGACGATTTCCCCGGTCGGATCGATAATCAGGCTTTCGCCGAAGTAGAAGACCTCCGGTGCGCCGCCGCGATCCTCGCCGATACGGTTGGGCGCCGCGACGTACATCACATTTTCAACCGCCCGGGCACGCAGCAACAATTCCCACCACGGCCGGACCAACTGAACGGTGGTGACCGGCACGAACAGCACATCGGCCCCGTTCATCGCGGCGCAGCGCGCCGGTTCCGGCAGGTTGCGGTCGTAACAGATAATCACGCCGATCCGGACCCCCCACGGGGTTTCGACCACTGGAAAGCCGAGGTCGCCGGCGCGGAAATAGTATCGTTCACTGGCGCCCGGCAGCAGCCGCGAGGCGGGCACGCTGGTCTTGCGATATTTGCCCAACCGCTCCCCGCGTGGGCCGAAGATTATGGCGCTATTGTAAAGCCGAGCGCCGTCGCGCTCGTAAAACGGGTAAACCATCACCAGTTCGTTCTGGCGTGCGATGCTCGCTGCTGCGCTTACCGACGGGCCATCCTCCGGCTCGGCCAGCTTAAGCAAGTCGGGATTTTCAACGTACGGCGGGTAAATCGTGCTGGCGAGTTCGTGAAAGCTCAGCATCTGCACACCCGCTTCGGCGGCGCCGGCGGCAAGCCGGCTGACTGCAGCGATATTCTCTTCCCAATTGATACTACCGGTGAATTGGGCCACGCCCAGCTTAGGCATCCCTCAAAGCTCCTTGGTTCAAATTGCGCCATCCGCGCTGGACGGCACTGCTGTCATCGGTTGCTCGTTACCAAGTAATCTATCCGATCTCAGCCTTTCCCGCCTGATTTAGCAGGTTCGGCCCATCGCGGCAGCGGCGCAGCTTCGATTATCGCGCGCGCGAGGAGCGTGCCGGCTGTCACGCTCAGCGCAACCCCATGACCTGCGTAGCCGCTGGCGACGAAGATATCGGGCGCGCCGGCAAGCCGTCCGATCTGGGGCGCCTGGCCATCCGGAATCGCGATCGGTCCCGCCCATCGATACTCGACTCGCACGTCGCGCAAGGCTGGATTAAGTCGGCGCACGCGCGTTTCGAGCCGTTCCAATATCGCCGCCGCCTCGCCCTGGCATACGTCGAGGGCTTCCAGCTCATCAGCGCTTCCCCACAAGAGCCCGGCACCCATGATCAGCCGGCGCTCCCGCGTGAGGCGGCCCCAAAGGTAGGGGAGATCGATCGTGTAAAACGGCAAGCCTGGATTAAGGCCGATCGCCGCCAGCGTCGGTGTATCGAGCGGCGCGGTGGCAATAGCAAAGGTCAGCGCCGCGCGGGTTGGGCGGATAGCGGGAACCAGCGCGCTGGTCCAGGCGTTGGCCGCGATTACCAGATGGCGGGTGCGGAGCGTGACTCCGGCCGCTTCGACCGCCGGAGAACTATCGGTGAGGACGCGGGTCACCCGGGCATGCTCATGGAGCATCGCACCCGATTCGGCTGCCCGATTCGCGAGTCCCGCCAGCAGAGCGAGCGGATTGACCACTCCGCCGGCGACGATGCGGGCGATCCGGATCGGCGTCTCACCGTCAAGCCAGGGCAGTTGGTCGCTGCCCTTGCGATGGTCGATTTCCCAGCAGCCGGCGACCTCGAGATCGCAATCGATACTTTCGTCCCGCACCAGTTTCTCGAGGTCCGGGACGCATCGGTTAGCACCCTCGCGAGGACCCCACGCGGTGCCCTCCAGCACGATTCCGCCGGTGCGCCCGCTGGCTGCATCGCCGAAGCGGCCGGCCTCGAGCAGGACCGTGCGCAGTCCCGCTCGTGCAAGGCGAAGCGCCGCAGCGGCACCGGTGAGGCCGCCGCCTACGACGATCACGTCGGCCGGCTCCGCTTTAAACGGCCGCACTGCGAAGCTCTCCGCCCGCCACGGCTGCTCGCCCCATCTTCGCAGTTGCTCAGCCATCATAATTACCGGTCGCCGCTGCCGCTCGCGCAAGTCGCAGACAGGCTGGCATCAGCGTCCATTGGAGAGGTCAGATCCCCGTCGAAAGATTTATACGACGATCCTAGCGCGAAAGCGGCATCCACGCCGCACGCCGCGATCGCGTTGCGAAAAAACGTCTTCGGCCCGGCGGCTCAGAAAACCGGGATGATATCGTCGGCAGTGATTTCGCCGATGTCGACGCCGTCGAGGTCGAGTTCAGGTATCGCGGGAAACTGGATGCCCCAATCCTCGACCAACTTGCGCACCCGCGCGATCGCCACCCGCCAGTTCGCGGCCTGCTCGTCGTAGGTCAATACGCCCAGGCCGGCATCGCGGGCGGCGTCGATTAGGACGCGATGGTTGGGCAGGAAGTAATCGGGCAGATCCCAGAACTGCTTGGGCGGTTCCCACAGGATCATCGAAAGAAAGACGAATCCGGCCCGCAACTGTTTGGTGATCAGATCCTTCTGCTCCCGAATCAGGCCCGGCCAATCGCTCTCCAGCATCTTGAGACAGATCGCCAGATGGCGGCTTTCGTCCTGTCCGACCCGGGTGAAAACCTGCCTGAAGACCGGATGGGTGGTGCGCTGCGACATACCATGAAAAAGCGTCGAGGCCGCAACTTCGCCCAGCAGGAACGAGGTGAAAAGCACCGAGAGCGGGTACTTGTCGAGCGATTTCGAGTAGCCGCGCCAATAGCGGCCACCATTATGATAGAGCCATTGGATATTGTTGAGCGCCGCGCGCTCCAATGTGGTGCGGGGATCAAAACGGATCGGTCCACCGGGGACCATCCGATCGATCACGCGCTGGCAACATTCTTCGTGATTGACCTCATCGCGCGCTACTGTGAAGAAGCATTTGCGGATCGGATCCTCGGCCTGAATCTCGTAAGCATGGATCATGGCAGCCGCGAAGACCGCCGGCCCGGAACCGTCGAACACCGCCAGGGTGGCATACCAATACATGATCCCGAGTCGCTGCTCGGGTGTGAAGCTCGCCGCGTCAAGCGCCTGCCACGGAAAGTCGGAAGGGTTCCAGATCTGGCGCTTGGCCTTCTCGTAGAGCGCCGCGAGCGGCTCGCTGAGAGTCGGCCATTCGAGCGGAAAGATGTTCGGCTGCGGGACCGGCGGAGCGCTCTGAAAGCCCGCCGCGGGCACCGTCAGGCGTGCCGCGTAACCGACTTCCGGGCTCGACTTGGAATCCCGCTGGCCGCCATTGCCACCTGATCGTGCCATAATTGCCTTCCTAGACCGACCTCGCTAAACCGACCAATTGGTAGATTAAGGATTGATCCTTTCACTGTCGCGGTCAACCTGACGCCCGGCCCCTTTCGCTGACGATAAGTTGGTTCAGAACCGCGGTCGAATCGCATCCGTCGAACGCACTCGTCGAGCGCAACCGTCCGATGCCGGCCGCCCTCGCGTTGGCGCAGAGCTATTGTATAGTAACGCTGGTGCGGACCAGGCTCTGATGCGACGCTATCCTTTCTCCCAACGCAGCGAGAAATGCAGGTGCGAGTGGTGAAAAAAAAGACAGTCAAAACCATGGAAATCGAGCAGCCGGCCGGGATAGGCGACGCCCGTCCGCAGCCGCAATTTGTCTCGGACGCGATCGCCGATCTGCTCGGCGCGCTGGGCTACGAATACGTCACGCTGAACCCGGGATCGAGCTTCCGCGGACTGCACGATTCGCTCGTCAATTATCATCGCAACCGGACGCCCAAGGTGCTGCTCTGCAGCCATGAGGAGATCGGCGTCGCTTTCGCGCACGGCTACGCGAAAGCCGCGCAGCGGCCGGGGCTCGCCATCTGTCACAACCTGGTGGGCCTGATGCACGCCTCGATGGCAGTGTACGACGCGTGGTGCGATCGCACACCGCTGTTGATACTGGGCGGCGCGGGCCCCGCCGACCCGAACTGGCGCCGCTGGATCGATTTCACTCATTCCGCGAACACGCAGGGCGAACTGGTGCGGGCCTTCGTCAAATGGGAGGACGAGCCGGCCACGCCGGCTGCGGCAATAAGCTCGATCATCCGCGGCCATCGAATCGCGATCACGCCGCCGTGCGGCCCGGTCTATATCGCGCTAGACAAGATTTTGCAGGAGACCGCGCTCAGCGGTGCGCTGCCGATTCCCGATGTAAATCTTCCGCGCTATGCCGCTCCGGCGCCGATTTGCGCCGATACCCAGGCGGTCGCACAGGCGGCCGAGGCCCTGCTGGGGGCGCGGATGCCGGTGATCGCGGCGGGCAGCCTGTCCTACGATCCGCGGGCTACGCCGCTGCTGGTCGCGCTCGTGGAAGCCGTCGGCGGTGCTTACGTCGATCATATGAATCACGTCTCGTTTCCGAGCACTCATCCGCAAAATCTCAATGGCGATCCGCGCGTCCTCGGCGAGGCGGATGTCGTACTGGCGATCGACGTGCTCGACGTTCCCGACCTGGTCGGGCTCTATGGCGACGAGGAAGGGCGGCGGCCGGCAAAGGAATCGGAGGTGGCCGTAATCGACCTGTCGTTGAATGACTTCGCGTTTCGTTCATGGTCGCACGTCGGCGGCGAGATCTCGCCCGCCGACATTCGCCTGCTCGCCGACCCGATCGCCGGCATGGGCCAGCTTATTGAGGCGCTCAAGGCGCGCGCGCAAGATCGCGCCATGGCAGCGAGAGTCCAATCCCGCGCGGCGGAAATCGGCGCCCGTCATCGCGCGCTGCGCGCCCGCCAGCAGGAGGAAGCGGCGGTGCGGGCGAAAGAAGCTAACGTTTCGCGAGCGCGCCTGGTCGACATGGTTTGGGAAGCGGTGCGCGGCCGCGATTGCGTGCTTTCGGGCCGCTCAATCAAGGGCTGGCCCGAAGGGGTTTGGGATTTCAAAGGCGTCGGCGAATTCCTGGGCGCGAACGTCGGCGGCGGTATCGGCTATGGGCCGGGAGCGGCGGTCGGCGCCGCGCTCGCAACTCATGAACAACGCAAGTTTCCGGTGGTCATCCTGGGCGATGGCGACATGGTGATGTCGGCGGGTGCGGTGTGGACCGCGGTGCATTACAAGATTCCGTTGCTGGCGATTATCGACAACAATCGCTCGTTCATGAATGACGAAGAGCATCAGCGCAAGATGGCGCGCCATCGTGAGCGCCCGCTGGAGAATGCCTGGATCGGAACCGCGATGTTCGACCCCGAGGTCGACTTCGCCACTGTCAGCCGCGGCTTCGGCACGTGGGCGAGGGGTCCGATCGAGACCGCCAAAGAACTCGCCACAGCGTTGCGCGAAGCGGTGGCCGAGGTCGAGAAGGGCGGCGTCGCGGTGATCGACGTACGCACCGTACGGCCCTGGTGAACGGGCCGCACGTTACCGAAGATTTTATAGGGATCGATCTGGATTAGGTCCGACGCCTGCCGGTCCGATGACGATCGGCAGGCGCCGTTACGATCGATAAATCAGGCAGCCGTGGCTGCCTGTCAGCCTGCCGCGGCCGCGGTCTGAGGCGTGGCCTGCCGCGCCGGAGTGCGCTTTGCGAGATGCGCGATGACCTCGTCGGTCGGGATCACGTCGGCGTACTTCTGATGCATGTCGAATAGATTGATCGCATGCGACGCCTGACCACGATCGAACGAGCATTCCTCGGGCACGACGATCTTGTAGTTGAGTGAGAAGGCGTCGACCACCGAGCTGCGCACGCATCCGCTGGTCGTACAGCCGGTGATAATCACGGTGTCGATTTTCTTCTCGATCAAATAGGCCACGGTCGGGGTGCCGAAGAACGCGCTCGGCTTCTTCTTCGAGATCACGATCTCGCCCGGCCCGGGCTCGAGCTCTTTGACGATCTGGCCGCCCTTGTGGCCCTCGATCATCGAGGGATGGGCCGCCTTGGACTGTTTGCCCGCCCATCCACCGACATCAGCCATGTCGGTACGGTACTCGGTGAGCGTGTAGAAGATTGGAATCCCCGCCCGGCGCGACGCTTCCAGCAGCCGCTGGTTATGCTTCACGCCGACCCAGGCTTCCTTTCCGCAGCTCATCGGGTATTGCTTGACCGATTCCTCGATCGCCTCGCCTTCGCCGGTAAAGGCGTAGGTGACGTCGATGACGATCAGCGCCACGTTCTCCCCGAAGCCGGCCTTTTGGCCCATCCCGGCAGCCGCGAAAATCTTGCGGTCGCGCTCGGTAATAAAAGGATCCCAAATTCTCATCGTATTCTCCTTGGTCCGCCGCGGCGGCAGTCCCTGATCTACAAATAGTTCTTGAAATACCAATCCGCGATTTCGCCCCCGGTCGTCAACCAGACGTCGCGATGGCGGGTAATATACTCCAGGGCACGCACGAAATGCTTGTTGCGATGCGGCACGGCGACCAGGAACGGATGCAGCGCAATAGCCATCACCCGGCCGCTGTTCGCGCCCTCTTCGTACAACACGTCGAACTGGTCCTGGATCGCATCGGCAAAATCGCTGCCGGTCGCACCCTTGCCGACAAAAAACGGGATGTCGTTGATCTCAACCGAGTACGGCACCGAGATCATCGTCCCCTTCTTGACTTTAAATGGATAGGGCTGGTCGTCGTTGCACCAGTCGCAGACGTATTTGATGCCGGCCTCGGCCAGCAGGTCGGGCGTATTGAGGGTCTCGGCCAGTCCCGGCCCCAGCCATCCTTTAGGCGCAACGCCGACGTGCTGTTTGATGGTTTCGCAAACCTGATTGATAACTCGCCTTTCATCCTCGTAGCTGAGTCCAGCCATCAACTGGGAATTGGTCATGCCGTGGCCCATGAACTCCCAGTTGCGCTTTTTGCCTTCCTCGATGATATTCGGGACGTGTTCGCAAACCGCGGCATTGAGCGCCACGGTGCCGCGTATCCCGAAGCGGTCCAAGGTCTCCATCATGCGCCAGATGCCGGTGCGCAGGCCATAATCGCGCCAGCCGAAATTCAACACATCGGGCAGAAAGCCGGGCGCCGGGTTGGTCCCTACGCCGGGCCCGTCGAACTCGTGCCATTCGATATTTGGGATGATCCACAAGGCTAAACGCGCGTTATTCGGCCATTTGATTACCGGCCGCTTTGAGACCGGTGTATAGTCGAAGCGATTGTGATGCATGGGATTCTATCCTTGGCGCAGGGATGCGCTGCACAGGAAGCTTTGCTCTCTCCACGCAGTTATTTTAGCGCGAGCTTACCGAGCGGAGCGGTAACATGGGGCCGACTTGCAAGTCAAGTTTGCGATCATAACGCAGCCGTTTTGGTCGCGCCCGCTTCCAATGCAGATTGACACCCCCGGAAGGATTGACTAATCCGAACTACTGAATGAAGCGAGCGGCAAAGCTGTGGATCGGCGGGATGGCGGCACTCGGCGCGCTGTCAATCCTGATCGCGACCGGCACCGGCAACCGACTGGGGGTATCGAAGGCTACCGCGGCTTCCAGCGCCGGCGATACGGGCGATAACGGGGACCTCAACGAGCTCTCGCAGTCGCCGGTTAACGCCGAAGTCAACGACCTCGGGGTCTCCGATAAGTTCATGAACGTCTTTTCCCGGATTCCGGGCGGCGCGGTCGCGCCTTGCCGCGCGCTCGAGGATCCCTATCCGGAATTCAACGGCATTGCGGTCGACTCGCAAAACGGCATCGCGGTGCTGAGTGATACTAACCTGAAGAGCGCCCTGGTTTACGATATCAATGCCGGCGAAAGTTCCTCGGGTCCCAGCACCATCACGCCGTACAAGGGCTGGATAAAAGGCCCCGCCACTTATCTATCGTTCGCCGCCGGGGTGGCGCTCGATCCCGTCCGCCACGAACTCTACACGACCGAGAACGATATCGGCGACGACGTCGCCGCGTTTCCATACGCCGCCAGCGGCGACTATAAGTCGCGCGCACTGGCAGTGCCGCACGGCGCCTACGGAATCGCGCTCAGCCAGAAGCATCATCAGATGGCGGTCGCGATTCAGCATGATGCCGAAATTATCTTCTATCCTCTCCAGGCTAAGGGGGCGACCCCGCCATTGCGCTCGATTCGCGGCATGAAGACCAAGCTCGCCGATCCGCACGGCGTCGCCTGGGACCAAAAGAACGACGAAATTTTCGTGACCAACTACGGCAACTGGTCGCGCGGCTACTGGGATGCCGATTACAACGGCGGGGGCCATTACTATCCGCCTTCCATCACGGTCTTCCGGGGCGATGCCAAGGGCGACATCGCACCGGTACGGATGATTCAGGGGCCGAAGACCCAGCTTGACTGGCCCACCGGAATCGCGGTCGATAACCTGCACGACGAGATCGCGGTCGCCCAGGAGCCCACCAACGAGATTCTGATCTTCAAGCGGACCGACAATGGCGATGTCGCGCCGGAGCACGTGTTAGCCGGACCGCTAACTCATATCGTGCATCCGATGGGGGTCGCATTCGATGCGGCTCGCAACGAGCTGTGGGTCGCCAACTTCGGCCACGAGGCAGAGATTTTCGATCTTAATGCGACGGGCAATGTCGCGCCCAAGCGCATCATCCGCAACGCCCCGCCCGGCACGGTCGCCGCCGGCTTCGGCAATCCGATGGCACTCGCGTACGACAGCAAGCGCGACGTGCTCCTGGTGCCCAACTGAGTAAGCGATCCGCGTATCGCGGCATTTGCCAGGATGGCAAGTGGAGACAGTGAGCCGGTAAGAGTAATCGAGGGACAGAAAACCAAGCTGACGCGCGTCGCGCACGGCATCGCTTATGACCCGGTCCACGATCTCATAATCTCGACCGAGCCGCTGGCGAGCTCAATTACCTTCTTCCGCGGCGACGCCTCCGGCGAGGAAGCTCCGGTCCGAATCATCCAGGGACCACGGACCCAATTGCACGGCCCCTATCAGCCGGCGATCGATCTCAAGAACAACGAACTCTGGATTGCCGATTCGCGCACCGACTCCTTGCTGGTCTTCCCGCTCGACGGCAATGGCAACATCCCGCCCAAACGGGTGATCGCCGGGTCCAAGACCGGCCTCTGGTACGTCGCCGGCGTGGCGGTCGATCCCGAGCGCAACCTGGTGGTTGCGGGCAGCTTGCTCGGCCGCAACACCTGGCATCATAACGGCGGACTGTTCGTCTTCGGCCGCACCGATAGCGGTAACGTCGCGCCCAAGGCGGTGATCGCCGGTCCGACCACCGGCATCGTCGGCATCTGGCACGTGCAGACCTACGACGGGAAGATTTTCGCGGTGGCGACCAACATCAAGTACCTGCCGCCGTACGATGCGGGCGGCTACCAGCCGGTAAAAGATTGCAAGGGACCGCCGCTGCCGTGGATCGGCCCGCTGGGATTCATCGGTGTGTGGAATATGGATGACAACGGCGACATCGCCCCGCGCGCAATCATCCGCGGCGCCGGTACCGACCTGATTCATCCGAGCGGTATCGCGATCGATCCCACACATGGCGAGATCTTCACGACCGACAGCGTCCGCAACGGCCTTTATTCATTCCTGGTGCCGAGCTTCTTCTAGCCAGCGGGCGTGGCCAGCTTGACCGGTGCCGATCAACGGGGCTCGCCGCATGAGCCCGCGGGCCGCGATGGCCTGCGCCGCAGCGTCGGTCTGGATACGACCGCGGCGCTGGTGATCGCGAATACCGTCGGCAGCGGTATCTTCACCACCTCCGGCTTCATCGCGCGCGATGTCGGCTCGCCGTGGTGGCTGCTCGGGCTATGGATCGCGGGTGGCATGATTGCGTTCGTCGGCGCGCTCTCCTACAGCGAGCTGTCGGCCGCGATGCCCGAGGCCGGCGGCGAATACGTTTATCTGCGCGAGGCCTACGGACCGCTGCTCGCGTACCTGAGCGGTTGGACCTCGTTCTTCGTCGGCTTCAGCGGTGCGATCGCCGCCGCCGCGCTGGCCTTCATCGGCTATCTGCATCAGTTCGCGGCGACTCCCGATTCCTCCGCCCCGAGCGGCAAGCTCGCCGCGATTGCGGTACTGGCCGTCCTGACGGCGGCGCACGTCGCCGGGCTGCGCTTCGGCGGTATCGTACAGCGGCTGTTAACGTTCGGCACGGTGGGCGCGATAGTCGCGCTAATCGGATTTGGACTCGCCTCGGGCCGTGGCGATTTCGGCCACTTCGCATCGCGCGCCCCGGCGCACGGTTATGCCGCCGTAGCACTGATCTTCGTGCTCTATGCCTACAGCGGATGGAACGCTGCGGCGTACATCGCAGGTGAGGTGCGCGATCCCGGTCGCAATCTTCCACGCGCCCTGTTGCTGGGTATCGGCGCCGTGATGGTGCTCTACGTCGGGATGAACCTGGTGTACATCCACGCGCTGCCGATTCCTGCCATGAGCGGTGTGCTTGCGATCGCCGAGAAGTCGTCGCTGAAGCTTTTCGGCCCGGCGGCGGCTGCGCTCGTCGCCGCGTTGCTGGCGCTGGCGATTCTCAATTCGGCGAGCGCGATGGTGATCGCGGGGCCGCGGGTTTACTACGCGATGGCGCGCGACCGGGTTTTTCCGTCTGGTCTCGGGCTGGTGAATCCGTTTTTCGGCACGCCGGCGCGCGCGATGGTCCTGCAGGGCGCCTGGTCGAGCATCCTGATCCTGTTCTTCGGCGCCTTCGAAAAGATTGTGCTCTATACCGGTTTCGCCATCACGATCTTCTCGGGGCTGAGCGTCGCTGCGCTGATCGTGCTGAGGATTCGGCGTCCCACGATGGCGCGTCCGTTCCGAATGCCGGGTTCTCCGTGGCTGCCGGCCGCGTACGTCCTGATCCTGTTCTGGATCGCGACCTACACGATGGTCGGGCGCCCCGACGAAGCGTTGGTAAGCCTGGCCGTGGTGGGATTCGGACTCCCATGGTATTTTCTCAGCAAATTTTTTCAGTCAGCCCGCGCTTGAGCATCCGGAGTCTTATCGATAAGCCAGAATCGGGAGGAGAACTTGATGAAACTTCGCGCTTCGCATCTATGGGCTTCGCGTCGATCGCTGGGATGCGCCGCGGCGCTTGGTGTGGCGTTTTCGCTGATCGCCTTCACTGCCGGCTTCGCGCAGCAGCAGTCGTTGCCGATGGCGACTGGCGAGCGCCCGCTTGCGGCGCGCATCAAGACCTTCGAGGCCGCCGATCGCGATAAATGGCAGAAACCCGACGAGATCGTAAAGGTGCTCGATCTCAAGCCCGGCATGACGGTCGCGGATATCGGCGCCGGGAGCGGCTACTTCACACGGCGCTTCGCCAAGGCGGTGGGACCGAGCGGCAAGGTCTATGCCGTCGATATCAGCCGCGACATTCTGGTTTATCTGAAGAACCGCGCGCAGAAAGAGGACCTGCACAATATCGAAATCGTGGTCGACAAGCCCGACGATCCGATGCTGCCCGCCAATTCATTGGACCTCGCTTTCTTCGGCGAAGTGACCCATCACATTGGACATCGCAGCGATTTCTTCCGGAAAATCTATACCGCCCTGAAACCCAATGGCCGGATGGCGATCGTCGATTTTCCACCGGAGGCTCACGCCAAAGGATGGTGCCCGCATCCGGCCGATCAGCTCATCCCGTCGTGGGAGATTATCCGCGAGGCCGAGGACGCCGGCTTCAAGCTCGATCGGACCTATGATTTCATACCGCGCGAATACTTTATCGTATTCGATAAGGGCGCGCCGACCTGGCATGAGCTGGCTCGCGCGGCGGACGATCTTCCCGCCGCCGGCTATCTCGGACTCATCGCGCAGCGCTAGCACGCTGTGCAGCCTTGGCGAACATGTGCTATCCGATGGGAAATAACGATTCGGGAGTAAGCCATGAGTGGAACGATGAAAGTCATCGATGGTGACGGCCACGTCTACGAGGACGGCGCCGCGATCGCCGGCTTCATGCCGGAACCCTACAATCGCTATGCTCGCCTGACGGGCGTGTTTCCGCCGCTCGATCATTTCCACACCGCGTTCATCGACAACGGCTTTATCGAAGAAATGATGATACGGGCGAGCGTACGCCGGATCGGCCCTGACGAATGGGTTACGTTTCTCGAGGATACCGGTATCGAGTTCGCCGTCCTCTACCCGACCGCCGGGCTCGCCTCCGGCAAGATCACCGACGACTACTTCGCCAATGCTGCCGTGCGCGGCTACAACGATTGGCTGCACGATGCTTACCTGCGCAAGAGCTCGCGATTAAAAGGGATGGGGCTGCTGCCAATTCGCGATATCGACGGCGCGGTGAAGGAATTCCGCCGCGTGGTGAAAGAACTCGGAATGTGCGGCGTGATGCTGCCCAGCAATGGGCTCAAGGCGCATCCGGGATCATCGGACTACTGGCCGCTTTACGCCGAGGCGGAAAAGCTCGGCGGCTGCATCGCGTTCCATGGCGGATGCCACGATCACATGGGCATCGACGACCTTAACGTGTTCGCCGCGTATCATGCGCTCGGCCATCCGCTGGGCATGATGCGCGCCCTGCTCAGCATGGTCTACAACGGCATCTTCGATCGCTTCCCGGGACTTAAGGTCGCCTACCTCGAAGCCGGCGTGGCGTGGTTTCTAACCGCGCTCGAACGCGGCGAGGGTTCTTTCAAAGTGCATACGCCGTTCGATCCTGCGCATCGGCTGGTCAACGTGCCGAAGAACGGCGATTTTCGGGCTTACGTACGCAAGCTGATTCACGACGGCCGTATCTTCGTCGGTGTCGAAGGCGACGAGCCTGACCTGGCGCATGCAGTCAAGACGCTCGGCAGCGAGCCATTCCTGTTCTCGTCGGATTTTCCGCACGAGGTCGATGCCGAGATCTGCAAACATGAGATCGGCGAGGTGATGGAATCGCACGAGCTGACCGAGAGCGAGAAGCAGGGCATCCTGGCCGATAACTCGCGCCGCTTTTACAATCTGAACTGAACCGGAGAGGCGGAAAGAGAAAGGCAACTGCCGGTCAAGGCATGACGGTCGGTGCAGCTCCGGGAGCGAGAGAGCCCTGCGGCGGCGCGGCGGCCGTCACCGTCACCAGGTAGGTAACTTTTTCGCCGGTATCGAGCGTCGCGTTGATTTTCCAAGTGCCGGCATCGGCGCCCACCAACTCGATCTTGCCCGGCGCATTCTGCATCACCAGCGCATTGGGATTTTTGACGACCTTCGAGCTGGGAGCGGCACCAGCCTGGATACCGCTGATCGTGTAGTTCTGGCCTTTCGAGATCGTCAGCGGGATGACGCGCCGTTTGGCTTTGCTATCGGATTGCGCGAACGCAGATGGTCCGTTCAAGGCGATCAGCACCAGTAAAAGAAGTGTGCCGGTTAGGATCCGGCGCATACTTAGCTTTGAATCAGCCGACATTTCCATTGTGTCGCTCACGCCTAGATCCGAGGTTTTTCGCATGCTGCCTGCCTCCGGCACAACCCATCCCCGGCTGGTAACGAGGATGTTGTCCCCCGGTTCATCGCGAGTCTAGCGGGTAAGCCTCTCTAGCTCGAGCGTTCGCAGGCAGAGGTTTCGGTGCTGACCTAACCGGCCAGCACCGTCGCCTCTGCCCAGGACTCAATAGGCGAAGCCCGAAAGGGTCACCACCAGCGTTTGAGCATTTTTCTTATTGCTCGGCTTCGCGGTGATCACGAAGGCCGTACTTTGCGCGCCTTCGTAGGTTTTAGGCCCATAGGTCAACGAGTACGTGCAGGTCGAATCGGCTGCCACGCCTGATGATTTGCAGTTGCCGCCGGTAATCTTAAAAGCGTGAACATTGCCGTTTAGATTCTGAGCGGTAAGCGTGAATGAGGTCGCCGGGTCGGAATTGATGACCGAGAGGGTCTCGGTCGCCGTTTGTCCATCCTCGGTAACCGGGAAAGCGAGCGTGCCCACGGGGTTAGTGGTCAAGGCCGGCGTGGGTGCTGCAGTCGGAATAGTCGTCGGCGTAGCGGTCGCCGTCGTGGTGGGTGTCGGCGTGGCGCTCGTGGCCGTCGCAGTCGGGGCTCCACCGGTCGCGGTAGCGGTCGGCGTAGCGGTCGGCGTGGGCGTCGCGGTGGCGGTTCTCGTCGCCTTGGGCAAAGCGTAGCCGGCGAGAGTCAGCGGGATGGTTTGCGGACTGTCCTTTTTATCGCGCTTACCGGGTTTGGCGGTGATCAAGAGAGTCGTATCTTCGCCCGAGTTCACATGCTTGTTGGTAGGTATGTAGGTCAGCAGATAGGTGCATTGCGAATTGCCGCCTAGTCCAGACCGGCACGTACCACCGGTCACTTTGAAAGCGTTGATGTTGCCATTCTTCTTTTGAGTAGTGAGGGTGAATCCCACCGTGTTGCTATTGAAGACGGTAAGAGTCTGGGTATTCTTTTGTCCCACGTCGGTCGCTGGGAATGCGACTGTACCGGACGGGTTGGTGGTCAACAACGCGGGAGTAGGCACGCCTGAGGGCGTCGCGGTCGGCGTGGCGGTCGCGGTCGGCATCCCGCCGGTAGCTGTGGCAGTGGGCGTGGCGCTCACAGTTGGCGAGGCAGAGCTAGTTGATGTTGGTGTTGCAGTCGGAGGCACGCCTGTCCCGGTAGCCGTCGCGGTCGGAGTCGCGGTTGGCGAGGAACCGCCGGCCGGCGGGCAGAAGGTAATCCGATAACCGAGGCTCGCAACCGGGACGGTGTTATCGGTGCTGCTGTTGAAGCCGATCGCGCTCGGACTGCAATGGAAGGTGCTAGTCCCATCATCGTATGGAAATGAATAGGCGGTCGGGCAAGCGGCTTTGAACAATTCCGGGTAATTGCCCGCATCGGCAACGGCCGTATTCCACTGGGCGTCCAGCGGTCCGCCGCACCATGGGGCCTGCACGCAGATTTTACTGTTGTTACAGATCAGCGGCGAGGGGCAGCTGTTTCCCGTGCCGCATGCCTGGCCGGCCGAGACGCACTTGCCGGAGGTTGGACCGGAGGTCGAACAGACGCCCGGGGGCGCACAATCGCTGTCCGAGGTGCACGTGAAGCTGGTGTCATCGATACAGGTATGCGCCTTATTGCCCGTTAGCTGGCAAATCGAGCCGGGCATGCAATCCTTATTGCTGAAGCAGGCGTTATAGAGTCCGGCTGCGATCTGGCACGACTGAGCCGCCGGACCCGTACACTGAAACAGATCGGTATAGGTCGGAGCGGTGGCAAGGCTGCATTTGCCTGATACGCAGGACGATCCGCTTGGGCAGTTATCGCCGGGGCCAACACAGGAGATTTGATAGGTTGTATTACAATTAAGGCTCGCCGGAGGGTTGGACCCGGCGCAGAGATCGCCGGCATCGATACATCCGACGAGAGTCCCGCTGGCGTTCTTGATCTGCAGAGCTGCCGGGCAATAATCTGCCGAAGTTTTGTCCAGCAGATCCCAAGGGCAAGCACTTTGTGGAGCGCATGAACTGTATCCGGCCGCACCAGCGCACCCCATCGCCGTGCATTGATAAGCGCCCAGTTGATCGTTGACGCAAGTTCCACCGTTTAGAGAGAGGTCGCATGTGGCCGCATACGTACCACAATCGCTGTCCTGCGTGCACGACATGACGCATTGGCTGTTGCTGCAAGTGAAGCCGGTATCGCAGTCGGCATTCTCGACACACGGCTGCGGCTTAGCTGCCCATTCGTTCCCATTGGGAAAGTTTCCGGCGGGCGCCAACTCGATCGGCACATTGAAACCGTTGACCATGCTGACATCCAGAAAATCATCGCCAAGGTAGGTGTAACCGTAGGTAACGTTGGCGGGTAACTGAGTACTGGGGTCGACGACCGAAACGTCGAAGGTCCCGCCGACGTAATCGATCGTGCCGGTCATTCCGGTACCGGTGAGATTACCGTTGCCGTCATCCGTAATGTCGACCTCGCTGCCATCATTGAGAGTGCCTGTGAGTGTGAAACTGCCCGGCTGAATCCAGCCATTACCGGTAAAATGCGGATACGGACTGGCGGTTATCACCAGCACTACTTTGGACACCGAACCGCCGGTCTGCAGCTCGGCGACGGTGACCGGTGGTTGGCGGCCGGCACCGGTATCGCAGGTCGTTCCCACACAGTTGGTGGCCGGAAAGTACGAACAACTGGTGCACGGCGATGGCACGCACCAGGTCTCCGTCGCGCTGGCGGACAGTGACTCGCCAGGTTCGGTTAGCATGGGGGCTGGAACCGGTTGCCCCGCGGGTTGGGCGCCAACCCAGATGGTGGATTTGCACTCGTTGTCAAACGTAATCGTGCGCCAGTTCTGCGGGGACAGCGAATCCGGGCAGGAGCCTTCAAAGGCCGTCGGAGTGGCGGTTGGAGCCTGTCCGAAGGCCACGGAGCCAGCGCGCTGCGGCGAGAAAAATGTCGGCGTGAAAAAAGCCAGCAAGAGCAGCGTCGCGGCCGTTGCAAGTACAAGTCGTCCAAGCCACGAGATCGGTTTTCGCACGACTCCCCCCTCTTCCACAGCCACCCACATCAATTCAGGCGGCGCCGGCGCGAATCGAATCTAAGCTCGCGCGCTATTTTCGCGGCACATTTGCGGGACACAGCAAGCGCGACGACCCACGACCCGCGAGAATACTGTCTTTCCGTACGTCGCGAGTCTAGTAGTCAACACGAATCTATTAGGTAGTCCGAGTGTGAGCAGTGATTACTGTGGTGCAGCTCCGCTCTACCGGCTAAGCCGCGATTACCATCTTTTCGGCCGGAGCAAACACCCAAGTGGGCCTACCTGGAACAAGGGTTGAATCGAATAGCGTAAGACTAAGCGCGTCGGTCCGGGTCGGCTGACATGGCATCCCGCGCTGGTTTTCCCGCCGGAATAGCTAACCTGAAAAAAATTAGTAGACCAGGAAAACTCGATCCGGACCTGCAATCAGGCCCGGATCGAGTTGCGTTGGCTTGTCAGGGGCGATGGTCAGTCCGCGACCGCGCTGTCGCCAGTTAGCCTTCAGGTTATGGGGTCGGGGTCGCCGTCGGAAAGGTCGGATTATTCGGCGATCCGGCCGGGCAGAACGTGACCGTGTAACCCAGTTGGGTGGTTCCGCTTGTGCTGTTACACGTGAACAGGCTGTACGGATCATCGTACTGGTAACTGTAGGCCGTCGGGCACGCTGTCTTTAGGACCGATTCGAACGGAAATGCTTGCGATATCCAGTTGGGATTCGCAGTCAAGGACGGCGATGGCTGCGCCGATGGATACGCCAGCGGTTGTGAATTGATTACCCATGCCTTAAATCCAGTGGCCAGCTGATTATTCGTGGTCGCCGGGTTGTAGAAGGAGGCTGGCGAAAACGCAGTGCCGCCATATACCGACCAAACGCTGGGTACGCATTGGCCCGGAGTCGGAGTTGCGACCGGCGTCGGAGTTGGAACCGGCGTGCCTGCTGTGGTCGGAGTTGCGGTTGGAATTGGCGGCGCGACACTTAGATTGTTGCCATTGCTGCACGAATAGATAATCGAAGACGGACAATCGAAGTTTGATTCGCATTGTCCCGACATTGCGCAGACAGCGGCACCATCCTGTCCGGGCACAGTGCTGTCACAGGTGAACGTGCTCGAGCATTGAGTGTCAGTCGTGCAGGGAGTGGGCGAGCCTGAGCCTTCCAGACACAGCTTAGAAGTGGGGTCGTAGTAGGACCCGCTAGGGCATGCACCGGACGCGCTGGTACCCACCATCGGGACGCAATAGTCGGTCGCCGGATCGCAAACCATGTCAGCGCCTTCCGAGTTATCCACGGAGCAGTCGGCGTTTGTCATGCAGGTGATGACCGGGAAATTGGATTGATCGGCATTGCACTCGTATGACGGCATCTTCTCGCTCGGAAAACCTGAAGGAGGTGTGTCGTTGCACAATGGTGTCGAACACCCGAAAGCGCCACTGATCGGTCCAGCCGCTCCATTTTGGGCGCACAGCGAAACCGGCGACCAATAGCCAGCCGGATAGCCGCACATCTGTTCCAGGTTGCCAGTGATTCCGGCAGTTGGGGTATACGCAATTCCGCAGATCTGGCCGGCTGCGGTATCGCAATCACTATCCACGGTGCACGCCGTATCGGTGACGCTGGTGGGGTCGACATAACGCATGCTGGTTTCGGTGGGCCAGGGCGGCGGCGACGTCGCCGGTGGCGCTGCGATCTGCCACGTGCATCCTTGGAGGCCGCTCGAAGGACTAGGCGCGCCCGGGCTGCCGCACTCGTAGGGGGAGTTATTGCCACCCGCACTGTAAGTGCCGGGGATGGGCGCGACCGCGATCGGAATATTGATCCCGTTGATCGCCGTTACATCGTACCAGTCCGACGGCGTGCCGGGGCTATCCATCGTCGCCTCGAATTCAGTCGCCGGCGGCATGCCGCCGACGCCGGCCGGGCAATGCACGCTCGCGTTACAATCGCCAGTGGCGCAAGCGGGCACGCCAGGGGCACATTGATAAGGACCCGACCCCGTACAGTTCCCGTTTCCATCCTGGGGGCATTGGCAACTGTTGTTGCAGCAATCACTAGCCTTGGAACACTGGTAAGGCGCGGGAATCGGAGTTGGACCGGCGTAGCCGCCGACGCATCCAGCTTCAAATTTGGAATCCGGGCATCCGGCACGGCCGAAGATTGCGCCGCTCCATTGAATTTGCTGGCCAGCGGTCGCGGTTGGAGTTGCCGCCGGCAAACACAGCACTGCGGAGTTCTGCCCGCTACTCGAAGGCTTCAACTCGGCAGTACCCGAGCTGAAAGCTGGCAGACTGCTGAAACAGTAGCCGCTGTTCGAGCATGCCTGGGTGGCGGGGTCTGGGCAGGCCAGAGATGCACTGCACGCGCACTGGTAGGCCGGTACTGATCCGGACTGCGACGTGTTCTGGCATTGCGATTGCTGAGATCCCGGTCCGCATGGATGTGCAGCCTTGTTATCGCACGACACCGCTCCGCCAGCCGATCCGATCCAGACCGTGTAGTTGCAATTATTAACCAGGTCAACCTGGCGAAAACCCGGACTGCACATGGCCAGCGGCGTAGCCGTTGGCGTGGCACTGCCGGTCGATGTCGAGGTCGGAGTTTCGGTGGGCGCCACGGTCATTGTCGACGAGGCGGTCGACGTGGGCGCTGCGGTCATCGTCGATGTGGCGGTCGACGTGGGCGCTGCGGTCATTGTCGATGTGGCTGTGGGGGTATGAACAGGCGGAAACACCCGTCGACCGCCTGATGAGGAGTCGCACCCAGCGATCACCGTCATCATCAGCCCGGCGTAGATGGCAAATCCGCGAGCGAGAAACGCGCGCCTGACGGCCGCAGTGTCCATCTTCCTACCCCCCTCTGCCGCTCACCAAGGACCGATTGCGCGGCGCACCGACTCTGGGCAGCCCCGAGCCGGCCTGCAGGCACGAGTTTCAAATCAACTTAATCGACCCGCCAGTCCCCCACTATCTCGATCCGGCACGATAGCTTCTTGTATAGAACGATCGCATGTTAATCAACACGATAGATAAACCTTGCACCGCCGGTACCGCGGGCGGCTGCGAAAGCCTGGCATGGAGAATTCAGGCTGAGGAGACCGATAATGCGCATGGCAAGGCGGCGGCGCACGTATTTGTGCGACGCGAGCACGCCGCGTTGGCGGATTTCGCCGAGGATCGTCAGCTCGCGGTCATGCCGCCGTCGGGAGCCAGAATCGCGCCGGTAAAGTAGGATGATTCATCGCTGACCAGGAACAAGATCGTGTTCGCCATCTCGGCAGGCTCGGCAAAGCGCCCGAGCGGCGTGCGCGCAAGGTTGGCCGTGATGCCGGCCTCGGGGTCGGGCAGCGATTTGAAGGCGCCGCGGCTCATCGGGGTATCGACCACGCCGGGACAGATACAATTCACGCGAATCTTCTTGGGCGCGCAATCGACCGCGAACGCTCGCGTCATCCCGATCACACCACCCTTGGCCGCTGCGTAAATCGTATTCTGTGGCACGCCGATCAGGCCGCATCCCGATGAGATATTCACGATCGCGCCGCCGCCCCGCTTCTCCATCGCGGCAATCGCGTACTTGGAGGCGAAAAATACCGCTTTCAGATCGACCGACAGCACCCGATCCCAATCTTCCTCGGTACAATCGGCGATCGGCTTGAAGAGCATCACGCCCGCCGCGTTGAGCAGTACGTCGAGGCCGCCGAACTTCCCCACCGCGGTATCGACCACGCGGCGTGCCTCGGCCACCTTGGTCACATCGGCCTGGATGAAATGTGCGGCGCCGCCGGCGGAGGCGATCATCCGTTCGGTCTCGCGCCCGCCCTCGGCGCTGAGATCGGCGAGCGCCACCGCCGCGCCATTCTCGGCGAACAGCTTGGCCGTCGCCCGTCCGATACCCGAAGCCGCGCCGGTCACCAACGCTGTCTTGCCTTTGAGCCGCATGTTCGATCCTCCCATCGCGCAGCGATCGCTTTGAACCGGGGTGCGTCAGACGCGGGCGAAAGTTTGCGTTTCCTTGGCGAACAGATCTTCGGGCGCCAGGCGCCGGGTCGTGATCGCCTGCTCGTGGAGGTACTGCTGAAAGGCCTCGATCGTAACTCGGTTCGGCTCGATGCCGTACGGCCAGTATTCATGGCCCTTGAACAAGCGCGCGGTCCGTTCTGCGGCCCGCGGCAGCCATGCCATCGGCAGCCACGAAATAGTGAACTGCGAGAAGCGCTCGATCGCGAGTTTTTTAGCGGCGTCGAAGGCGCTGTATAGATTCATCGCGATCCAGGGATGCTTGCGGTAGATTTCGCCCCGGATCGCGATCAGATGCATAATCGGAAAAATTCCGGTACTGAGCCCATACTCTTCCTCGACCTTGTCGTAGTCGGGCCATAGGCGCAGCACCTCGGGATGGCCCTGGTCGAAGCCGAGCGGTGTGCGCGCGGTGATGATCGCGTCGATCTCGCCGTCGATCAGCATATCGTTAAGCGAGCGCTCGCGGCGCGGCGTGACGGCGAGCCCGGGCGGAAATTGATAGGTGAATTTCTCCTCGCGTCCGGGCTCGTTGACGCCCGACTGAATCCATTCGACATCCGCGAGCCGCAGCCCTTCCTGATGAACCAATTGGCCGCGTACATAGACGCCCGCGGTTTGCGCCCATTCCGGCACGCCGACTTTCTTACCGGCGAGGTCCTTAGGCTTAATAATCTTGCTCGATTTGCGGACATAGATGGCCGAATGACGGAAGACCCGCGACGGGAATACCGGTATCGCGACCATCACGCTGTCGTCGCGCGAACGCTGCGCGCTGTAGTTGGCAAACGACATCTCGGAGACGTCCCATTCGCGGTACTTGCCGAAACGCCAGAAGATTTCCTCGGTGCCGGTGGCGACGTGCAACAGATCGATACCCTCGACCTGTACGGAACCATCGAAGAGTGGGCGAACGTGGTAGTAATCACCGATTCCGAGGCTGAGCTGAAGCTTGCTCATTGGCAATCATCCTTCCTTAACAGCGATTTTGCGGCAGCAATATCCATCCGGACCGAGCGCGGACCCGTCAACGTCGCGATCACGCGGCCTTGATACGATTCGTCTCGAATCCCTGATGCGATCCGAGCAGCGTCATCGGACCCTTGAGGCTCTCTTGCCATAGCAGCGAGTCCATGGCGATATTCAGCGGGCTGTCCTGGATCGTCAACTCATAGACCGGCTGATCGTTCGAGGCATGATTATGAACCGCAAGGCCGGGCGCCGAGAGCATCAGATCGCCCGCTTTCCAGCGGTAGATCTTGCCTTCGACGGTGCTGCGGCCGCTGCCGGCAAAGTAATAATTGATCGCCGCCGCGGCGTGGCGATGCGGCCGATCGACGATATTCGGCGGGCGGATCGTCATGGTCGCGAAAAAGTTATGCGTCGTGCCGTTGGTGCGGCCTGAGACCGGATTGTAGAGCAGATAGAGTCGCCGCCCGACGTACGATGATCCGAGCGCCGCGAGCTTATCGAGATGCTCCTTCACGACGCGCCACGGCCAGTGCAACGGTTTGGATTCCAGCACGTCGGGGCTGATCAGTTTCTCGTACGGCATCAGGAAGGCGCCGTCGTCGCTGATCTTGAAGGTCCCGAACGGACTGATGCGCGAGGGATCGTTGCGATCCTGATCCACGGCTTCGAGATGCTGGCCTGCGCCGGTAGCCGGATCGTCCTCGACATAATGGATGTTCATTTTTTCGAGCAGCGCGGCATTGCTATAGGTGAGCCGCACCTGCAGATTGCCGGTATCATTGAAGTGCTGATAGACCGCCATCGCGGGCGTGTTCCATACGTCGTACTGCGAGAAGGCGATTTCCTTCCCATCGATCAACGAGCGGCCGGCGCCGCGGATACAGAAATTGACCTGCGCGGAGTTATGCCGAATCGGACGGGTCTTCTCGCCGGGCTTCAGCACATCGATCGATACCTGGATTCCTGGTGCGAGCCCGCGCCCCGTATCGGCCATCGGATGGACGACCAGCGAGCGGCGCCGTCCATTGATCGGCGGCGGAAGAGCTGCCAGCCGTTCGATTTCAGCGTCGATGTCTTCCTTCGGGATTACAACTGACGGCCACAGATTCAAACTTGGCGCGGGCTGCCCCGTAACATCCATGAACTTGACCGGCGCTTCACTCATCGTCAGCTCCTTGTGCTCGTTCCGAGCCGTGGTTTGACTTTTTCGGGATGCGGAAAGGCGTGGCCAAGGCCGCGGTCGAGCGCACGCCGGTAGAGTTCGATAGCGAGCGACAGGTCCGAGATTCCCATCCCCATCGCCTTGAACAGGGTGAGATCGGCAGCCGGGTCGCGACGCCGGTTCTCGCCCACCACCCGGCATAGCGGCGTCACACTGGCCCATGCTTCGCTCGCCGGCGGTCCGTAGAACTGGCGGAATTCAGCCGAGAGCTCCTGGACCTGGCTCAGGTTATCGAGCGCAACCATCGCGCACCGATCGAGCAAGCTCGGCGCAAACTCGATGCGCTCAGGAACGATCGCGCCGACCGCATTAATATGCGCGCCGCGCGCCACCATCGCGGAGTCCAGGAACGATTCGCGGGCACGCGTCACCAGCGTAATCACGTCGGCGCCATCTACGGCTGCCGTCACCGAATCGACCGCGGCCGCATTGAGTCCCAACTCCTCATGAGCACGCCGCGCGAAATCTTCGCGATGCTTCACGGTTGGGCTGAAAACCTTCACTTGTTCCAGCTTACGCACCGCAGCGACCGCCGCCAGTTGCGGCAACGCCTGCCTGCCGGTCCCGATTATCGCCATTCGCGATGCGTCCGGCTTGGCGAGGTATTGGGTTGCGACGCCGCTGATAGCGGCGGTCCGTAGCTGGCCCATCGCAAATGCCTCGATCACCGCCCTGAGCGAGCCATTGTGAGAATCGATCAAGATGAGCAGCGGAGTCGCGCCGCCCTCGGTATGAGCCCAGGTCTTGGTCCCAACGAAACCATCCTCAGGAAATACCGCGCCGACGGCGTGAAGCGTATCGTGCCCGCCGAAAGTCACGTGGGTCTTGACCATGTTATGCGCCTGACCCCGGAATTCGCGCGTTAGTCCGGACCCGAGCGCCTCGATCGCCTCGCCCATGTCCATCATGGAGACGACCTCGGCTTCACTGATCCACAATGGCTTGGAGCTCATCACGATTCTTTCCCGATGCCTGCGCAACAGCAATCGCTGCCGCCGCACCTTGATATTCTCTAGCTACCACGTTTGCGCAGCCTCGGTGAAGCAGGCGCTCTGCAGCCTTGCGCTGCGGCCGGAAACGGGCTGGTTATCCCCAGACCTGGCGCGCGGTTTCAACCACCACTTCGAGCTTGCGGCGCTGGTCGTCCTCGCTGATGAGATTGCCAACGAACTCGGAAGCGAAACCGCATTGCGGGCTGAGCGCCAACTGATCAATCGGCAGGTGGCGGCCGGCCTCCTCGATTCGGCGCTTGAGCCCGTCGATCGTCTCCAGCTCCGGGACTTTGGTGCTCACCAGCCCGAGCACTACGACTTTGCCTTTCGGAACGAAGCGCAGCGGCTCGAACGAACCGGCACGCGGCGAGTCATACTCGAGCAGAAAGCGCTGATGCTTCAGCTCGTTGAAAAGCCGCTCGGCGATCGCGTCATAGGTGCCCTCGCGATGCCACATGCTGCGCTGATTGCCACGGCACAGATGGATACCGAACGTGACGCCATCGAAACCGCTGATAAGCTCGTTGTCCGCGCGCAACGAGCGGGCGAGATTCTCGGCCGGGTCCTCACCGCGCTTGCGCATGGTGTCGAGCGACGGACCATCGACGTAGGCAGTATAGCCCGGCGCATCAATATGGATGTAGCGGCATCCGGCCTCGACCACGCTCTTCACGATTTGGCGCTCGACACGCACCACGTCGGCCATGAAATCATCCATGGTCGGGTAAATCGCGGTCGAGTTCTGATGATCGAAGCGCTGCGAAATCCGGTCCGGACCGATCAGCGAAACCTTGAGCGGTTGATGGGCGAAGCTCGCCGCGGACTGGTACTCCTCGAGCGGCAGATTGCGCTTGAGGAAAAGCCGCTCGATCGCGCGCTGGCGCTGCACTACCGGCGTGCCCTTGTTCGGCTCGTGTTCGAATGGAAGATCGAAACGCGAAAGCGGCTTGGCGCCCGCTGCGCGCGCATCGTAGAGTTTGAGGCTGGCCGGCGCGGAATCGTATCCGCCGACCGATTCACCGAAGCTGTCCTGGAAATTGAGGCGCCGGTACTCGCCGTCGCTGACCACCTCGAAGCCGATCGACTCTTGGAGCCGGATTGCTTCGCGAACCGCCTCATCCTCGATTTTGCGCAACTCCGCGCGGCTGAGCTGGCCTTCATCGAACTGCGCTCGCGCAGCTTTTAGCGCCTGCGGCCGTAGCAGACTGCCGATCACGTCGGTGCGTACCTGATCGATGCTATTCATACCTTTCCCTGATCTCTGATGTTCGTGGCCGGTATCAGGCGGGCGAGGGATGCGCACCACGCTCGATCCGAACTCAGATCGAAAGCTACTTGCCGGGCAGACCAACCACGAATTCGATTTCGACCCGCGCGCCGGGCAGTGCCAGCCGGCTGATCTCGACCAGCGTGCTGGCCGGGCGCGCCGCACCGAAATATTCCTGGCGCACCGGATTGATCTTGACGCGATCATTCATGTCGGTCAAAAAAACCGTGACCTTCAAAACGTCGGTAATACCGGCCCCGACCGCTTTGAGCACGCGCTCCAGGTTCTTGAAAATCTGCCGGGTCTGCGCTGCGGGATCATCGCCGCCGATCAATTCGCCATGTTCGCCACGCGCTACGATTCCCGAGACGAAGACCACGTCGCCGAATTGCACCGCATGCGTGTAATGACTGATCGGCTCGCCCAGCTCCGGGATTCTGAATTCCTTGCGCAAATTGTACCTCTAAATCGTCAGGCGCGGCTGGCCCCATCGGTTCGCGACCTCCGGGCCGTTTTGCCATACGCCGGCCGGGCGTTCAGCTTCAACCTGCTCGAGTTCTGCTGAAATCTCGACCCAGTTGCCATCCGGATCGCGCACCATGATGAACAGATTGGCGCCGGGACCGTGACGGCCCGGTCCCCAGGCAATCGGAATATTGCGGTTGGAGAGCTGATCGGACCAATCGCGAATCAATCCCCAATCGAGCGACTCGTAACAATGATGGTCAAGCTTTTTCTGGCCGGCAGGAAAGACCGCCAGGATATGATGATCGCCGCGGTCGGCGCGGAAAAAACAGTTGGTCAGCCGGCCGCTCTTGTCGAACACGCGATCGCTCACGGTAAAACCCAGCACCTGCTCGTAAAAGTCCGCGAGGCGCTGGACCTCATCACTGCCGAACACGAGATGTTGCAAGCGCGCAGGCAGAACCGCCATTTCCGGCTCGCTGTGCGCGGTGGGCACACCGAACGCGATTCGGTTGCCGTCCGGGTCCTTCACCGCGAAGCCGCCGTCAGCGAACAATGACGTCGGCAGTCTTTCGAGCGGCAGTCCGGAGCGTGCCAGTCGATCGCGAAGCGCGGCCAGCAGATCCGCGGTTGCGACCGCGTAGGCGCCGAATGCCAGCGTCTTCGCGCTGCCCTTCGCGATCAGGACGCGACGCTGTGGCGCGTGACATAACCATAGATCGTCGCCGAGTTTTTCGGGCTGCAGATCGAGCGCCAGACGGTAAAACTCGGCGAGCGCGCCGGGATCGGGCGAGTTCAGCGCGATATGGTCCAGTCGTGCGCGCAAGCGCGGCGGTTTCTCGGCCATCGCAGCGGCCTCCATCGATACCAGCCACGCTACCATCGTTCGGAGCGGGATATCCAGTTGCTTTGAGTGCGCGGCGCGAAAAGCGCTAGGATCTGGAAGCGGTACCATCTGAATGAGCGCGGAACTATAGTCGGGCCAGCGGACGGCTACGAACCTGGCCCCGCCTCAAGGAGGAGTCATCATGTCACTCAGGTCGAGCGAACTGGTAGCGCTGTTTCGCAAGGAGTTGGAGCTGTGCCAGGTCAGGCCGGATCAGACCGTCGCGGTGCTGACCGAAGCCGAGCGACAGACCGAATACGCCAGCGCTTTTATGCTAGCCGCTCGCGAACTTGGCGCGCAGGTCTTCAACGTCAACCTGCTGCCGGGTAGTGGCGCCGGCGTGCTGGGCTTCAGCGGCGCGGCCGCCCTGACCGGGAATCGGCCGGCGATCGAGGCCCTGAAAAGCGCCGACCTGGTGATCGATCTGATGTTTCTGTTGTTCTCGAAAGAACAGCTCGAGATCCAGAAAGCCGGCGCGCGCATCCTGTTGTGCGTCGAACCGCCGGAAGTTCTGGCCCGGCTGTTCCCGACTTCCGAGCTGCGCGAGCGCGTGGAGGCGGCGGAACGGCGGCTGGCCAATGGCCACGAACTGCGCTTTACCAATCACGCCGGCACCAACGTCACATATAAACTCGGCAAGTTTCCCGCGCTGTGTGAATACGGATATACCGACACGCCCGGACGATGGGATCATTGGCCGAGCGGCTTCGCCTTTACCGGCGCGAGCGAGACCGAGGTCAACGGGCGGGTGGTGATGGACCGGGGTGATATCGTCTATCCGTTCGCGAGCTATCTTCGCGATCCGATCGACTTCACGATTCGCGAGGGCCGCATCGTCGATATCAAAGGCGGCCTCGATGCCGAACTGCTGCGCGATTACATGGCAAGCTATCGCGATCCTCAGGCCTATGGCATCTCGCATATCGGCTGGGGCCTCAACGAGCGGGCTAACTGGACCTGCCACGCGCAGGGTGTCGGCGGAATTGGGATGGAAGGGCGCGCCTTCTATGGCAACGTGCTGTTCTCGACCGGGCCGAACACTGAACTGGGAGGCACCAACAACACTGCATGTCATCTCGACTTGCCGATGCGCAACTGTACGCTCTACCTCGACGATGAGCTGATAGTGAAAGATGGCGCAATCATCCCGGAGGACATGCGCGTAGCGGGACGCTAGATCGCGGTAAGGAATAAAGATGCCCCTGGTCGAAATCGGCAAGGGTACGATTAACGTCGAGGAGGCCGGAGCCGGCCCGGCGATCATGCTGGTGCACGGCATCGGCTTGCGCGGCATCGGCTGGATCAACCAGATTCCGGTCTTTGCGGAACGCT
This sequence comes from Binataceae bacterium (SeqCode), assembly GCA_035504735.1. GTDB lineage: Bacteria > Desulfobacterota > Binatia > Binatales > Binataceae > JAJPIG01. The sequence goes on from DATJRJ010000126.1 coordinate 29,317, forward strand.
ATCGGGTATTGGCCGTCGACCTGCGCGGCTTCGGCCGATCGTTCAAGCCGACCACGCCGGGCTCTTATACGATCGACCGTTTTGTCGACGATCTGATCGCAGTGATCGAGAAGCTGGGCGCCGCGCCGATTCACTACGTCGGCTCGTCGCTTGGCGGCTACATCGGCCAGGCGCTGGCGATCCGGCGTCCGGAACTCCTGCGCAGCCTGGTCCTATGCCATACCGCGAGCGTCTCCAGTATCCCGGCCCGAGTCAGAGAGCTGCGGCTTAGAACCCTGCGCAAGAAATCGATGAACCATTACGCCCATCTCGTCGCCAACCAGGCACTGGCGGTGCATATCAGACCGGCGGTCCACGAATGGATATGCGACCTGATCGCGGACAATGATCGCGAGGCTTACGCGCAGGCGTTCACCGAAGGCCTCGAGCATTTCGACGTGCGCCGCCAGGTCGGTGCGATTCGTATCCCGACCCTGGTGCTGGTCGGCGAGCTTGACCGCGTCATACCGTCCGCGAGCGGCCGCAAAACCGCCGCCCTGATTCCCGGCGCCAGGCTGGTCGCGATCGAGGGCGTCGGCCACTTGAGCTATGTCGAGCGGCCACAGGAATTCAACCAAATGGTGCTGGGTTTTATCGACGAGGTCGAGCGCGGCGCGCCCGCCCGCTCAGGCCGGATCAAGCCGACACGTGTGCCCGCCAATGGCGCCCGCCTCGCCGAGAGCCGTCGTCCTGCTTAGCGGCGGGATCGATTCGACCACGGCGCTCGCAATCGCGCAGCGCGAGGGCTTCGAATCGTGTGCGCTCACGTTCCGTTACGGTCAGCGCCATCAGCTCGAGGTTGAGGCCGCGCGCCGGGTCGCCGCCCGGATGGGCGCGGCACGCCACGTGATCGTCGAAATCGATCTGCGGGTTTTCGGCGGCTCCGCACTCACTGCCGACATCGCGGTTCCCAAGGATCGGCCGCTCGGCGAGATCGCGCATGCGATTCCAGTCACCTACGTGCCGGCGCGCAACACGATTTTCCTCTCCTTCGCGCTCGCGTATGCGGAGGTACTCGGCGCTAACGACATCTTTATCGGCGTCAATGCACTCGATTACAGCGGCTATCCGGATTGCCGTCCCGAATATATTCAGGCCTATGAACGGATGGCGAACCTTGCCACCAAGGTCGGCGTCGAAGGGCATCGGCTGACTATCCACACACCGCTAATCAGCCTCAGCAAGGCCGACATCATCCGTACCGGCTCGGCACTTGGAGTCGAATACTCACTGACGATTAGTTGCTACGACCCTTCAGCCGAAGGCGAAAGCTGCGGGCGATGCGATTCCTGCCGCCTGCGGCTCAAGGGCTTCGCCGAAGCTGGAATCAAAGATCCGATTCGATATCGCAGTGCGTGACGGCTAGGCTGCCAGCGAGATTTTCTGCAGCTCCGGCATCACCCTGGACGCGAACAGATCAAACGACTTGAGCGACTGCTCGGCTGTCAGGTTGCCCCATGAGAAGACCTGCACAAGATAATTGGGCTTGGTAATCTCCGCGGCGCGCGCGAGTTCGTCGCGCACCTTAGCGGGTGAGCCGACGACGAAGGCACCAACCTCCACCAATTTGTCGTAATCGTTGGGAAACACCGTCGTCAGCGCGCCGGAATCGGCCCACACCTTCTGGATATTATAAAAAAACGATTTGAAGGCTTCGCGGCCGACACGCTCCGCTTCCTTGTCGCTATCCGCGATCAGAACATGTCGCTGCAAGCCGATCTTGGGCGATTTCACGTGCGGATTGAGATTCTCGGGATTGTTTTGCTTCCAGGTCCGCCGATATGCGGCTAGCGCCTTGGCGGCCAAGGCCGTCGGCCCCAACGATACCATGTGCATCCCACGTGTCGCCGCATAGGCGGCCGTCTCCTCGGTGATCGTGCCGTACCAAAAATCCGGATGAGGCTGCTGCAGCGGCCGCAGTTCCATCGGCACGTTCTCGAACTGATAGTACTTGCCGCTGAATGAAAACCGTTCACTGGTCAGTCCTCGATGGACGACCTCGAGCGCCTCATGGAAAATATTACGCGCATCGTAAAACGGTATCCGATGGAACCCTAGTTCGAACGGGTTGACGCCGCGCCCGACACCGACCTCCAGGCGGCCGCCGCTCAGATGGTCGAGCATGCAAATCTCTTCGACCAGACGCAGCGGCTGATAAAGCGGTAACAGGTAGACCAGCGGGCCCAAATGGAGGCGCTTGGTATGCTCCGCCGCGGCCGCCAGAAAAAGGTTGGGCGATGGCGCCATCCCGAGCGGCGTCGCGTGATGCTGCGCGACATGATAGGCAAAAATTCCGGCGCTGTCGTACTCCTCCAGCAGCTTGAGCCTTTCACGATACAGCGCCTGCAGATTCGGCGAACCGCTGCTGCGCTCGATATGGTCAAAGACTCCGAAGCTCAATTGTTCCATGCTATTCACCGCCATCTTATCCGCAAATTTTCCACCCGCGGGAAGTACGGCGCAACATAGCATGATCGGCGAAAAGCCGGTCAAGGCAATGCGATGGTTGCGACCCTGCTCCAACGCATGCCAGTGTGAAGGCCTCGACGATGCGATCGGCGGCACTTTAGGTTCGTGGACCAATACCTGGTAGGCATCGATTGCGGCGGCACCTTCACCGACCTGGTCGCGGTTGAGGCCGCCAGCGGTCGCAGTTTCGTCACCAAGCTGCCCTCGACTCCCGCCGATCCCTCTCAGGCGGTAATCGCCGTGCTCGACGAATTGTTCGCCTCCGGCGTCGACCCGCGCGAAGTGCAATTTCTCGCCCATGGCACCACGGTCGCGACCAATGCGATTCTCGAAGGCAAGGGCGTGCGCGCCGGTCTGCTGATCACACGCGGATTTCGGGCCATCTACGAAGCGCGTGGATGGATCCGGCCCGAAAGCGTTCGCGCCCTGCTCGATCCTTTTTTCCAGAAACCGCCGATGCTGGTGCCACAGGAGTTGACCTGCGAGATTTCCGAGCGCGTCGATTCAACAGGTACCGTGCTGTCCGCGCTCAACGAGGACGAGGTGCGCGCCGCCGTCTGCCGGCTCCGTGAGCGGGAGGTTGCGTCAATTGCGATCTGTTACCTCTTCAGCTTCCTCAATCCGGCGCACGAAGAACGCACTGCCGCAATTATCGCCGAAGAGGCACCCGGCATTCGGGTCTCGCTCTCCTCGCGCGTGTTGCCCGCGATCCGCGAATATCCGCGGCTTTCGACCACCGTCGTCGATGCCTACGTCGGCCCGGTCATCGAACGCTACCTCGTCGAACTCGGCGGACGCCTCAAGCGCCGCGGCATCACGACGCCGCAGGTCTATCTGATGCAATCCAACGGCGGCCTGATGCGGATGAATGTCGGCGCGCGCTACCCAACCCAAACATTGCTCTCGGGCCCCTCGGCGGGCGTGGTCGGTGGAATCGAGGTGGCCGCGAACAGCGGAGTTTCCCAGGTCGTTACGTTCGACATGGGCGGCACCAGCACGGATATCGGCGTGGTCGTCGATGGACGGGCCGAGCAGAGTAGCGAGGGACAGATTGCGGGGCAGGATATCGGCATCCCGATGCTCAAGATCCGCACGCTCGGCGCCGGCGGCGGCACCATCGCGTACGTCGGGCCCGACGGCCTGCTCAAGGTCGGTCCCCACAGCGCCGGCGCGATCCCCGGACCGGCGTGCTATGGGCGCGGCGGTATCGAACCGACGGTTACCGATGCGAATCTGTTGTTGGGAGCCCTCGGCAGCCGGAGCCTGCTCGGCGGACGGATGGTGCTCGACGCCCACGCGGCCCGCGATGCAATCGAAAGACTTGCCGCACGTCTCCGGCTCGATACGCTCGCGACGGCAGCCGGGATAATCCGGATCGTCAATAATAATATGGCGATTAACCTGCGACTTGCACTTTATGACCAGGGTCAGGATCCGCGGCGTTTCGCGATAGTTGCATTCGGCGGTGCCGGCCCGATTCACGCCAGCTATCTGGCGCGCGAACTGCACATCCCGCGCGTGCTAGTTCCGGCGCGCCCGGGACTGCTGAGCGCGGCAGGCCTGTTGGGCGCCAGCGTTCGACATATCTACCTCCGTTCGGCAGTCGGCATGCTCGAGAGTTTTCCGATCAGCCGGATTAACGAAATTTTCCACGCGCTCATCACGCAAGCGATCGCCGACGCGCGTGAGGAGGGGGTTCCGCAAACCGCGCTCGCGCTGCTCCGCGAAATCGATCTCCGCTATCAGCATCAAGGTTATCAACTCTCGGTGGTTGGTCCGGATCGAGAACTCATCGAAGCAGATCTCCCCGCGCTGCGCCGGGATTTCGATTCGATTCATCAACAGATTTATGGCCAATCGGCGCCGCAGGAGCCCGCGGAGATCGTAACGTTTCGACTCATCAGCGAGATGACGCGGCCGCCGATCGCAACGGCGGCCACTCCGCGCGCCGACGGCAGTCCGCCCGAGCGGGCACTCTGCGGGGAACGGGAACTATTCTCGCCCGAGACGGCGGGGGTCGTGATCGCCCGTATCTACGAGCGCGCGAAGCTGCTCGAGGGTGATGAACTCGCCGGCCCCGCGATCGTCGAGCAATTCGACTCCACCACCGTGATTTGGCCAGGTCAGGGCGCGCGGGTCGATCGCTTTGCGACCCTGATCGTTGACACTGGAGCGGCGCGATGAAGATCGATCCGATTACTGCCGAAGTAATCCTCAACCGGCTCACCGAAGTAGCGGCCACTATGGAACACGCGCTCTACCACAGTGGCTATTCGCCTATTCTTCGTGAATCGCAAGACGGGACCGCCGGGTTACTCGATGCCGAGGGGCGCATCGTCATGATCAGCGGCGGCTTGCAGTATCACTCGCTGGTCTATGGCCGCGCGGTCGAGAGCGTAATCGAGCGCTTCGGCGATGCTGGGCTGCGGCCCGGCGATACCTTTATCGTCAACGATCCGTACCAGGGCGGGAACTCGCACGTGCCCGATATCGTCGCGATCACGCCGGTCTTCCATCGCGGACGACGCATCGCATTTACGGTCAGCGTCGCCCATAAGGCGGACCTGGGTGGTATCGTGCCAGGCTCCTCGGGCGCAGCGGCGCGCGAGATCTTTCACGACGGATTGCTGCTGCCGCCGGTCCGTTACATGACCGCAGACGGGGTCAGCGAATCCGTCGAGGATATCATCCGCAGCAACAGCCGGATCCCGGAGATCGTGATCGGCGATCTGCGCGGCCAGGCCGGATGCACGCGGCTCGGAGCTGCGCGGCTCGATGCGCTCGCGGACGAATATGGTGCCGAGATGATTCGCGATGCGATGGATGGATTACTCCGGACCACGGCAGCGCGCGCCCGCGCGACGATTGCGCGATGGAATGACGGCGAGGCTTCCGCCGAAGGATACCTCGACCACGACGGAGCTGATTTGCAGGTGCCGATCCGAATCCAGGTATCCGTCATCAAACGCGGCGAGCGGCTGATGATCGACTTTTCAGGGTGTGGTCCGCAAACCGCCGGCCCGATCAATCTCAACGCCGTCACGACGCGTGCGATCTCGCTGGTGGCCTTCGTCGCGGCGGCCGACCCGGAGCTGCCGGTCAATGCCGGATTACTCGAGGCTCTCGAGTTCATCATTCCGGAGGGCACGGTCGTCAGTCCACGCCGTCCGGCTACGGTCAACAACTACGTGCCGACCATGCATGTGGTTTACAATTGCCTGCTGGCGGCGCTCGGGCATTTCAATCCTGGGCGAGCCGTCGCACCCTCGGGATTAGGCGGTGGTGCGATCGCTATCGGCTATCCGCAAGCGCGCGGCGGGCGGCCGGACGTCCAATACGAGCTGATGAGCACGGCGCTCGGTGCAACGCCCGTCAATGATGGCGCTTCGATCGTAATGGCGATGAATCATTTCACGCCCAGCACGCCGATCGAGGTGCTCGAAAGCGAGTATCCGGTGATGGTGCGATGCTTCGATATCCGGCGCGACTCCGGCGGTCCGGGACGGTATCGCGGCGGTATCGGCTTTGTGCGCGAGTACCAGGTGAAAACGGATTGCACGCTGACGGTGCGCCACTCGAACCATCGCTTCGGCGCGTCCGGCATCGCCGGTGGCAAGGGACCCCCGACCTCCCGCGTGATACTGAATCCTGACGGTCCCGCCGAGTACCTCGATACGATCGTTACCCGCATGCTGGCGGGGGGCGCGATTTTTCGCCTCGAACAGAGCGGCGGCGCCGGCTATGGTCCACCGGCAACGCGCCCGCCTGCGATGGTCGCGACAGATGTCTCCAACGGCTATGTATCGCCGGAGAGCGCGGCGCGCGATTATGGCGTGATGGTCGATCCCGAAACGCATGCGGTCGATGAATCGGCGACCATCGCGACCCGCGCCCAACATTCGCGTTAGTTCCCCGCCGGCCGCGCCCGGGGATTTGATCCATATCGGGCGCTTACCAAAAGCCAGTTTGCCTATCGGCGGCCGTTTAGCTAGGGCGTATCCTTAAAGAAGTGATGGCCGAGCAGATTCCTATCGCCGCGGCGGCCGATTCGAGCGGCAACCCGATGGATGCGGCCGCTATCCTCGAGCGGCTGGTGGCAATTGCCCGCCAGATGGTCCCTACGCTGCTGGAACGAGCGCCGGGTGCCGAAGAATTGCGGCGGATTCCGGATGAGACCATCCGCGACTTCACCGCCGCCGGCCTGTTTCGAATTTTCCTGCCCAAACGCTATGGCGGTTACCAGCTCGATTATGGTTTCCCGCAGATCGAAATCGCCTCCGAGCTGGGCCGCGGATGCGGCTCGAGCGCGTGGATTTTCACGGTTACTGCCTGTCACAACTGGCTGGTGGGGATGTACCCGCCGCAGGCACAGCAGGAGGTTTGGGGCGAGGCGCCGGATATGCTGTGCGCGAGCGCGCTGGTTCCCGAGCAGGGCCGGCTGGAGCGGGTTGCGGATGGCTATCGGCTGTCAGGCCGATGGAAATTTTCGAGCGACGTAGACGCGGCCGGCTGGTCGGTGATCGTGGCGCCGCTCGACAACGCCACCGGCGCGCGCGAAAACGTGCTGTGCCTGGTGCCGAAAAGCGATTACGAGATAATCGATACCTGGTTCGTCGGCGGATTGCGCGCCACCGGCAGCAAAGATCTCGAGGTCATCAACGCCTTTGTACCCGATTATCGCGTCCTCCCGCTGCGGATGCTCAGGGGCGGAGAGACGCCGGGCAGCGCGGTGAACGCGAGCCATATCTTCCGCTTACCGATTTACGCAGTGTTTCCCTACAACATCAGCACACCCGCGATCGGTATTGCTCGCGGCGTGATCGAACAGTTCACGGCGCGAGCCCGCGCCCAGATCTCCAGCGGGCAGCGCTCGGCGGACTCGATGGCGGTGCAACTGCGGGTCGCCGAAGCGGCAGTAACCGTCGATGCCGGCGCGGAGCTGATCCGGCGCGATGCCGAAGAGCTAAACCGTATCGGCCGGGCCGGCGAATCCTTCGATTACGAACATCGCACTCGCTATCGTCGCGACCTGGCTTACACGGCGCTGTCATGCATGCGCGCAGTCGACGTGATCCATCAGGCGAGCGGCGCGCACGGGTTGTTCGAGGAATTTCCGATCCAGCGTGCATTTCGGGACGTACACGCGATAAATGCCCACGCCGCGCTGCGCTGGGACACCAACGGGCTGCAGTCCGGCCGGATTGCGCTAGGACTGGAGTGCAGCGATCCGACCTATTGAGCGCGCAAACAAAGCTCGAGTCCGCGGAGGTACTGGCCATGAATATAGTAGGAATCGACGCGATCCGATTCGGAGTTGACGACTTGGATATAGCGCGGCGTTACTTCTCCGACTGGGGATTGAACGAGATAGAGCGGGGCGCAAGCGGCCTCAACTTTGCCACCATGGACAGCGGCGAGCTGGAAGTGCGGCGTGAGCGCGACCCGGGGCTGGCGCCCGGGGTGGTGGCAGGGCCAACGATTCGCGAGGTCGTATGGGGCGTCCAATCCAAGGCCGACCTCGAGACGATCGGCGCCGAGCTCGAGAAGGATCGCAAAGTGGCGCGTGACCCCGACGGAACGCTGCATTCTGTCGACGCGACCGGCTATGCGATCGCGTTTCGAGTCAGCCGCGCGCAAGCCTTGCCGCTCAGCGCGATCCCGGCCGTCAACTTTCCCGGCGAGATTCATCGCATCGATAAGCGTGCCAACTTTTCGACCCGAATCCCGATTCGCCATATCGGCCACGCGGTCTTCTTCGCGCCCAATCTCAAGGAAGCGTCCGATTTTTACATGAAGCGGCTCGGCTTCCTGCTGTCCGACGCCTATGTCAATGTCGGCACTTTCATGCGCGCCGCCAAGGCGCCCCAGCATCACACGCTTTTCCTGCTGAACGCCGCCAAACCAGGAGCTCATCATGTGGCTTTCGAGGTGGGCGATTTTCACGAGGTGATGATGGCCGGGATGGCGATGAATCAGAAAGGCTGGCAGACGGAATTGGGGCCCGGCCGCCACGTAATCGGGTCAAACTATTTCTGGTACTTCAAGACGCCCTGCGGGGCGGCGACCGAGTATTATGCCGACATGGATTTCCTGACCGAGGCCTGGCACCCGCGTGAGTGGCACAGCGTGCCGAGCGAGACCATCGCCTGTTGGCTCGTTGCACCGGAACCGCGCTGGCAGGCGATTGCGAACGCGAACGAAAAACCTTAGCGCCGCCCGAGATTACCGTCCGCGCTCGGGTTTCAGAACCTCTTCGAGCCAGTCGCAAATCGCCTCGACACCAATCGTCGCATTATCGACCTGGCAATGATGGAAGCCGCCCTCCTCGGTGGTGAAGACCTTGAAGGTCTTTTGCCGCGAGCCGACGGCCTCGTAGCATCGGCGCGCCCACTCGAGCGGGATTTGCGCATCGCGCTCGCCATGGACCAGCAGGAACGGGCAGCGCATCTTCTGCACCACGCCGTCGAGCCGGAAACCCTCCAGCCGCTTCAATGCCTCTTCGGGCGTGCGCACGTCGAAGATCCAAAGCAGATGCTCCGCAGCGACCGAGAGCGAGACGGCCTGCTGTTGCGCGATTCGCGCGAGCCGCTCTTTCCAGATCGCGTAATAGTCCCACTGCGCGCCCCAGGAGACGCAGCAGGCGAAGCGCTCCTCCAATGAGGCTGCGCGCGGCGCATAGTAGCCGCCCAGGCTGATACCCATCACGCCGATACGCGCGGGATCGATCTCGCTGCGGCCGGCGAGGAACTCATACGCCGCGCGGCCATAGCGTTCGGTCTCATGATGGAGCGGCATGCCGCGAAAGCGGATACTTTCGCCGTTGCCGGGTCCGTCCACGATCAGACAGGCGATTCCGCGCGCTGCCATCTCCGGCACGCCGTGGAAGTATTGAATCTCCTTGGTGACGTCGAGGCCGTCGAAGAACACCATCGCGGGCGCGCGTGGGACGCTCGATTCGGCGTGCACCAGCAGCCCGGGCAGGCTCTTGCCCTCGTAAGGAATCTCGACCGATTCGATGCGCGGCTGGCGAATCAGCCCTGCCGCTTCTCTGAAACATTCGACGCCCCGGCGATAATCGGCCAGCCCTTCGGCGGTCTTGGGCTGCAGAAAGCGCTCGCCGAGATGATAATAGTGTGCGGCGCGGAACAGGCATGCGGCCCGCGTCCGATCGTGATGCGAGGCGCGTCCGCGCTGCTCGACGATGCGTGCCATCCGGGTCCATTCAGCAACCCACGCGCGATCGTCGCCAAGCCGGTCACGTAAACGCTGCCCAATCCGATTGATCTCATCGATTTCGGCGCCGCCCCACGGCGCTGCGCCCAGCCCCAGCATCAACCCCATCGACCATCGGTAATTGCCCGGAAAATAGACGAATGCGAGTTCGCCCGAATCGCCCTGGCTCATAACAGCCACCTCATCGACTGCCTACATAACACGCCTCCCAAAGGTGCGAAAACCCTCAGACATCGAGCGGTATCTGCGAGCGCTCCGGCAGCGTGACGACGACCAGGCCCGCGATCACGCCGGCGCCCATCAGGTAGATAGCCGGCGCCATGACATTGTTGGTTCGCGCGATCAGATAGGTCGCGACTATCGGGGTCGTTCCGCCGAACAACATCATGCTTAGGTTGAATGCCACGCCGACGCTGGTACCACGCACGCTGGCCGGAAACGCTTCTGCGACCGCAGCCGGCGTCGCACCCTCATAGCATCCGATAATCGCAGCCAGGCCCATCTCCCCGGCCAGCGCAAATCCAAACGTCGCATGCTGGAATAGTCGAAACAGCGGCCACGCGAACAAGATTGCGGAAATGGCGGCCGTCAGTAGAACCGGCTTGCGGCCTAATCGATCCGAGAACATCCCCGCGATCGGAATAATCATCAAGACGAAGCCCATACTCAGTGCATTGACCGCAAATGCCTCTCGCACCGGAAGATGGACGACCGTGGTCAGGTAGGTGGCGAGGTAGATAAAGGTCGTATAGAAACCCACGGCCTCGAGTATCTCGAATCCCATGACGCGCAGGATCGCTGACCATTGCGTGATCAGCACTTGCCTGATGGTGGTGCCGGAGCGGGCTGGAAGCTCGTCCGAATGTTGCAGCTCGCGCCGCAGCAACACGCCGACCAGCGCGAGTACAATTCCGAATAGAAACGGCAGCCGCCAACCCCAGGCACTCAACTGCTGCGGGGACATCAGCGCGCCGAGAGTCGCTCCGACCGCCGACCCTAACATCCCTCCGGCGATGCTGCCGAACAGACCGACGGAAGCGGTGAGACCGCGGCGATGGTGCACGGAACGCTCGGCCAGGAATACGATCGAAGTGGTGTACTCTCCACCTGCCGAAAGTCCCTGGATGAGGCGCAGGAGAACCATCAGGATCGCGGCGGCCACCCCAATACGCTGATAATCGGGCAGCAGTCCGGTGATGAAGGTTGGAATTGCCATCGCGAGGATCGAGAACATCAGCGCCCGTTCGCGGCTTCGGTGATCCGCGATGTAGCCGAACAGCAGGGCGCCCAGCGGCCGAGTAAGAAATCCGGCGCTGAACACCCCGAACGCGGCGATCAGCGAGAGGGTCGGGTTCTGCGATGGAAAGAAGTGATGGCCGATCGACGACGCGAAGTAACCGTAGATCGAGAAATCGTACCATTCGAGCACGTTCCCGATCACGCCGGCAGCTATCAGTCTGCGTTGCGAGGGACCTTTGATCTTTTGCTCGAGGTTGATTCGTTGCGGCGCTGCGGCTGGGTTGTGCAAGGTGGTCTGCCCGATTCGAAGTATAGGGAGTATAGACGGTGGGCCACGCGAAGACGCAATGATTGTACCGGCCGGTAGCGGCTGGTATGCATAGCGTCCCATGGATTCGCCACTAAAAGGGCTACAATACGGGAATCTGAAGCCTTGGTGGCTTTTTCTGGCAGTTCTGATGGTGGCCGTATCGCCGCAAGCGACTTGGGCGGTGGACCAGGCGGCGGCCGAGCCGCTCGCGCCGGGAGATTACTCTTTCTCGATCAAACACAGCGACCGGGAGCGGAGCTACCTGGTTCACTTGCCGCCGCAAGCAACCGGCCGAAAACCGCTACCAGTCGTGCTCAACTTCCACGGCGCGACCAGCAACGGTCGTCAGCAGGAAAAATATTCCGGAATGGATTCAGCCGCCGATCGCTTCGGCTTCATCGCCGTCTATCCGAACGGCACCGGGCGATTGGGACTTCTGACCTGGAACGCAGGACTATGTTGCGCATATGCGATGTTCCATCGGGTGGACGACGTTGGATTCGTGCGCGCGCTCGTCGAGGATCTCTCAAAGAGGACGGCCATCGACCATACGCGGATCTACGCCACCGGTATCTCGAATGGCGCAATGATGTCTTATCGGCTGGCAGCCGAGGCCTCGGATCTAATCGCGGCCATCGCACCGGTCGCTGGCGCGATGGTATTGCCCGATTTCAGCCCGACTCGCCCAATCGCAATCATGCATATTCATAGCGTCGACGATCCATTCGCCGACTATCACGGCGGCTATGGACGGTCTGGAAAGCTTGGACATCAAATGGGAAATCCCGACGTCGAAAAGATGCTCGCGCGATGGCGCGCTTTTGATAAATGTCCGGATGAGCCGCGCGTCGGGCCGGTTCTCAAAGGTACCCCCGGCACCTCAGATGCCGGCAACTCGGCGACCCAATATGTATGGGGCCCCTGCGCGGAGCGCACCGAGATAGTGCTTTGGAAACTCACCGGGTCCGGGCATGTCTGGCCCGGAGCGCCTCAAGTCCGCTTCCTCGGTCGACCCACCAGCCTATTCGACGCTAATCAGGAAATCTGGGATTTCTTCACCAAGTTCTCGTTGCCACTGAACGATTGATCGAGCGCTTAGCATGAAGATGATAATGCTGTCGTTGATTGTGGCTATCGTACCCTTTGCATTGGCGCGACTCTCGCGCTCTCTTCGCATCGATCACCCGCCCATGCCATAATTTGTGTGAGCTATGGCCAAACTCCGCAACAGGTTCCGCAGATGAGTCAGAAAACCGAGATCGCCGTTTTTGGCGGTGGATGCTTCTGGTGCACCGAGGCGGTGTTTGAACTGATAAAGGGTGTCGTCAGCGTGACGCCGGGCTACGCCGGCGGCAGTGTTCCAAATCCTACCTATAGGCAGGTCTGCACCGGAGCGACCGGTCACGCTGAGGTGGCGCGAATCGAATACGATCCGACGACAGTTTCCTACCGCGACCTGCTAAAGGTTTTCTTTGCCATGCACGATCCGACTACTTTGAATCGTCAAGGGGCGGACGTGGGAACTGAGTATCGTTCGCTCATACTCTATGCCTCGGAAGATCAGAAGCGGGAAGCCGAAGAGCTTATTCGCTCGCTGAATGACTCATCGGCGAGCCGGCCAATAGTCACCGAAGTAAAGGCCCTCGACAAATTCTACGAGGCCGAAGATTACCATCGCGAATACTTCAGGAAGAACCCCGCCGCACCATATTGCCAATTCGTCATTGATCCAAAAGTGGCAAAAATGAGGCACACGCTTAAGGAGCAGTTGAAATAGTCCTGGCCGCACGCTCCGACAAGCCGATCGTCGAAGGCGCAGTCGCAGGAACCGGCGCGCAGCCGATCAGCCTGGCTCGTTCAGCGGCTAGGCGTGCCGCTTCCGAAACGCGGAAGGTCTATTGATCGACCGTATCGCGCAGCCGTTTGCGGTCTTTGTCATCGGATTCGTTGGCAACTCGCGGGCAAGCCTCCGCCAACCATTGGCTACTAACCGAGTTTTCGAGCGCGCGCCCCTCGCGGTCTATAGCCCATACTCCATGGCTCAGGACAGTGAAGCGCGAGAACCCGCGACCGCAACGGCGGCACATATGTGCCAGCCGCGACCCGCGCGCCGCAGACCAGTCGAGCATCTTGACTTTGAAATCGTGGCTCCCCCATTGATCTTCTATCATCCTAGTCCTTGTCCCAACTTCCTGCGGTGATGCCTGCTGTGCACCACCGGTTAACCTGCCACAGCCCGATTACGCGCTTTCCCGTTTTTGAGCGCAGGTTCAATCTCGATCGTGATTCGGCGTCCATTCAACTCACTGTTATGTAAAAGGCTGAAGGCCACGGCCACGTCGGCCAGCTCGGCCATGTCCACGAACCCGAATCCGCGACATCGGCCCGAGACCTTGTCAGTAACCGCCAGCGCGCTCCGGGCCTCACCCGCGCGTGAGAAATGCTGGAGCAGATCGCGACTGGTAACGGAGCTGGCTAGATTGCCAACGTACACCTTGGGCATCCACAAGCCTCCTCTATATTCATAGCGATTCGGACTCGTCCCGTTCGGACAAGCTGTGATGGTCTTACGAATGGAACCGGTCCGGGGAGCGAGTCTCTTGATGGTAGTCGCTATGGAGGTGGAAGTACATGCGGCTTGCAGAGCGCCTTATCGATTTAGCATCGTTGAAAGTGCGGGGCTTTCTTTACAGTTCAAAAGGGTATATGCTTCGGTCGTTAAACGTTTGGACGTTCCTTTCATCTCTACCCGGGAATTAGCCCGGGTTCTCTGTTCGGAGCTATCCCGACACCAACTCTCGGAGGGCAAATGCCCAGCAAATTGTACGTAGGCAATCTGGCCTACTCGGTTTCCAATGACGATCTCCGCGACCTCTTTTCACAGGTCGGCCAGGTGCAAAGCGCCACGGTGATCACGGATAAATTCTCCGGACAGTCGAAAGGTTTCGGCTTCGTCGAGATGACAACTGCGGAAGAAGTTGCCAACGCGATCCGGCAGTTCAACGATTCCGACCTCAAGGGTCGCAACATCAAGGTCAACGAGGCCAAGCCGCGCGAGTCAAACTTCGGCGGCGGCGGCAATCGGGATCGAGACGGCGGCGGCGCAAGCCGCGGCCGCAACCGCTGGTAAACGCGAGCGCGACGTTTGCGTTTGTAGCATAATGGTCGGGTCCGGCCTGTATTGTGGGCCGGACTCGATCGAGACTGCGGGCCCTGTCCCGGTCCTTGAGTGCCCCGTGATAATTTCTTCCGCGGGTCCAGCGAGGAGGATGGCATGGAAAAACGTTTAAGAGAACGTGTCCGTAGACAGAAGCAGCAGGACAAGGAACAGCGGCGCAATCAGCGCGCTGCCGAAAAGCGCGACCGGGATCCCAAGGGCGGCAAGGATGCCGACCTAGAGGGAATGGTCCCCGGACCGCAACCCGGCCAGATTGTCGATCTATCCTGAATTTCCTCGGTGCTCGGACCGGCCCTACCCTTATATCGACAGAGAAGCTCGGTCATTCCTGCAAAGCCCGCCGTTAGATGGGCGGGCGATTCTCTAGCGGCTCAAAGTACGCGCGCCAGGAGTGCGTCGATCGAGAACGCGCCGGCCCCGGTTATCATTACCGAGAGCGCCATCGCCAGCGCCAACAGGCAATACTCGTATCCCTCGCCGTTTTTCTGACCGAACCAGTTCATGAAGAAGCCGTCAGAAGAGTGGATGACCGTGGCGCCAACCATAATCGCGGCGATGCCGAGCGCTGCGAGCCGAGTGAGCAAACCGACGATTAGGGCCGGGCCAGCAACCAGTTCAACCAGTGTGAAGAATGCCCCTATCACAACTGGCACACCGCTGTGTTCCCGCAACTGGCGGGAACCGGCCATCACGCCCGGACCACCGAACCATCCGAGCGCCATCCTCGAACCATGCGCGGACATCACGACACCGAGCGTTATCCGGATGATAAGCGCCGCGGAGCCGCCATCGGTACTGAGCAATGCTGCCATCTTTCCCCTGGTCGTCGCCGTCAGTTGGTCGGTCCGTCTCTTCTACCATTGATGATATCGATAATCAGCCCGCGTCCGATAAACCCGATTGGGAAAATGCACCGCATCGAGGCTCGCGTTCGCCGACGGCGCGGGACGGTTCGAGACAACGCGCTAGTCTCAAACTAAATTCGGGTTTCCGTGGCTTTACCATCGCGTCTTATCGTCTCAAACCATCCGATAATCAGCCGATGCTGCTCTTCCATTCGGCGCAGGATGTCGATCATCGTCTCGTCCTGCTGTTCCAGGTGATGCATAATTGCTTTGATTTCTTCTTCAGCCTTGGTATTGACGACGTAGTCCTGCTCAGCCATCAGGCGATCCTTAGCCGCCTGCCGGTTCTGCGACATCATGATGATCGGTGCCGCGTAAGCGGCTTGGAAACTGAGTGCAAGATTAAGCAGGATGAACGGATACGGGTCCCAGTGGTGAATCCAGGCCGTCGCATTCACCGCCATCCATCCGATCAGCAGAATCGATTGAATGATGATGAATGACCAACTGCCCATCACCAGCGTCAGAGAATCCGCGATCCGCTGACCCGGGGTAGAGACCTCGCCGAACGCCTGATTGATGTTGAGTACTGGCGGGTGCCGATGGCTATGTCGTATCCGGTTCTTTTCCCATTTTTCGACAAGAGCGACGTTCTCAATCTTGCTCATGTATCCTCCCGGAGGACCACGCTGATTCGTTCATGAAGTTTGGACCCTCATACGCCATCTGTCGTATCGGACAACACCAGCACATCATTCATAGCAGATGCATGTGCCATTGCACCGCCTATTCATTTTGATCAGCTGCTGATTTCAGCAGTGAGCGAAAAGCTTTGCCGCCGCAGCGTGACCTAATGCCATAGGCAGCCACGGGTCGGGCCTTTCACCGCTGGAGTTGCTTAAGCTCGTTCCCCATGCTTGGCTAAACAGTCATGCACAAGCACATAAGCAAGCATCCCGAGACCCAACATCTGCTCGAAGACGTGGTCCATTACCGCGAGTATAAGATCCTGCTTCAACCGGATCGGTTCACCAGCAAACGCGGCTTCCTGGAGTTTTGGGAAGATGTGGGAAAATCCGTCAAGAAGCTCGGCCTCAAAGTCGATATCGATCAGCAGAGCTTTCACAGCCAGGTCCGTGAGGTGCTCTTTTACGATACCCCTGATTTCGACCTCTACAACAATCACTTCATTCTTCGAAAGCGGACGTTTTATGAAGAAGGATGGCCGCGGCCCGATCATGAGCTGACACTCAAATATCGGAACCCTGATCTTAAGGCTGCCGCCAAGGTCGATGTTCGTCCGCGCCTGGGCGGTCACGAAGCGATCAAGTTCAAAGAGGAATTGCTATTGGAACGCGACCATCTGGGCGGAATGCGCAGCGTCTATTCCCACGGTTGCGTGCTGGTTTCTCCCAAAATCGAGCTCGATCGCGGTATCGGAGATATCGCCTCGGCCTTTCCCGCCTTGAAGCAGATCGACATTCGACCGAAGACCAAACTTGAACTGGTCAATAGTATAGCGGTCGAGGAGGTCCAGAATACCATCGGGTTTATACACTTCGGCCACCATTTCAAAGGCAAGGCCACGATCGCTATCTGGCGAAATCGCGCCCTGGAGAAGTCACTTTCGGGCGAGTTTGCCTTCCAATGCAAATTCGATCGGCTCGAGGAAGTTCACCAGTCATCGATCGAATTATCCGAAGAGTTCTACAAGGGAGTCCAACTCGACTGCGCCGAGTGGATCAAGCTCGGGACGACCAAGACCGCGATGGTTTATGGACTCGGGAATGTGCCGGTCAAAAATCACGAGTGAGCGGGCGATTTCCGCGCTGCATCATTCGTCGCTCTGAGCCGATAAAATCGATCACCGGGCAGGAGCGTGTCAGAAGCAAGCAAGGAGGTGTTCCGCTATGGCAGCGGGCGCACGTAGAGCTGGAGCGAAATCAATATCGCCAACTCGAGAGTACGAGCCTTACCTGGAAGCCACCTGGGGGCTGAAGAATCATTGGTACCCGGCGGCGTTCAGCCACGAATTGCCCGATCGGCTCGTCAAAGGCGTGATGATCGCGGGCCATGAGATTGCCTTGCGTCGCGCGCACAATAAGGTTTATGCGCTCTCAGATCGATGCGCGCATCGCGGAGTCAGGATTTCCAAGAAGTCGATGTGCCTGACTGATGAACATCTGACCTGCTGGTATCATGGCTTCACTTACGGCCTCGACGACGGAGTACTGAAGACGATTCTCGCCTCACCCGATGACGCGCAGATCGGGAAGGTACGAATCCGGACCTATCCGACCTTCGAGAAGAACGGAATGATCTGGGTGTTCGTCGGGGACGAGGATTATAAGCCGATCCCGGCGATTGAGACCGACCTGCCGATCCGCATCACCGGAGAGCGCGACTCGAATCCGGTCGGCTATTTGCTCGATGACAACGTATTCGTGCGTGGCATCCACTTGACCGGGAATTCCAATTGGCGTCTCGCGGTCGAGAACGCCTTTGATCCGGGCCATGTGCTGATTCACTATGATAATCCTTTAATCGTCGCGACCGACCGCAAGCTCGCGCTCGGATGGCAGCCAACCGCGCCTGAAGCGATCGAGGTGATCGACGTACCCGGCGGTCCCAAGGGTATTATGAACCGCTATGACAGCGGTTTGTACAACTACATCATGGAGAACCAGGTCACCGGGATGAAGGTGTACGGCAAGCAGGATCATTATCTGCGCACCTCGATGTGGATCCCGGGAGTAATCCTTGTCGAACATTGGCCGATTACTCACTATGCGCAGTACGAATGGTTCGTGCCGGTCGACGATACACATCATGAATACTGGGAGGTAATCGTCGGCCATTGCGCTAGCGAAGAGGAGTATAAGGAAGCCGAGTTCAAATATACTAACTTCTTCGAACCACTGGGCTTGCGCGATTTCAACGGTAACGATCTATTCGCGCGTGAAGCGATGCAGGATTTCTACGCCAAGATGGATGGCTGGAACCGCGAGGAATTGTGCAAGCTCGACGCGGTCGTGGTCGGATGGCGAAAGCTTGCTGCCCAATTCAATCGGGGCATCCAGGAACCGCCGCGCAGCGCCTACCGCTAGAACTCCGTAATGAGCGCGCGGATCAAAGCAGGCGCGGGGTGAATTCAGGCTGATTCTCAAGCAGGGCCGGTCCTTCATTTTTCACGCTGTTCACGAGCGAAGAAACGGGTCGCACGAGAAGCAAATCGGCCGGGGCCGGCACGAGCAGCCGCTTCAGCGATTGCGGCGCCCGCTCCTGCGGGTTCATCCAATCTTCCGCGGCCCGGTCGTCCAGAATTACCGGCATCCGATCGTGAATTTCGCTAATCAACGCATTCGCTGCGCAGGTCACGATGGTGAATGTAACTTCAGGCTGATCGGGCGTTGGATACCAAGTCTCGTACAGGCCCGCAAAGAGGATCAGGCCCTCGGCCCGAGGATGGATCCATAACGGCTGGCGCTTGGCCTTGGGGCCCGTCCACTCATAGAACCCGTCGGCAGGCACGACGCATCGGCATTGCTGGAAGGCTTCACTGAACGCCGGACGTTGTTCGAGAGTTTCGGCCTTGGCGTTGATAGATTGGCTCGCGCGGCGATTGTCTCTTGCCCGGCGGTTGACCAAACCCCAGCGTGCGCGCTGGGCCTTTCGGCGTTCGAACGCGGAAGTCACGATAAAGTGTGGATCGGTGGGCGCGATATTGAACCGCGGCCGATAACTGGCCGCGGCCTCGCCCTCGTCATCAAGGCCGAGTGCTCCGGCGACTCGCCGCCACTCATCCCAGGTCAGCGTGAAGCGTCCACACATTTGTTTCTATTTTACCGTTTATCGTAAATGAGCGCTTGCGCTCTTCCTCGATATGGATTTGTTAAGAAATCCAGCGATGGCCCGGGTCAGTAACAATCCCGCGGTTCTCGGTTTCGGCCGCAGGTTGAGATAACGATAGAGACCAGCCAATCGGTGAGGGATAATTTCTTCAATGCGCACTACGATCTCGCTCATCGGCGTCGCCCTCGTTTGCGCGAGCATGGCCCTGGGCGCGCCCGGACCATCCGACGAGGCCGCGCTCGAGCGCAACTTGGACTCTCGAATTCAACCGAACGACCTCCGCGACTGGATGAAACTCCTCGCCGCCGAGCCAAACCAGGTCGGATCGCCGCATGACAAGGCCAACGCCGAGCAAATCCTCGCGTGGTTCAAGAGCTGGGGCTGGGACGCACACATCGAGACCTTCTGGGTGCTCTATCCCACTCCGATTAATGAGAGCCTGGAACTGCTTGGCCCCAAACCCTTCAAGGCCACACTGCAGGAGCCGCCGATCCCGGGCGATACCAGCGCCACCGCGACCGAGCCTGCACTCCCCGCTTATGTCGAATACCAGGGCGACGGCGACGTCACTGCCGGGCTCGTTTACGTCAATTACGGGATGCAGGACGACTACAAGACGCTAGAGCGGCTGGGCGTTAGCGTCAAAGGCAAGATCGTCATCGCCCGTTACGGTGCCGGTTGGCGCGGCTTGAAACCGAAACTCGCTCAGGATCATGGCGCGATCGGATGCATCATCTACTCCGATCCGGCCGACGACGGCTACTCCGTCGATGACACTTATCCTGTCGGCCCGATGCGCCCGCCGCGCGGAATACAACGAGGTTCAGTGGTCGACATGATGCTTTATCCGGGCGATCCGCTGACACCCGGCATCGGCGCGACCAGGAACGCCAAACGGCTGACCATCGCCGAAGCGACGCCGCCCATCCTGAAGATTCCCGCGCTGCCCATCTCCTATGCCGACGCAAGGGTTTTCCTCAGCACTTTGGGAGGCCAGGCGGTGCCGCCAGCCTGGCGCGGAACGTTGCCAATCACCTATCACGTCGGGCCTGGCGCGCCGGTCGTTCATCTGATGGTCAAATCCGATTGGAGCCTCAAACCGGTCTACGACGTCATCGCGACCATGAAGGGCTCGAGCCAACCCGATCGATGGGTGGTGCGCGGCAATCACCATGACGGCTGGGTGTTCGGCGCCAGCGATCCGCTCTCAGGCCAGGTCGCGCTGCTCGCCGAGGCCAAGGCGATCGGCGGACTCGTGAAACAGGGTTGGCGGCCCAAGCGCACTATTGTCTACGCGAGTTGGGACGGCGAAGAGCCCATGCTCCTGGGCTCCACGGAATGGGCGGAAACGCACGCGAGCGAACTGAAAAGGAAGGCCCTTCTCTATATAAACTCCGATACCAACGAGCGCGGATTTTTGAGTGTCGGTGGAAACCAGGATTTTCAGCATCTGGTGAACGAGGTCGCCGCCGACGTGATCGATCCTGAAACCGGCGTTCCGATCGGAGAACGGCTGCGCGCGAAAATACGCATCGCGGCGCTCGACCCTGACGCTAAGGATCACATCAAGGCCGAGGCCAAGATTGCGGCGGACCCGCGCCAGGATTTCCCGATTGAAGCGCTCGGGTCCGGCTCCGACTATTCGAGCTTTCTCCAGCATTTGGGTGTGCCGGCGCTGGATCTAGGTTTTGGCGGAGAGGGTAACAGCCGCGGTGTCTATCACTCTCGCTACGATACGTTCGAGCATCACACCCGCTTCGTCGATCCAGGCTTCGTCTACGATGCTCTGCTGGCCAAGACCATCGGGCGGCTGGTACTGCGCATGGCCGAGGCCGATGTCCCGGTTCAACGGACGAGCGGCTTTGCCGACGCAGTCTCGGGCTATCTTGACGAAGTAACAGCCCTCGCCGATCAAATGCGTGAGGAGTCCGACACGCAAGCCCAGCTTCTGCGCGATCACGCGTTCCAACTCGCGGCCGATCCCACCAAATCGAGCGGTCTGCCTACGGCGCTGGCCCCCGTTCCGCATATAGAATTCGCACAGCTCGAAGATGCGGTCGACCGCCTGAAACACAGCGCCAAGGCTTATGATGAAGCGCTGGCAAAAAACGCTTCAGGCCTTTCCGGCGTACGACTCGCGCGCCTACAGTTGCTGATGTTCGACATCGATCAGACGCTCGCGCCCAATGTGGGCCTGCCCGGCCGCCCCTGGTACAGAAATCTCATCTACGCGCCCGGTCGCTTTACTGGCTATGGCGCCAAGACGCTGCCCGGGGTCCGCGAGGCGATTGAAGACCAGCGCTGGGCGGACGCCGACCGATACGCGAAACTCACGGCAGACGCGATCAACGCCTATAGCGATCGGCTGGATAAGGCGACGGCTGTGCTGGGGGGCTCATAAAGCCTTGGCGCAGCACTTTCCGCGTTTCAAGCCGCAAAATGATAGGCTACCCTGATACGTTCCTAATGCTCATGCCAACATGGTCCGGCCACACCCGGCTGAATCGACGCCGGCCTTTTTGGGCAGTGCGGAAGTGCCATGTACAGCTACGTGTATAACCAGCCGCTTGACGACCCCTCGATCATCGCCTGCCCGCATTGCGATCTTTTGCAGCGCCTGCCGGAGCTTGCGCCGGGCGCGGCTGCGCGATGCGCGCGATGCAACGAAGAGTTATGGTGCCGGCGCGAGGACTCGCTCAACCGGACGCTGGCGCTGTCGACTGCAGCCGCTCTGCTTTACCTGGTGGCGAATTCCGTTCCGATGCTGGGCCTGACAATCGTCGGGCGCGAGGCCTCGACCACAGTTATCGGGGGTGCCGCGCATCTGTGGGCCGAAGGACGCGAGACCGTCGCGGCATTGGTGCTTGTCACGGCCGTCGTCGCACCGGCACTGCAGATCGCCTTTATGCTGGCGATCACGCTCGGCGCGCGCCGCGAACGATCGCCACGATGGACCGGCGTGCTGCTGCGTTATTACCGGACCATACGGACCTGGAGCATGATCGAGGTCATGATGCTGGGCGTGCTGGTGGCGATTATCAAGATCGCTGACTACGCAACGGTAATTCCCGGAGTCGCGCTGTTCATGCTGGGCACGCTGGTCTTTCTGCTCGCGGCGATCCAGGTAAGCTTCGATCCCCGCGAGGTATGGAACAGAATCGAGTGGGCGGAGGCCGGCGCGCAGCCCCACGCCGTTGATGAGACGAGCGCCGCGGAGGCGAGCAGTTGAGCCCCACCGGGTGGAGTGCGATGCGGGCAGGCTTGCAGAGCTGCGGCAGTTGCGGCCTGGTCTCGCGGCCCGCAGCCGATGAGGATTTTGGGCGCTGTCCGCGCTGCGATGAGGCGCTGGCTTTCCGCAAGCCCGCCAGCCTCCAGCGTACCTGGGCCTACGTGATCGCAGCGGCGATCTGTTACATCCCGGCTAATGTGCTACCGGTGCTGACGACCGCCACCGCGACCGGCACCGAATCCGACACGATTTTGCAGGGCGTGGTGCTGCTCTGGTCGCCGACCGGATGGCCGTTGTCGCTGATCGTGCTGATCGCCAGCATCATGATTCCGAGTGCGAAGATCCTGGCGCTCGGCTACCTGCTCATCTCCGTGCAGCGGGGTTCCATCAAGAACAACGAGCAACGCCTACGGCTCTACCGAACCGTCGAGTTCATCGGCCGCTGGTCGATGGTTGACGTGTTCGTCGATACCTTTACCGCCGCTCTCATCCAGCTCCAGCCGCTAATGTCGGTGGAGCCGGGACCCGGACTGTTTTTCTTCGCTGCCGTAGTGGTGCTGACGATGCTGGCGGCCGAATCCTTTGACCCGCGGCTGATCTGGGACGCCACCAACTCGAGCGAGGTTGCCAATGGCTGACGGACAGACGCCGCTGCCTCCGGTCCCGGAATCGAGGACCGTTGCCAGGCGGCAGCGGGGATTTTCGCTGGTCTGGATCATCCCAATCGTGGCCGCACTGGCCGGCACCTGGGTCGCCGTAACGCGGGTCCTGAGCGAAGGCCCGAAGATCACCATCACCTTCGATTCGGCCGAGGGTCTCGAGGCCGGCAAGACCAAGATCCAATACAAAGGGGTGGACGTCGGCACGCTCACCGCGTTCCAGCTCTCGCCCGATCACCAGCGGGTGATAGCGACCGTGCAGATGGCGCCCAAGACCGAAGACTTCCTGGTTGAGGACACGCAGTTCTGGGTGGTGCGGCCGAGAATCTCGGGCGCCAATGTAACCGGCTTGGGCACGCTTATCTCGGGGGCCTTTATCGGCATGGAAATCGGCGTCTCGAAGGAGAACAAACGCGACTTCGTGGCGCTTGAAACACCGCCGGTGATAACCGGTGGCGCGCCGGGCCGCTTCTTCGTCTTGAAAACTCCCGATCTCGGCTCGCTCGACACCGGCACCCCGGTTTTCTTTCGGCGGCTGCAGGTCGGCCGGATCTCGTCGTATCAGCTCGACGAAGATGGTCAGGCTTTCACGCTCAAGGTTTTCGTAAGGGCGCCGTATGATCGATACGTCACTCCGAATACCCGCTTCTGGCAGGCGAGCGGAATCGACCTGTCGCTGTCTGCGGCTGGCCTGACGGTGCAGACCCAGTCGCTGCTATCGATCCTGATCGGCGGCATCGCGTTTGAAACCCCGACCAACGATACGGTGCTGCCGGCGGCCCGGGCGAACACGGCTTTCATACTGTACGATACTCGGCGCGAGGCCTTTGAGCCGCCGGCCCGTTATCCGCAGACCTACCAGCTGATCTTCAATCAATCCGTGCGCGGGCTTGAGCCCGGTGCGCCGGTCGATTTCCGCGGCATTCAAATCGGCGAGGTCGCGAAAATTCAGGCGCAGGTCGATATGAAGCACCTCACCTTCTCGGTGCCGGTGACGATTCATCTCGACCCCCAGCGGCTCGGGGTCCAGATGGAGGATCTCGAGCCTGGCACCGACCTCGCGGCGATGCGCAGAAAATTCATCGACAGCCTGGTCGCACACGGCGTCCGCGCCCAACTGCAGACCGGAAATCTGCTGACCGGGTCGGTATACGTCGCGCTCGACTTTTTTCCCGGCGCGCCGCCGGCCACCGTCGATTGGTCACAACGGCCGGTCCGACTGCCGACCGTTCCGGGACAGCTCGAAGCGACCGAGGCCAGCGTCGAGGAGGTCATCAGGAAGGTCAACCAGATGCCGCTGCAGCAGATCGGCGACAATTTGCAGCGCACGCTGGCCGATCTGGATCTGACCCTGGTCAGTGCGCGCGGCACGCTGGCGAGCGCCCGCGGCACGCTGGATAACGCCAATACCCTGGTCGCGCCCGATTCCTTACAGGGCCAGGAACTGGACAGCACGCTGCAGGAAATCAGGCGCGCGGCCCGCTCGATCCGCGTGCTGGCCGACTATCTCGAGCGTCATCCCGAAGCGCTTATCCGCGGCAAGCGAGGGGAGGCCAAGTGATGGGCCGGGTTGCGTACCTGATAACGGCGGCCTTGATAGTGACGGTCGCCGGCGGCTGCGGCACCTCGCCACCATCGCACTTCTACAACCTGGACTCGACCGCGACTCCCGGCCTTGCCCCCGTCGCGCGCACCGCAGTCCTGGTCGGGCCGGTCTCGGTGCCCGCTTCCGTCGATCAGCCGGAGTTCGTGGTCCAGGTCGCTCCGAACCGGGTCGAGGTCGACGAGTATAACCGCTGGATCGCACCGCTGAATGACAGTATCGCGCGGGCCGTCGCCGGCGACCTCGCGATGCAACTCGGAACGCCGGAGGTGGCCACCGCGCCGATGGCGAACTTCGATCCCGCCTACCGGGTCACCATCGACGTGCAACGCTTCGAATCCGTCAAAGACCAGGCGGCGCTCATCGACGCGGTCTGGACCGTGCGTCAGACCGTCAGTGGCGAGACGCGCTCCGGACGCACCGTCGCGCGCGAGGCGGTGCAGGGCGACGGTTTCGACGCACTCGCCGCCGCCCA
>DATJRJ010000127.1:0-30399 GCA_035504735.1 Binataceae bacterium (SeqCode)
GGCCGACCTCGATAGTCTCAAACGCAAATTAACCCAGTATCTCGACCACGAGGTCGAGCGGCTGGCCAAGGACGAGCGGGTCTCGCCGCGCTATGCGCTGGGTGTGCAGCGCGCGCTGCAGCGGGCCGCGCTCCATGTTCAATCGGCGGGCCATCAGGAGATCACCGGCGGCAACGTGCTGGTGGCGATGTTCCACGAGAATGAGTCGCACGCCGTCTTTCTGCTGAACGAGGCCGGCGTGACTCGCTTCGACGTGATCAATTTCATCTCGCACGGGGTTTCGAAGATCGGCGCTGACGACGAAAGCGGCGAGTCCGCGAGCGCCGATGGCGAGGAACACGACGGCGAAGCCGACCACGAGCACGAGGACGAGGAAGGCGAGCGTAAGGTCTCGCCGGCCAAGGCGCTGCGGACCTATGCGATCAATCTGACCGAGCGGGCGGCGAAGAATCAGATCGATCCGCTGGTCGGACGCAAGCGCGAAATCGAGCGCGCGATCCATGTGCTGCTGCGCCGGCGCAAGAACAACCCGATCTTCGTCGGCGAGGCGGGCGTCGGCAAGACCGCGCTCGCCGAGGGACTCGCGCTGGCGGTGCATCATGGCGAGGTTCCGCCGGCCCTGAAGGATGTGCAGATTTTCGCGCTCGATATGGGTGCGCTGCTGGCCGGCACGCGCTTTCGCGGCGATTTCGAGCAGCGCCTCAAGGCAGTCATCAAGGCAGCGACCGCAGATCGGCGATGCATCCTGTTTATCGACGAAATTCATACTATCGTCGGCGCCGGCTCGGCTTCGGGCTCCACGATGGACGCGTCGAACCTGCTCAAACCGGCGCTGGCTTCGGGCGAGCTGCGTTGTATCGGATCGACCACCTACCAGGAGTACAAGCGCTCGTTCGATCGCGACAAGGCGCTGGCGCGCCGCTTTCAGCGGATCGACGTGGCCGAGCCGAGTCAGGATGAGGCGGTGCAGATTCTGAACGGGCTCAAGAGCCATTACGAGAAGCATCACAATGTCCGCTACACGTCGGCGGCGTTGCGCGCGGCGGTCGAACTGTCGGCGCGCTATATCAACGATCGCTACCTGCCCGACAAGGCGATTGACGTGATGGACGAGGCCGGCGTTGCCGCCCATCTGCGCGCCCGGCAGGGCGAGACCATCACGGTCGGACTGCGCGATTCGGAGCGGACCGTGGCCCGGATGGCGAAGATTCCGGAGCGGACGGTGTCGGCCTCGGATCGCACGCGCCTGCAGAACCTCGATGAAGAACTGCGGGCGGTGGTGTATGGGCAGGACTCCGCGATCGACGCGGTGGCGCGAGCGATCAAACTCGCGCGCTCCGGCCTGTCGCATCCAGATCGTCCGGTCGGGGCGTTTCTGTTCGCCGGTCCGACCGGAGTCGGCAAGACCGAGGTCGCCAAACAGCTCGCGCGTGTGATGGGCGTAGAGTTCGTGCGCTTCGATATGAGCGAGTACATGGAGCGCCACACGGTCTCGCGCCTGATCGGCGCGCCGCCGGGCTACGTCGGCTTCGATCAGGGTGGCCTGCTGACCGATGCTATCAACAAGACTCCGCACTGCGTGCTGCTGCTGGACGAGATCGAGAAGGCCCATCCGGACCTGTTCAACATCCTGCTTCAGGTGATGGACCATGCGACGCTGACCGACAACAATGGCCGCAAGTCGGATTTCCGCAACGTCACGCTGGTGATGACCACCAACGCCGGGGCCCAGGAGCTGTCGCGCAACGTGATCGGATTCGGCAAGAACCTCGAGGCCGGTAACCCGCGCAACATAATCGAGAAGATGTTCGCGCCGGAGTTTCGCAACCGGCTGTCGGCGGTAATCGAATTCGCGGCGCTGAGCCCGCTCACGATGGAGCGCGTGGTCGACAAATTCCTCGGTGAGCTGTCCGATCGGCTCAAGCCGCAGAAAGTCGTGCTCGAGGTCTCGGCGGCAGCCCGCAAATGGCTGGCCGAGCATGGCTACGACCCGCGTTTCGGCGCGCGGCCGCTTAACCGCCTGATCGAGACCGAGATCTCGCGCCAACTCGCCGACGAGGTGCTGTTCGGGCGGCTGGCCAAGGGGGGCAAGGTGGCGGTCGACGTCGCCGAGGGCAAGCTGACGTTCGCCTTCACCGGGGCGGCAACGCCGGTGGTGGCGGCCCCGACCTGAGGGCCGGGAAAATGGCTCAGGCGGGCGGGCTCGTTGCTCCGGCCGCGCCGTTGCCTTATTCTCAGATGAGAAGCGGTTCGCGTCCCGAAACTTTCGCGGAATCGGTGTGATCACGTGGCGCTTACGACGCCCAACCTCCTGACCTTCGCGCGCATTGCGACGGCGCCGGTGCTCGTCTACTTGCTATGTTTCACCGGCCCGACGGCGGCGTGGCTGGCTGCGGCGGTATTTTTCTGCGCCACCGTCAGCGACTATCTCGACGGCTATATCGCGCGCAGCTACGGCTCGGGCACCACACTCGGGAAGTTCCTCGATCCACTGGCCGACAAGATCGTGGTGACGGCGGTGTTGATTATGCTAGCCGGGATGCCGCGGACGCCGCACGTGCCGGCCTGGCTGGTGGCAGTGCTGGTGACGCGCGAGATTATGGTCACCGGGCTGCGCGCGGTAGCAGCGGCCGAAGGGCGGATTATCGCGGCGGGCGAGCTGGGGAAATACAAGATGGCGCTGCAGGCCTTAGCGCTGCAGGGGCTGCTTATCCACTACACCTACCTGCACATCAACTTTTTTGCGGCCGGGATGTTCCTGCTCTGGATCGCGACCATCATGAGCGTCTGGTCGGGAATCGATTATTACGTCAAGACCATCCAGATCCTGCGGCCCACGGCCGCGGTTGCGCCGCAGCCTGCCAAGCGGGCCGCGATTTGACATCCGCGCGCCAGGCCGATAGAGAAATTGATTCCGAATCGATCGATGGCGAGCGGGTGTAGCTCAGTTGGTAGAGCGTGTGCTTGCCAAGCACAAGGTCGTCGGTTCGAAACCGATCACCCGCTCCAAAATAGTCCTCGAAATTTACGCTGACCCTCTGAAGCCGTGCGACATCGGTGCGGCATATCGGCATAATCCGAGAGGCGTTCGCTCCTCGAGATTTTTCCTTTTCGCGTTCTTAACCTCTCTTTTCGATTGACCTTGGGACAGCCGGCTGTGAAGCATCGGCTTCAAAAACGGTGGATTCGGCCCGCAGGGTGGTCGATAAGGTGGAAGTTTAGCCACGCGTAGCTACCGGTTGCTGCTCGCCATCGTGGGTCTGGCCGCAGAGTGGACGCTGTTGGGACCAGTGACTAAGAAATCGAAGGTCGGAGAGATAAAAGAGAAATTCCGGTTCACAGCACTTTTATCCGGCAGCGGCGGTTGAATCGCCGGACTAAAGTCCAACTTGCATGTGTGCTGGGCAGCAAGCACTATCTGCGAGGCACGATTCAACAAGGGGCGCTGAGGTAGTTTGGGTGGATCCGAGGAAGCCCCGCGGTTCTCAGCGTGAAGGAAGAACGGAACAATGCAGATGCCGAGACTGATCGTGATGACCGTAACCCTCGCCGTGCTGGGCACCGTGCCATGCATGGCTCGCGCCCAAGTCGACAAGGGCGAGGCCAGAATTGCCGAAGAAGCGTTCATCTACGGCTTTCCGATGGTCATGAACTACGCGGTGTTTTACCAATACTTCATCGACAAGTCTGATCCGTCGTACAAGGCCCCGCTCAATCAGATCTGGAGCGCAGCGAACGTGTTTACCTACAAGGACACGGCCATCGTTACGCCCAACAGCGACACGCCATATTCATTCATCGGGATGGACCTGAGAGCGGAGCCATACGTGATCTGCAATCCGGAGATCGAGAAAGCGCGATATTTCGCGGTGCAGCTCGTCGATATGTACACGTTCAATTATGGGTACATGGGGAGTCGTACCACCGGCAACGGCGCCGGATGCTTTATGATCGCCGGGCCCCATTGGAAGGGTCAGAAGCCCGGGCGGATCAAGAAAGTGTTCCGCTGCGAAACGGATTTCTCAATCGCGGGTTTTCGCACGCAGCTCTTCAACCAGGGCGACATCGACAATGTGAGGAAGATTCAGGCCGGCTATAGCGGCATGACGCTCTCGCAATTTCTGAACAAACCGGCGCCGCCGCCGGCTCCGCCGATCGAATGGCCGAAGATCAACAAGCAACTGGCCGACGCCGACCCTTTCGCGTACCTGAACTTCGTCCTGCAGTTCTGTCCTCCGACAGGACCCGCGAAAGTCGAGGTTCCGATGCGGGCACGATTCGCAAAGATCGGAATCGAAGAGGGCAAGCCTTTTCCTGTGGACAAACTCACACCGGGCCAAAAGACCGCGCTCGAATCGGGAATGAAGAGTGGGGTCGAAAAAATCAAGCAGAAGGTCGGCGCCCTCGGAAAGGATGAGAATGGCTGGCGTGTGGCCCTCCACGGCTTCGGCGACCGGCGGGATTATGCTGGAGACTGGACTCTCCGTGCTGCGGCCGCGATGGCGGGAATTTACGGCAATAGCCCCGCCGAGGCGGTGTATCCGTTACTCGCGACTGACAGCCGAGGCCAGAGACCCGACTGCAGCAAGAATCGCTACACGCTGACCTTCCCAGCCGGACAGCTACCGCCCGCCAATGCGTTCTGGTCAGTGACGATGTACGACGCCAAGACGCAGCTGCTCATTCAGAATCCGATCGACCGGTACCTGATCAATTCGCCGATGCTGCCTGACCTCAAGAAGAACGCTGACGGTGCGATTACCATCTACATGCAGAAGGAATCGCCGGGCGCCGACAAAGAGTCGAACTGGCTGCCGGCTCCGGACGGACCAATCTACGTGGTGATGCGGATCTACTGGCCAAAAGAATCTGCGCTCGACGGATCGTGGAGGCCACCCGCCGTAGAGCAGTTTAAGTGACCTGCCAGCGAGTCTCACTGCGGTCAGGACCGGCATCCAAAAACCATCCGCAGTCGAGCGTTACCGCCCCGGATCATCGTCAAGCATGATTTGCTGTCCTGGGCACGGAAAGGATCGGCACGAAGGATTTGCGCTGAGCCGCGACGCTCCAGTCGGCGGTCAGCAGCTTGCGCATCGCTGTTGGACTCTCGGAGACCCCAATGGTGCAGGTAGAGCACTGCCGCGAAGGCTGCGGCTGGAGCGCTAAGCCGGCTGCGGCGAATAACTGCCTGCGGTTGATTTAAGGCGTCCCAGGAGATTCGCTGCTCAGCTTTGAGCTCCTGCGACCCGCGCCATACTGCGTCCAGGGCTGATTGGGCGCGATGGCCGGCGGCTTCGCGTTCAGCGCTTCTCGCACGACCTCGGCCACTCTGACGATTTGGACATTGGTCAGATGAGGATGCAGTGGCAGAGACAGGACGGTATCTGCGATGTGCTCGCTGACCGGGAAATCGCCAGTGTGGTAGCCGAGCTTGCTACAGGCCGGCTGCAGATGGAGCGGAACGGGATAGTGAATCCCGCATTCAATCTTGCTCATCAGCAGGGCGTTGCGAATCGCATCGCGGCGCTCGCTGCGCATCACGAACAGATGCCAGCACGAGGCTGCGTCCGGCGCCTCGTACTGGAGCTGGACATCGCAGGGAGCGAGCAACTCGCGGTAGGTCGCCGCGTGCTCGCGGCGGCGCACGTTCCAGTGGCCCAGCCGCCTGAGCTTGGCGCGCAACACGACGGCCTGCAGTACGTCGAGCCGCGCATTGTAGCCGCACTCCTCGTGCAGGTAGTGCGAGATGCGCCCGTGATCGCGCAGCGACAGAATCCGGCGCGCGATCTCGTCGTCGTCGGTAGCAACCGCGCCGCCCTCGCCCCATCCGCCGAGGTTCTTGTCCGGATAAAACGAAAAACAGCCGGCATCGCCTAAAGTTCCGGCCGCGGCCCGGCGTTCGCCGAGTTGCAGGTAGGCGCCATGCGCCTGGCAGGCATCCTCGATGACCTTCAGATGGAAACGCTCGGCGATCTGGCGAATCTCGACCATCGCCGCCGGCATTCCATAGAGATGTACCGGCAGGATCGCCTTGGGCCCGTTGGCCGAGTTGAAGCGTGCGCGCTCCAGGTAGCAGAGCAGCGCCGCGGGACTGATGTTGCAGCTTAAGGGATCGACATCGACGAAGACCGGGCGAGCGCCGGCCTGAACTATCGCTTCGACCGTCGCGATGAAGGTCATCGGCGTGGTGATGACCTCATCACCGGGTCCGATTCCCTGGGCAATCAGCGCCAGACGCAGCGCGTCCGTGCCGCTGGCCACGCTCAGCACGTGACGGACGCCCAGAAAGTTGGCAAAATCCTGCTCGAAAGCTTCTATCCGCGCGCCGCCGACATAGTCCGTAGCGCGATGAACTTCGACTAACTCGGCATCCACCTCTTCGCGGATTTCGGCGTTCTGAGCCGCCAGATCAGCCAGCTTCACTTGCATCGACTCACCTCAGTCAGATTGATGGTGGCGCGTGGTAGCGGTCGTTGATCACGATTGTGCTCGCGCCGACCACCGTATCTGCGCCTTGCGCCGCAGGCGCATTAACCATAGATGCGCGGTCCGCGCGGGGCCGTATCCGCGCAGTTCGGTGGTGGGCGTAACCTTGGTCTGTGGACCCAGATATTCGCCGATCGCGGCCTGTGCCTGATCAATCCCGACCCTGCGCGTGCCGGCCGCGAACGCCATCAACATCGCGTTGTGACAGAGCACGTTGATACGGCGCGGGATGCCGCCGCTGTGATCGACCAGGCAGGACAGGGTACGGCGCGGGAAAATTCGCTCCGGATCGCCGCCCAAAGAGCGCAACCGATGCGCCACGTAGGCGACGCTATCCCGCCGATCGAGCGGATGGAGCACCGCCCGCGCGCCGATTCGATCGCTGAGCTGGCGCATCCCGGGTTGCATCAGGCGCCGCTGCAGTTCCGGCACGCCGAGCAACACGAAATGAAGCTGGCGCTCATCGAACCGGCCGCAGTTGGAGAGCAGCCGCAAATCCTCAAGGTCGCTGTCGCTCATGCCCTGCGCCTCATCGATAATCGCGACCACCCGTTCGCCCGGCCGGAGCGCCCACAACATCGAGGTGAGAGCCTCGATGGCGGCGACCCGATAGCCGGCGGGGCGCGCCATGCCAAGTTGGCGCAGGATTTCGCGTAGCGAGCCGTCGAAACCGAGCCGCGGATTAGCGACGTAGGCCGCACGCACCAATTGGTAGCGATTCATCAGCAGCGAGCAGGCGAGCGTAGTTTTGCCGGTCCCCGATTCTCCGACCAGCAGAGTAAAGCCGCTCGGCTCGTAATGGAGGCCCCAATCGAGCGCTGCGAGCGCCTCGCGATGGGTTTTGCCGACGAATATCGAGCGCGACGAGGTATCGAACCCGAAGGGAGGGCCGCTCAAGCCAAAATGTTCATAATAGGCGTTCATCAAGAGCGCCGGCGCGCCCGTACGCGCGGATAACCTGGGGGGTAGGCCACCTCGCTGGGCGGCCGGCGCATATCTAAGGCAAATCGCGATCGCCATCCGTCAGCGGTCTCCGCGCCTATTGGCGGCGGTGATGATGCGGATGCGTCGACCGCCGCGTGTGGCCGCTGCGTGATGCGCGAAAGCGCTGGCACTGTAATCAAACCCTCCCGCGATTTAAGGCGGAATGTTAATGAGAACGCAGAAGCGCAACTCTTATGCCGCTCGAAGAATACCAAGTAAAATCAAGACCTTTGCGAGCACATATCGATTTCAGACGGTGATCTTCTCGACTGCCGAGCCGGCGGTCGTGAAAAACTTACCGACCTGAATTCGCGTCTTGAAGAATCTTCAAAAACCGCGATCTTCGGCATCGTGATCGCGATTGTCGTCGCGGCGGGATTTGCGGGTTTGCGGATAACGATGGCGTGCCGGCTTGGATCCCGAGAGCAGCGTCATCGGATTGCCCTCCGAACCGACCGGTGACAATTTTGTGTCTCTGTGATTGTCGAAGGCGATTTCTATCGTCCGAGAAATAACGTCAAATCGCCGGAAATCGGGAATTTCATCCTATTTCCCGCTCACTGCATCCGCTCCTGACACTCTGGCATCTTAATTGCCAATAACCGGCTAAAGGCGAGTTTTGCTCGGCTAAACGCCAAGCTGGAACGATGGCCCTCGAACTGACGAAATCTTCCAAGCCGCAGATAGAGGCGGCACAAGCCGCGCCCCGGCCGAAGGATGAGCGTGTGTCAGCTCAAGTGACGTATGACCTGACCCGCTTCACGCTGGCCGATATGGTCCAATGCGGCCGGGATCTCCGCCATCTGGGGGCCGTTTCGAGTGCCATGGAGGAGACGGCAGGACTCATCGTTCGCTACCTCTACGAGCATTTCAGCGATCGCGGCTCCGGGCGGCCCGCCTGCGTCCTTATCCGGCTCTTCAAAACCCATCCTTTTGGCGAGTTGAGCGACGATCTCCGGGCGTTCGCGCAGTCGCTGATGCCCTCAGCCGTTCTGTCCGCAAACACCAAATGCCTCACGCTGCTGGCGACCATCGGCGAGGACCCCCAATGGAACCTGCGACAGAACTCGCAGCGACACAAGGCGATTCCGCTGCTCAACGAAACGCTCAATGACATTCCGATGATCTCCCAGCTGCTGAGTCAGCTCGGAGTGAAATTAGGCGATCTTGCGGTCGTGAAACCGGAAATCATCAAGAATTTGGACCAGACCGCCTTCAATGTTTTTCACGTGCCGCTAGCCCTAAACAATTCGTTTATACCCGTCCAGCAGGAGTTCGTGGTGCGCTACGGCGTCGAGTCCGTGCTGGGCTTTGGAGGAATCCTCCCCGATGGAAACCTGTTCACGGTCATCATGTTCGCGCGGGTTCCTATTCCGGCCTCCACCGCGCAGATGTTTCGCACCATCGCGCTCAACGTGAAGATGGCGCTCCTGCCGGCGCTACAGGGCCTCGTCTTTATCGAGTAGCAGAGACCCCCCAGGGAAAACTCCCACTATGAGCGACGATGGCACGGCGAAGTACCTGCGGGGGGTTGAGTCTCAGGTTGCCAGTTACCATGAGCTCGTCGAGGCCCTGGAGTCCACGGTCACCGAGCAATGCGAGCGGCTGGAACGCAGCCATGAGGCTGAATCCGTGCTGGCCGCGCTGGTCGAGAGTTCCAGCAGCCCGATAGTCGCGCTGGGTCCCGATTTCCGTGTGATGTTTTGGAATCATGCGGCTGAGGAGCTGCTGGGTTTTACCGCCGCGGAAGCGGTCGGCCAGGATCCCACCGAGCTGTCCATTCCGGCCGACGCGCGGGACTCCGTAAGGGGGATGATCAGGCAGCATTTTGCTGAGCTGGACAGTAACCCGGGCTTAGTCAACCGGTTCGAGATGCCGCTCCAACGGAAGGACGGCGGCTTGTTTGACGGGGCGCTCACCGCCGGCTCAATCCGCGATCTTCAGGGGAAGATTCTAGGTATCTCGGTCCTGCTTGACGACGTCACCGAGCGCCGGCGCATCGATCGCGAGCGCGCCCTGTTGGCGGCGATTGTCGAGAGCTCTGACGATCCGATCGTGAGTCTGACAACCGATCTCAGATTCACCAGCTGGAACAAGGGCGCTGAGAAGATGTTCGGCTTCACTGCGGCGGAGGCGATCGGACAGCCCGCCACCCTGCTCATTCCGTCCGAGAACCGCGAGTCGGCAGAACAGGTCTTACGGGAGCAGGAGACCAAACTCGATCAAGTCAGTAGCTTCGAATGGCAGGGTCTTAGAAAGGACGGCCGCCGCCTCGACGTCTGGTCGGTAACCTTCGGAATTCGCGATCGCGACGGACGCCTGCTCGGGATCTCGGCGATTCATCGCGACATCACGGCCCGCAATCGGATCGCGCGCGAACGCGAGATCCAGGCGGCCCTTATCAACGCCTCGACCGACGCGATCATCTCGCTCGATCTCGAGCTCACCATCACTAGCTGGAACCAGACCGCGGAAAAGCTCTACGGCTTTACCGCCGAGGAGGCGATTGGCCAGAAGACCTCGCTGTTCGTGCTGCCCCAGGAACTGGCCGAGTCGCTCGCGGCTTGCCGCCGCGTCCTGAAGACCGGCGAGCCGATTAGCTGGCAGCAAAATGCTTTGCGCGGCGACGGCACGCCGTTCGTCACGTTGGTCAGTCTTTTTGCAATTCGCGATACGAACGGCGAAATCACCGGCTTGGCCGGTATCGGACGCGATATCACCAAGCTCAAGCAGATCGAAAAGGAGTTGCGCGCGGCCCATGAGTACACGCGCGGCCTGATCGAGTCCTCGATCGACGCGATGGTGGTAGTCGATCGCGAGCTGCGGATTACCGATGCCAACGAACAGCTCGCCAAGCTTACTCAGATACCGAAGAAGCTTCTAATCGGCAGCCGCTTCGACGGTTACTTCGAGGATCCGAACCTGGCCGCGGCGGCGATCGAAAGAACCCTCGCCGACGGCTACGTGACGAACTACGACCTGATCATGCGCCCGGCCGGCGGACCGGAAATGCTGGTCTCGTTCAACGCCTCGATCTTCTACCGCGGCGGAAAGGTGTTCGGCATTTTCGGCGTGGCGCGCGACATGACCGAAGAGCGTGCCATCAAACGCAAACTCGAGGCCGAGCAACAGTACAGTCGCGGCCTGTTCGACTCGTCGACCAGCGCCTTGGTGGTGTGCGATTCGAATCTGGTGCTTA
The DNA here is from genome assembly GCA_035504735.1 of Binataceae bacterium (SeqCode). Taxonomy (GTDB): domain Bacteria; phylum Desulfobacterota; class Binatia; order Binatales; family Binataceae; genus JAJPIG01. The sequence goes on from DATJRJ010000127.1 coordinate 10,670, forward strand.
CTGACGTCAACGAGGCGGCGGTCAGGATGACCGGCTACTCGCGCGACGAGCTGAAAGGCATCAGACTCACCTCGCTTTTCACCGATCCGCTGAGCCTGGCGGAGAAGGTGAACGAGAAGCTCAACGATAAAACCGGCGCCGGCCCCCGGGTCGAGCTGTTTGTTTTAACCAAGAACGCCGCCGAGGTCCCGGTTTCATTGATCGCCTCGTTCTACCAAATCGGCGACGCGGCTCAACGTGGAATTCTGGTCAGTCTGCGCGACATTACCGAACGCAAACACTACGAGCAGCAGCGCTCGCTGCTCGCCTCGATTGTCGATTCCTCCGGCGATGCGATCTACAGCGAAAGCGTGGACCTGACGATCACGAGCTGGAACGCTGCCGCCGAGCGGCTCTTCGGCTACAGCGCCGGCGAGATAATCGGCCGCAACGCTGCGGTGATGGTCCCGTTGGACCAGCGTGCCGAGCTGATCGCTAAAGTGGACGACGTCATCCGCGACCGCAAGAGCCGGCGTTTTGAGAGCCGCCGTACCCGCAAGGATGGCGCGATCGTCGAGGTCGACCTTACGGTCTCACCGATCTTCGATGCGGCCGAGGAGTTGAGCGCCTTTTCGATCACCGCGCATGACATCGGCGCGCGCAAGCGCATGGAGGCCGAGCTGACTGAGGCCCGCGACGCGGCGCTGGAGGCCGCGCGGCTCAAGTCGGAATTCCTCGCGAACATGAGCCACGAGATCCGCACCCCGCTGAATTCGATCGTCGGCATGACCGGGCTGTTGCTCGGCACCGAGCTGAACCGCGAGCAGCGCGAGTTTGCCGGCGACGTGCGGGACAGCGCCGAAACTCTGCTCGGCCTGATCAACGACATTCTCGACTTCTCGAAGATCGCGGCCGGCAAGCTGGTCTTCGAGGCGGTGGATTTCGAACTCACCTGGATGGTTGAGAGCGCAGTTGAAATATTAATCGATCAGGCGCGCCGCAAGGGACTCGAGCTGACCGTGTCGATCGATCCGGAGGCGGCGCAGTTTCTGCATGGCGATCCGGGCCGTTTGCGCCAGGCGCTGCTCAATCTGCTGAGCAACGCTATTAAATTCACCCAGCATGGTGAAATCGCGGTTCGCGTCGACAAGCTTAGCGAGAATCCGAAGGAGACCATTCTGCGGTTCGAAGTGCGTGACAGCGGAATCGGGATAGCGCAAGACAAGCTGCATCTGCTGTTCCAGCCCTTCACCCAGGTCGACGCTTCCACCACCCGCCATTTCGGCGGTACCGGGCTGGGGCTCTCGATCGTCAAGGAACTCGTCGACCGGATGGGCGGCACGGTCTCGGTCACCAGCATTCCGGAAGTGGGCTCGACCTTCTGGTTTACGGCCAAGCTTGAAAAGCAAATCGATATCAGCCGGCCCGCCTCCGAGCGCTTCGCCCAGTTCGCCGGAACTCGGATCCTGATTGTCGATGACAGCCCGAGCAGCCAGCAGATGCTCTCTCTCCAGACCGCGGCCTGGGGGATGGAGCCGACCACGGCCTCATCCGCTGAAGAAGCGCTGCGGCTAATGAGGAATGCCGCGCAACCCTATGCGGTCGCGTTGATCGCCGTGATGATGCCGGAGGTGGACGGTATCGAGCTGGCCCGGCTGATAAAGAGCGACCCGGTTTTGGCCGCGACCGCGGTGATTTTCATTTCGTCGGTCGGTTCCAGGGATAGCTACCGCGCCCGGTTGACGGCCTGGAATTCGGCGATTGGCTGATGAAGCCGGTGCCGCAATCGTCACTTTATGAAAGCCTGGCCAGAGTCCTTCCGCAGTCGGGCCCGAATCTTGCGCCGCCTAAATCCTCCGGCAAAACCGAGCACGGCAAGCGGCTCATCCTTCCCGACGACCGCAAGGTCAGAGTTTTGGTCGCCGAGGACAACCCTCTCAACCAGAAACTGGCCAAGCTTCAACTTAAACGGCTCGGCCTGGAGGTTGATACGGTCGCCAACGGCCGCGAAGCTGTCGAAGCCCTCGCTTCTATCCCGTACGACGTGGTGCTGATGGATTGCCAGATGCCGGAGATGGATGGCTATGAAGCCACGCGCGCGATCTGGCGGCGGGAAGGTTCGGAGCGCCATACCTGGATAATCGCGATGACCGCTCATGCCCTGGCCGGTGACCGCGACAAGTGCCTGGCCGCCGGCATGGACGCCTACATCTCCAAACCCGTGAGACCCGAGGTGCTGGTGGCTACCCTGGCAGAGGCGATCGCGATGGGATCTGCCGCTATGCCGGCGCCCGCCGCGGCTCATATTCCGGCGGCTGTGAATGGCGTCGCGTCGCATCCGCCTGCGGAGCCGCCAGTGATTGGAAATCCGATTAACGTCGATCCGACGAATGGGAATCCGGCGGATGGGAATCCAACCAATGGGGATTCGAAGGAGGCGGCGCACTCGACCGGAAACGGGGCCGCGGTCAATCCGTTGCAGGCAGGCCATCCGTTGAAAGCGGTTCATCCATCGAAAGAATCGTTGCCTCCGCCCAGCGCGACGCCGCCTTTCGACCCGAAAGTCGTGGCCGACCTCCGGGCCGATGGGGTGTTGGGGGAATTGATCGAATTGTTTCTGAGTGACACGCCCATCTCGATCGAGAAAATCGGCGCAGCCCTGACGCTCAAGGATCCCCGCACCGCGGCCCGCGAGGCTCATCGCCTCAAAGGCAGCGCGGCAGCTCTTGGAGCCCAGCCGATGTTCGAGCTATGCGAGCTGCTTCAGCGGCTGGATAGTGCCGAGGGGCTCGAAACGGCACAAGCGCTGTTCGCGCTATTGTCGGCTGAGTCCAAGCGCGTCTGTCAGGCATTCGAGGCCGAGCGGGCGGCCGATCTCCTCGCGCCACCCCCCGGCTGATGGCGCCGGCTTGAGAGATGGAGTAGGGCGGAAACCCCAGGCTGAGCGCGCCGAAGTTCTCGCGGGTACCTCGGGAGAATCCGGTGGATGCTGCTGTTCGGGCCTGGTGGAAGATCGGCAACCGCGCGGCGGGAGAAGAATTGATAGATCTAGGCCGCGGCGAGGCTCCGGGCGAGCAGATCGAGCGCCGCTGCCGAGAACGTGCGCATATTGCCGATTCGGTCAGGGGTACCGGTCTCGAGCGTCATGGCCCGCTCGATCGGCCCGCAAACAGCGATACAGGTATGGCCGGCGGCGTCGCCATAGCGATTTCCGGTCGGCCCCGTCGCTCCGGTTTCTGCCAACGCCCAGACCGCACCCAAGCGCTGCCGCGCCGTCCGCGCCATCAGGAGCGCATAGGGCTCGGTCGAGGCACGCATCCCGGCCATCTTATCGTCCGTTATATCGAGCAGGCCGCGGCGCGCCTCGACGGTGTAGACCACCGCGCTACCGAGAAAATAGCTCGACGCGCCCGGCACGCTCAAAAGCGCCGCCGAAATGAGGCCGCCGGTCGAGGATTCGGCGATCACGACGGTTTGCTTGCGCTGTTTCAACAACTCGGCGACCTGGTTCGCCAATGGTAGGAGCTCGAGCATCACAAATCTCCAAAGTCTGCGGGTTAACGCGTCTGCAATCGTGGAAAGAGCGGCAGCGCATTGTCGCGGCCGATTATGCGGAGCTCGCCCGGTTTGAGGATCGCGCTTTCGGCCAACTCCTTCAGATGAGCGTTGACGGCCGGTTCGGGCGTGAACGGATAGTCGCTGCCATACAGGATTCGAGAGCGCTCCGCTAGCATCAGCAGTGGTGCGATCGCATTGTCGCCGGTCGATCCGGCGAGGTCGTAATAGAGGCTGCGCAGGCCGTTCCTCACCCCGGCCGGTGTCGTGCGGGCCGCATCGAGGAACATCGCGGTGAGAGCGGCGATTCGCCGCGCGAGAAATGGCAGCGTGCCGCCCGCATGAGGGACGATCACCTTCAGGTCCGGGCAACGTTCGATCGTCCCGCCCAGAATCAGGTTCACGACCGCGCGTGTGCTGTCGAACATGAATTCGAGCATCGGGCGCGGGTATCCGAGCGAGATGCTTTCCCAGCAGGGCGGCGAGGTCGGGTGGATGAAGATGACGGCGCGACGGCGATTGAGCTCGTCGAAAATCGGATCGAAGCGCGCGTCGCCCAGGTAGACGCCGCCCGCATTGGTCAGCATCACGACCCCGTCAGCCTTCAAAACGTCGAACGCGTAGCTGATTTCCGCCAGCGCGCCATCGACATCCGGCAACGGCAGGCTCGCAAACAGGCCGAAGCGCCCAGGATGGTCATCTGCGGTGCGCCGTGCGAATTCGTTGACCGATCGGGCCAGGCGCCGAGCGCTCGCATGGTCGCCGAAATTGACGCCGGGCGACGAGACCGAGAGCATCGCAGTCGCGATTCCCACGCGGTCCATCGTGGCCAGTGTACTGGCGACTTCCCATGCCGGCATCCGGGGTATGCCGTCGGCGGGACCATTGCAACCGGCGGCGACCTGGTCGGCATAGCCCGGCGGCAGGTAATGCGCGTGAACATCGATTAGATTCAGCGATCCGGAATCAGGCACGATGCGCTCCTTTTACGGCTCAGCTTGCCAAAAATCGAAAGCCAGGACCAATACTGCTCGGCAACGACAGGCCCGCGCTTGCAGGCGTGAAGCGATCCTTACCTGATACTTCTAAGGATGCAGTTGATCTTGCAGACCTCTTCGAGCAGCAGCATCTTGTAGAGCGCCTCGTCGATATCGCCGCCGATCGTGAAGGCGCCGTGGCCGCGGATCACCACCGCCGGCCAGCGGCTCAGGGGCGCCGCGATTCCCGCCGCGTCCTCACCGGTATCTTCGCCCGCGACCGAAGTATGGATCACTGGTATCCACTTGAGTCCGACCAGGGCTTCATTGTGAACGGGCGTGATACCTTCTTCGCCGACCGTCTCGGCCGCCGCAATCGCGTACGGCGGATGCGCATGTATGATGGCTCGGGCGGCGGTCGCATTATAGACGCCGCGATGGACGGAGCATTCGACCGAGGCCTCGGCCGGAATCACGGCTCGGCTGTCGACATCGACGCGGACGAATTGGGCTTCGGTCAAGCGGGCGAGGTTGGTGCCGGTCCGTGTGATCCAAAAGAATTTGGCGTCGCGCGCACTGATATTGCCGCTGCGCGGCGTCTGCAGCCCGCGTTCGTAAAGCTCTTTGCCAGCCGAGATCAACTCCTCGATCAGCATCGCATCAACGCGCCTCCCTCTATGACCCACCAGCTCGCAAACACCGCCATCATACAACGTTCGTGCCGGCATTACGGCGGATCGCGGCCCCTACATGAGCTTGAAACCGAAGTTGCGCGCGCCGGTCAAGCCCCCCGTGGCATTCGGCTCGTAAATCGTGCCCGGCGGCCCGGTTTCAGTGGGTCATCGATTTGTTGTAAAGCTTGAATTTCTTGGGGGCCATCGAGAGCCGCGGCGGCTCGGAGTGTGCGTGGAGGGACGGTCATGCGTAGATGGAAACTTGGATTCGCGGGCGCGATCGCGCTACTGGCGGCGGGGATTATCGCCGGAGCAGGGGAGTTGCGAACTGGCCGTGGTTTCGGGTTCGAGCGCGCCTGGCCTGCGAATTTTGCCCTCGGCCCGCAGGCGAATGCGGCCGAAGCGGTCGTCACCGCGAGCGATGAAGAGGACGAGAACGCCACTTCACGTAACCTCGCCTCGCCAGCCAACGCCAAGGTCAACAACCTCGAGATGTCCGATGAATTCCGCAAAGTTCTGACCAGGATTCCGGGCGGCGAGGTCGCACCCTGCGTGTCGGTGGTGGATCCATATCCGGAGTTCAATGGCATCGCGATCGATCCGCAAAACGGGGTGGCTGTGCTGAGTGACACCAATCTGAAGAGCGCGCTGATTTACGATCTCAGCGCCGGCTCTCCACCCGATTCATCCACGATCACGTCACCCAAGGGATGGATTATCGGTCCGGCGACCTTCCTGTCGTTCGCCGCGGGAGTCGCCGTCGATCCGATACGGCATGAATTGTACACGACCGAAAACGACATCGGCGATGATATCGCGGCCTTTCCTTATACGGCCAATGGCAATTTCAAGGCGCGCGCGCTGGCCGTGCCGCATGGCGCATACGGGATCGCGCTGAGCGAAAAATACCATCAGATGGCGACTGCGATTCAGCACGACGCCGAGATTATTTTCTACCGCTTGCAGGCGCAGGGCGCCGAGCCGCCGCTGCGCTCGATCCGTGGCGAGAAGACCAAGCTCGCCGATCCGCACGGCGTGGCATGGGATGAAAAGAACGGCGAGATAGTGGTGACGAACTACGGCAACTGGTCGCGCGGTTATTGGGATCCGGACTATACCGGCGGCGGCCACTACTTCCCACCATCGATCACGGTTTTCAAAGATGACGCCAAGGGCGACGTCGCGCCGATCCGCATAATCCGGGGGCCCAAGACGCAGCTCGACTGGCCGACCGGTGTTTCAGTCGACAACCTTCACGATGAAATCGCGATCGCTAACGAGCCGGCCAATGAGGTGCTGATCTTTAGTCGCACCGGCCAGGGCGACATCGCGCCGATTCGCGCGCTGGGCGGGCCGCAGACCCATATCATTCATCCGATGGGCGTGGCGTTCGACCCGATTCACGACGAGCTGTGGGTGGCGAATTTCGGCCACGAGACGGAGGTTTTCGATCGCGCCGCGTCCGGCAACGTCGCGCCCAAGCGAATCGTGCGCAATGCTCCCGCCGGCGTGGCGGCGGCGGGCTTCGGCAATCCGACTGCGATCGCCTATGACTCGAAACGCGACGAACTGCTGGTGCCGAACTGAGTAAGCGATCCGCGGATTGCGGCATTTGCCAGGATGGCAAGTGGAAACGTCGAGCCGACAAGAATAATCGAAGGACAAAAAACCAAGCTAACCCGGGTGGCGCACGGCATCGTCTATGATCCGGTACACGACGAGATTATCGCGACCGAGCCGCTGGCCAGCTCGATTGCATTTTTCCACGGCGATGCGAAGGGTGAGGCAGTCCCGAATCGCATTATCCAGGGACCGAAGACGCAGCTTCATCAGCCGTTCCAGGTCGCGATCGACAACCAGCACAACGAGATCTGGGTGGCAGACTTCAGAACCGACATGTTGCTGGCTTATCCGCTCGACGCCAGGGGCGATGTAGCGCCGATTCGCATGATCGGCGGCAGCAAGAGCGGGATGTGGATGCCGGTCGGGGTGGCCGTCGATCCGAAGAACAACCTGGTGGTGGCGGCAAGTTTCATGGGGACCCGCACCTGGCATCATAACGGCGGGCTGTTCATTTTCGATCGGACCGCGAACGGTAATGTCGCGCCCAAACGGGTCATCGCCGGTCCGACCACGGGCATAATCGGGCTGTGGCACGCGCAGATTTACGATGGCAAAATTTTTACCACCGCCATCAACATCAAGTACCTGCCGCCGTACGACCAGGGCGGTTATGCGCCCAAGCGCGGATGCGACGGCCCGCCGCTGCCCTGGATCGGGCCGCTCGGCTTCATCGGTGTGTGGGATATCAACGACAATGGCGACGTCGCGCCGCGTGCGATCATTCGCGGCGCCGATACTGACCTGATCCATCCCGGCGGCCTGGTGCTCGATCCGGGGCATGGCGAGGTCTTTGCCAGCGACAGCAACCATAACGGCTACTTTGGTTTCCTGGTGCCGAGTTTTTTTCAGGCCGCGACGTTTTAGGCGAGCGTTTCAGGTGAGATAGATGAGCGTGACATACAAGGGCCGCGTGATTCGCGGCATCGACATTCATACCCACGTACCGCATCCTGGCGGCCCCAAAAGCGATCCGCGCGCCGAGCAAAAGGAGCGCTACTTCCGCAATACCCTGCAGGGGCTGACCATCGAAGAGATGGCTGAGCTGTATCGGCGACTCGAGATGATCGCGGTGGTGTTCGACGTCGATATGGAGACCGTCACCGACGATCCGTTCGTCGGCAACGACTACCTGGCTGAAATCCAGCAGCGTTTCCCCGACGTTTTCATCGGATGGGCCAGCGTCGATCCGCATAAGGGGCGCGCTGCAGTCAGGGAGCTGGAGCGTGCGGTGACGCAGCTCGGGCTCGGCGGTCTCAAGACCCATCCGACCTGCCAGGCCTTCTTTCCGAGCGACGAAATCTACTACCCACTCTGGGACAAGGCTCAGGAGCTCGGCATCCCGGTGCTGTTCCATTCGGGGCACACTGGAATCGGAGCAGGTACACCGGGCGGCACCGGGCTGAAGCTCAAGTACAGCCGGCCGATACCCTACCTCGATGACGTCGCAGCCGATTTCCCGAACCTTACGATCATCGGTGCCCATCCGTCCTGGCCATGGCAGGAGGAGATGCTGTCGGTCGCGATGCACAAGGGCAACGTGTTCATCGATCTCTCCGGATGGTCGCCGAAATATTTCGCCCCGTCATTAATCCAGTACTCGAACACCCTGCTACAGGACAAAGTGCTGTTCGGCTCGGATTTTCCGGTGATAAGCCCCGAACGCTGGTTGAAAGATTTCGAGGCAGCGCCATTTCGCGACGAGGTGCGGCCGAAGATTATGCTCGAGAACGCGGTCCGGCTGCTTAAGCTGGAGGCCTAGCCGTCGCGGCGCAACCCGGATCGAAGTTAAAGTAACACTGGAGGTTTACTATGGCCGGGATGCTGCTGGCCGGCTCCTGTCGATGCGGCGCGGTTGGGTTCAAGATCGTTTCGCATACGCCGTATCCTTACCAACTTTGCTACTGCACGATCTGCTGCAAAACCAGCGGTGGTGGCGGATATGCAATCAACATTATGGGCGATACTGATACGCTCGAAGTGACCGGTAAGGAACATCTTGGAAGCTGGCACGCGCAAATCGAATCGTCTGACGGGCACGGCGGGACCAGACTCGAGACCAGTCCGGGCGCGCGCTATTTCTGCACGCACTGCGCATCCGAGCTATGGGTTTCCGATCCGCGATGGCCCGTGTGGCTATGGCCGTTCGCATCGGCGATCGATACCGAACTGCCGGGGGCGCCGGAACGGGTTCATCTGATGCTGAAGTACAAGGCGAGCTGGGTGCCGGTGGAGCGGGGCCCGCGCGATCAGTGTTTCGACGAGTATCCCGAGGAAAGTATCGAGGAGTGGCATCGCAAGCGCGGTCTGTGGATCGAATAAGCGCTTTCTCGACGGCCGAAAAGACGGCCAATGCGAAAGGGCTCGCCGTCCGAAGGCTCGCGATGCTAGCGTGCGATCGATAGATGAGTAAGGCGAGGCGGCCATGCTTAAAGTAATTCTTCAGCTCTATCCGGTGATTCCCGCGGCCAATGAAGCGGAACGCGAGGCGCTCCGCCCGATCGGACGGAATCGTGAGCGCTACCAGGAGACGCTCAGCGGCTGGCACGACATCGTGCGGGCCGCCGACGAGCTCGGACTGTGGGGCGTCGCGACTATCGAGCATCATCTCTGGTCCGAGGGCTATGAATGCGGTCCCAGCCCGGGCGTCCTGAACGCGTACTGGGCCGCCATCACACGCAACGTCAGGGTCGGGCAGCTCGGTTACGTGATGAGCACACAGAATCCGATCCGGGTCGCCGAAGAGACCGCCATCCTCGACCATCTCACCAAGGGGCGATGCTTCGTCGGATTCGCGCGCGGCTATCAGTCGCGATGGACGAACGTGCTCGGGCAACATCTGGGAACCCGCGCGACCACCTCACCTTCGGCCGGCCGGCTCGATTCCAGCCATATGTTTGGCGATCCCACGGGCAAGCCAGGCCGCACTGAAGACGACGATCTCAACCGCCGGATTTTCGAGGAAGAGATCGATATCGTGCTCAAATCGTGGACTCAGGAGAGCTTTTCGCACAACGGCACGGCCTGGCAGATTCCGTATCCATACGATCGCGGGGTTGATGATTGGCCGCTGGCCAAGTTCGGGATTACCAACCGGTTCGGAGCGCCCGGCGAGGTGGATGAGGAGGGCAATACGCGCCGCGTGAGCGTGGTGCCGGCGCCCTACAGCCAGCCTCATCCTCCCGTGTTCGTGGCGACCAGCGGCTCACCCGAGAGCGCTGAATACTGTGCGCATCAAGGTTTCATTCCGCTCTACTTCAATTCGCTCGGCACGGCGCTGAAGCTCAGTGCGGCGCACGACCGAACGATCGCCACTTCAGGGCGCGAGGCGAGGCGCGGACACAATCAGGCGATCGTGCGCATTCCCCATATCGGCAAGACGCGGTCGGAGGCCGAGGAATCGGTGATGCGCTACGACTCCGATATCTTCCGTAATTTCTACGCGGCGATGGGCCAGCATCGCATCGCTCCCGAAAACGTCGTCGAAGCGGTGACCCGTAACGGTATGTGGACGATCGGGACCGCCGACGACGTGCGCAAGAATCTAGTCGAGGAATGGAAACAGTTGCCGTGCGAATACCTGACGATCATTTATCACTACGCGCAGATGCCCAAGGAACGGGTGCTTGATAATCTCTTCGCCTTCATGCGGCACGTGAAACCGGCGCTCGATGAACTTACCGAGTGACGAAGTCTCACCCGCTCTGAGGCCCCTGAGCTTTCCGCCCGGTTCATTCTGAAGCGCAGCGAAGGATCCTCGGGATTCTTCGCTGCGCTCAGAACAACAAGTCCGGCCTTTTGCGGAGCTTCCCTAGCGATCTCGAAGGAAACGAATGCGGAAATCACCGCCGCTGACGGTGGCCGTCGAATCGATCAATCGAAGATTGCGAATCACGCGGGCGAAAATCGCCGAGCCCGGGAAGCGGTGCTCTTCCCGGGCCCGAAAACAGGACTAAATCAATCGCGCGTGATCGTCGCGGGCCCTGTATTGCACCACGCTCGCGCCACCCAAACTTGGCGGGCGGCGTGAGTCATCCGGCTCGCGACCGATCTGCTGCTGCGCGGCTACTCGTTGCCGCCGCTGCTGCCCGCGGGAACCTGCTGCACCTTCGTCCACCGGACGCTAGGTTGTGCAGGCGCCTGGCTCGAGAGGGTCCAGCTAATATGCTTGCTGGCCATCGGTCCACGCAGGTCGGTGCGGGTCATACCACCCTGGAGACCGCCAGTCTTAGGCGCCTGAACCTTCACAATGTAGGTGCCCGGCGTCAGGCTGGAGACCTTGATCCGATAGTCACCGCGAGTATCGGTCTGCCCTGAAGCCACCGCCTCGCCCATCGTCCCGTCTGCCTTCATCTCATAGACGACGATGGCGATGCCTTTGATAGAACTGTTGCCCGTCATGCTCTTCACCTTCCCCCAGAGAAAGCCCGCGTGGCGGGGAAGCTGTCCGGAAGTGGTTACGGCCGGTTGCGCGTGGGCAATTACCGCCAATCCCAGAACGCAGCTGAGCACAAGGCCAACAGAGATCGCTGATAGTTTTCGCATGGCTCCTCGCCCCCAAATGGATTTTAGGAATAGAGCTCGCACAAGGCGGCAAACCTAAACCGCTCCCCCGCCCGGTCACCCGCCGCCGCCACCATTGGCGGCGTGGAGCACCCGACGGACTCCATCCACATCATCGGGCGAATCACTAGCGCATTTCGCTGTACCGATGCAATCCGTATCAGCAGGTTTTTGGCGTCTGCCTGCTTGCGCGGCACCCGCCGGTTCGCGCTCAGGCGCTGCCGAATCGATTGGCTGGGGGCGATTTGTACGCCTTGCCATCGGGGGTTTAGACTCCGGGGATGGCTTTGCGCGAAGATTTGCAGCGGGCGCGCCGCCTCGGGCTGGCCGGTTACACGCGCTATCGCCGGATGCGCCTGGCCAACCGGCTGGTCCGGGTCCTCAACCTGGTCGGTCCCGAGCGCCATGAATGTCCCTGCTGCGGCTGGCGCGGGGCGCGATTCCTCGATCACGTGCGCGAAACCTACCGGATGAAGGCGGCGGTGTGTCCGCGATGCCGGAGCCATTCGCGTCATCGGGGACTGGCGCTCTATCTGGCAGAACTGCTGCCAAAGCTTCGGCCGCACAGCGCATTGCTCCACTTCGCGCCGGAGCGGTCGCTGGTCAAGTTCTTCGCGGCACGCGAGGGCTTGCGCTATTTCGGCGTCGATCTGGGACCGCGCGCGTCCGATGCCTGCGCCGATATCATGGCCATTCCGTTTCGCAGCGGCACGTTCGACCTGGTAATCGCCTCGCACGTGATCGAGCACGTCGGCGACGATCGCGCGGCGCTCGGCGAACTGGCGCGCGTGACTGCCCCCGGCGGCTCTGCCCTGGTCATGGTGCCGATGGTGCCGCGCTGGCGCGAGGCGGAAACGCTGGAGTTCGGCTTCCCGAACCCGGAGTTTGAAGGCCACTGGCGGATTTATGGGCGCGACCTCGCCGGCAGAATCGAGGCCGCGGGCTTGCGCTGCACGCCGCTCGGCTTTGCCGAGTTCATCAATTCGGCACGCCGCGAACGCTTCGGAATCATCGACGATGCGCTGTTTGTTGCCGTCCGGCCTGGCTGAACGGCGGATCACTGCCACGCGAATGGTTTATAATTGAACAATCATGATCCAGGTGCGTAAAGCCGCTGAGCGCGGCGCCAGTCGAACGGATTGGCTCGACAGCCGCCATAGTTTCTCGTTCGCCGACTACCACGATCCCGAACATATGGGCTTTCGAGCGCTGCGCGTTATCAATGAGGATCGCATCGCGGCCGGCGCCGGCTTCCCTTCGCACCCGCATCGCGACATGGAGATTATTACTTACGTGCTGGAGGGTGCCGTGGAGCATCGCGACAGCCTCGGCAATGGGTCGGTGATTCGTCCCGGCGAGATCCAGCGGATGAGCGCGGGCACTGGGATCGTCCATAGCGAATTCAACTCGTCGCGAAGCGAACCCCTCCACCTGTTGCAGATCTGGCTGCTGCCGGGCCAACGCGGCATCGTTCCGGGCTACGAGCAGCGGCCTTTCGATCGCGCCGCGGCGCGCGGCAGATTTGCATTGCTGGCAGGGCCGCAGGGTGGTTCGCAGGCGGTCACGATCCATCAGGATGCGACGCTATCGGTTGCGATCCTGCAGTCGGGCGAAAGTGTGGTTCATGAGCTTACCCGCAGACGGTATGCCTGGCTACAAATGGCGCGGGGTGCCGTCACGCTCGATGGGGAGCGCCTGAGTGCGGGCGACGGCGCCGCTATTGAAGATCGGCGCGCGTTCACGATCGCCGCCTCCGAGCCGGCCGAAATTCTGCTCTTCGATCTCGCGTAGTAGATTTTCGATCGATGCCATCCAGAATTCGCCGCAACCGAATTACCCTGGCCCCCGGCTGGAGCGGTCACCGCACCGGCAACATCACGGCCTCGAACATCGGCCCGTTGCGGCTGGTGCGCGAGGGCTTGCCCAGCGAACTGCTGGTCGACACCTATCACTTCCTGATTCGGGCCTCATGGCCGGTGCTGTTCGGCGTAATTCTGGCGATCTTCGTGGTCCTGAACTGCATGTTCGCGTTCGGCTATTTGATCGACGGCGGAATCGAGAATGCCCGCCCAGGCTCGTTCGGCGACGCATTTTTCTTCAGCGTACAGACCATGGCGACCATCGGTTACGGCAGGATGGCGCCGGTGACTACCGGTTCAAATATCCTGGTGAGCTTTGAGGCGCTGTTGGGGCTGATGGCGCTCGCATTGGTCACCGGCCTGGTGTTCGCAAAGTTCTCGCGCCCGAATTCGGGAGTACGTTTCAGCCGTTGCGCCGTCATCTCCGACTACGATGGGGTGCCGTCGCTGATGTTCCGCATGGCCAATGCGCGAACCGAAGAAATCGTCGACGCGCAGGTCCAGGTCGCACTGACGCGTACTGAGACGACGCTCGAGGGGAAAATGATCCTCAGGGTGCGCGACCTGGCGCTGATACGGTACCGCAACCCGATGTTCGGGCTCACCTGGACCGCCATCCATCCGATCACCGAAGCAAGTCCCTTTTTTACGATGAAGCCGGGGGATCTGAAACCCAACTCCTCATGGTTGGTGGTCTCGCTGACCGGACTCGACGGGATGCTCTCCCAAACCATCCATGCCCGCTACGTTTACGGTGCGGGCGACATCCGCTGGGGCGCGCGTTTCATCGATCTCTTCCGGCAGGAGCCGGACGGATCGTGGTACATGGATCTCGCGAGCTTCGACGATACCGAAAAGGCGCCACCGCACCGCCAGCAGGCGAGCGAGATCAGTTAGTCGGCGCGCGCACCCGACCCGAAGGAACCCATCGCAGACCCGGGGCAATCAGACGTTCTTCATTTCCGCGATCAACTTGCCGAGCGAATCCTTGGCATCGCCGAACAACATGAAAGTTCTGTCGCGATAGAAGAGGTCGTTTTCGATTCCCGCGAAGCCCGGATTCATGCTGCGCTTCAGCACGATCACGCTGCGCGCTTCATCGACATTCAGGATCGGCATCCCATAGATCGGGCTGCCGGGCTCGTCCTTGGCGGCCGGGTTGACAACGTCGTTGGCGCCGATCACCAGCGCCACGTCGGCCTGGTTGAAATCCGGGTTGATATCTTCCATGCCGTAGAGCCGCGCGTAGGGAATATCGACTTCGGCCAGCAGGACGTTCATATGGCCCGGCATGCGGCCGGCTACCGGATGAATCGCGAACTTGACCTCACCGCCGCGCCGCTCGATCAGATCGGAAAGCTCACGCACCTGATGCTGGCATTGCGCCACCGCCATTCCGTAGCCTGGCACGATGACCACCGAGCGCGCATAAGCGAGCTGCATCGCGGCATCCTCGACCGTGATCGGGTTGACGGTCAGTCCTTCCGCCGAGCGCGCCGCCCCGGCTGCCCCGGTGCCGCTGCCGAAGGCGCCGAACAGCACGCTGGTGAACGAGCGATTCATCGCCTTGCTCATCGCGACCGACAGGATAAAGCCCGAGGCGCCATCGAGCGCGCCGGTGATTATCAACACGTAATTGTTGAGCGCGAAACCTGTCGCCGCCGCCGCCAGCCCGGTGTAGGCGTTGAACAGCGAGAGCAGCACGGGCATGTCGGCCCCGCCGATCGGCAGCACCATCAGCACGCCGAGCAGGGTCGCCAGCGCCAGCATCGCGTAAAATACCAATTGCGCGCCGGGCATGATGATCAGGTAGAGGAACATCAGCACCGCGATCGCGAACATCCCGATGTTGGATTGATTCTGGAACGGGTAGATCACCGATCGCTCGGTTACGAAGCCCTGCAGTTTGCCGCAGGCCATAAAGCTGCCCGTCACGGTCAGCGATCCGAACAGCACTTCCAGGCCGAGCGCCGCCATCTCGGCGTGCCCGACGCCGTTACCGCCCGCCAGTTGGTAGGCGTTGTAGTACTCCGCGATCCCGACCAGCGACGCGGCGAGCGAGCCGAAGGTATGCGAGATTGCGATTCGTTCCGGCATCGCGGTCATCGGCACCCACATCCCCAACGGGTAGCCAATGATCGAGCCGACGATCAGACCGATGATGATCCATCGGAAGGTGACGATCTCGTGGAGAAACAGTGTGCCGACGATCGCGACCAGCATCCCCAGCGCAGCCATCTGCATCCCGCGACGCGCGGTATCAGGATGGGTCAGGCTTTTGACACCGAGGATGAACAGAACCGACGAAACGAAATAGGCCGTCAGCACAATCGTGTCGCGGCCCATCAATGCACCCCCCGTCCATTGCTCGCGGCAGCGGGTTTGGGTGCGGCCCCCGAATCGCGCCGGAACATCGCCAGCATCCGGTCGGTGATCAGGAAGCCGCCGACCACGTTGCTCATCGCCGAGGCGACTGCGATGGTGCCCAGCACCGTCGCGAACCATCCATGGCCGCGTCCCGCCAGCACCATCGCGCCGACCACGGTGATTGCGTCGATCGCGTTGGTCGCGGCCATCAGCGGCGTGTGCAGAAGCGGCGGTACGCGCGCAATCATCTGGTAGCCGACGAACCCCGCCAGCACCGCGATGTACAATTGTGCAAACCAGACAACGGTATTCATCGGTATCCCTCTCCGCGCCACCGCAACGGTGTAAGCGATTTATCGGTAGCGGATTTCCCCCCGGTGGGTAACGACCATCGGCCCAAGAATGCGATCCTGGAGATCGACGTTGAGCTGGCCACTTTTGATCAGTATCTTCAACATCGCTTCGATATTGCGGCTGTACATCTGGCTGGCGTGAGTCGGGACGGTGGCCGCGATGTTGGTCGGGCCATGAACATGGACGCCGTTGGCATCGACGATTTCGCCGGGTTTGGTCAGCTCGCAGTTGCCGCCGGTCTCGGCCGCCAGATCGACGATTACCGAGCCGGGTCGCATCGCCGCGACCATCGTCGCGGTTATCAACCGAGGCGCCGGACGCCCCGGAATCTGAGCGGTGGTGATAACCAGGTCCTGGTCGTTGATATGGCCGCCGATCGCTTCCAGCACCCGGCGCGCTTCGTCTTCCTTGAGCTCGCGGGCATAGCCGCCGGCCGCCTCGGCGTCCTTGGGCGGTTCCGCTTTGGCGATGAAGGTCGCGCCCAGGCTTTCAATTTCCTGACGCGCTGCAGCGCGGACGTCGAAGGCTGAGACCACTGCACCCAGCCGGCGCGAAGTGGCGATCGCCTGCAGCCCCGCGACGCCGGCTCCGATTATGAAAACCTTGGCCGGCACCAGCGTCCCGGCTGCGGTGATCATCATGGGCATCATGCGCGACATCGCGCCGGCACCGAGCAGCACCGCCTTGTAGCCGGCGATAGTGGCCTGCGAGGAGAGTACGTCGAGCGATTGCGCCGCCGAGATGCGCGGAACCAGCTCCATCGCAAGCGCGGTGATTTTTGCCGCCGCCATCAGCCCGAACATCTCGCCGCTGGCGGCCGGCTGCATCATGCTGGCGATGGCGCCGTCGGCCTTCAGCAGCTTGATTTCCTCGAACGTCGGCCGCCGCACCTTCACCACCAGGTCGGATTCCCCGAATATCCGCAGCGGCCCGTCGGCCATCGCGGCGCCGGCTCGCGCATAGGCCTCGTCGTTGAAATAAGCGCGCACGCCGGCCCCTGCCTGCACCATCACCTCAAGCCCCGATTTCACCAGCCGGCCGACGCCATCGGGCACCAGCGCGACGCGGTTTTCACCGGCGGCGATTTCAGTCGGAACACCTACCCGCATTCACCTCTCCTGGAATCGGTCGGGGCTTCGCTTCAAGCATCTCCGCGCGGCCCGTTGAGGCAGGCTGCGACCGCGAGCCGCCAAACCTGATCCTATTCTTTTGCCTTAACTGTCGTCCTGAAACAACGGGCCTCGTCTAATGATACAGTCATCACGCGATAAATCAATTTCGCAGGCTTTGGCCCTATACTGCCTAAAGTTGGAGATCAATAATGGATTTGTGAGGATCGCGCCGCCGGGTGAATGCTGACTGCCCCGAGGAGTGAGCACATGATTCGTAGGAGGTTGATCGCCGCTACCCAGTGAAATCGGGTAGTAAAGTTGCAAATCGTATCAGGCCGCAGGGCTGGTCTCGGCGCTAAGCGGATAACGAAACCGCACTCGGCAAAATGGGGGGACGGAGATGCGGCAATCTTGTATGGCTTTATGGCCCGACACCAAGTCGGGTCGAAAAGCGGGTGCATCCGTAATCAATTGGTGGCTGATCGCGACTGTCGTCTGTTCGCTAGTCTCGGGATGCGGTGATGACTCGACTACGCCGGCGGAGGCCTTTTCCGAGCAAGCACCGGCGACGGTCGTTAACCGTTCGCGTAATATCCCGCCGACCGACGATTTCCTGCGTTTGATCTTCCTAAAACCGACGGACCCGGACCCGGTCACTCTTGGCCGCAGCACTTCATATCGGGTGTTCTTCGGAAATACCGAATTCTATGAACCACCGATCTATCTCACCGATGTCCTCAATTACAGCGGCATTCCTTACGCAGCTGGCCGGGATCTGATCGCGTTCCGATGCCTGCCGGAAGCTACGGGCGCGGCGGAACCGATGCTGGCGACCTGGCCAAATATGTTCAAGGCGATGAACGAAGACTTTGCCGCGAATCCTCCGCAGAACGTGTACGAGACCGCACTGGCCGGTATCGCCGCGGATTTCGCCGAGGTCCAGAGCATTTCGGCTTCGGAAACTCTGGCCAATATGCTGACCTTTGGCGCGCAGGTGTTCGTCGATGCGGACAACCCCGGATGCGCGGCTAATTCGCAGGTAAACTGCCCGCAGACCTCCACGATGACCTACCGATTTGGCGCTTATCCAGCCTTCAGCGGGCTGGGACTTGCCATCGCCAACACCTCGACCAGTCCGGTGCTGGATTCGCAAGCGGTGCTCGTCCAGGCGGTGATTCCCGAGTACATACTCAAAAATGTCAGCCTCGCGGCCGCTGACTGTCGGTGCATCAGAGTGCCGGATTATGCCGGGCGCGAGACCGCCCGATTGAACCCGAACCTGGTACTGAATGCGGGCGCGCGCGGCGCCTGCAATACAATCGATCACTTGTGACCGGAATCAACCGCGGAAATTTCGCTAAGCCATCAAGTAGCGCGCGGATCCGAATCCGATTGCTCGTCCGTCTCCTTGCCGTGCGAGTGACGATGATGGATGTCCGAGACGTGCTGATGCGAGTGGACTAGTCGCAGATGACGATGAGGATGCGAGTGCGGTTCGCTGACGGCCTCATCGCCCGCATCGTGCCGATGCTGGTGATGCAGGTCGTGGTAGTGCAGGTGATCGTGAATCAGCTCCGTGTGGACGTGCACATGGCCGTGATCTTCGCGCAGCATTAGTAACACCCCGGCGGCCATCAGCACTGCGGCGCACCATTGCGTCGCGCCGGGCAGGCTTCTGAAGACCACGATGGAAATGAGCGCGCCGATAAACGGGGCGGCCGCGAAGTAGGCCGCCTGACGCGCCGCGCCCAACAGCCGCAGTCCCCACGTAAAGAGATAGAGGCTCAGCCCATAGCAGACGGCGCCGATCGCGAGGGCCGCGCCGATCACCGTCGCGGCCGGAAGCTGCAGACCGAGACCGAACGCAATCGTCAAGGTTGCGGTTCCGGCGCCGAGCGCTTTGAGATGAGTGATGGCCACCGGATCGCGAAGCGATAGCCGTTGCGTCAGATTGTTGTCGGTTGCCCAACATAGACAGGCCGCGGCTACGGCTGCAGTTCCGAGCGGGTCGGCCCGGAAACCGCCCGGCGACCATCCCAGCAACACCGCTCCGGCGATAATCGCGAGCGCGGCGAGCGTCGCGCGGATCCCGAGATATTCGCCCAGCACCGCCACCGCGATCAGCATCGTGAAGGGCGTCTCGAGGTTGAGCAGTAGCGAGCCGGCCAGCGCCGAGATACGCGTGAGCCCGAAAAGCATCAGAAATGTGCCGCTGAGGCCGAGGGTCGTGACGAGCGCGAGCATCACGAAGTCCGCGCCACGCAACCGCGCCTCGCGCGCGGCAATCGTGCGGCGCGTGACGACCTTCAACACTGAAAGGCCGGCGGCTGCGCCGAGATAGAGCAGCGCGGAAAGCATCAGCGGCCCAACGTGGCCAAGGACCAGCTTGGAGAGCGGGGCGCTCGCGCCGAACAGAGCCGCGGCGCCAATCCCGCATCCGGCGCCCAGCATCGCGCGATTGGCCTCAGGCTGCGACATCGCCCGCCAAGTTTACTACAGGCGTGCGTGATTGTGGTGCGCTGTGGATGCGAGCGCGATGCGTGTGGGCTATTCTGTGCGGTAATCCTACGAGGAGACGGGACTCTATGAACAGTGCCGATGACGTGAATCCTCAGGTAATGGGCGTGATGACCGACGTTGCCAACCGGCTCGCGGAGCTCAGGAACGTGC
>DATJRJ010000128.1:0-18105 GCA_035504735.1 Binataceae bacterium (SeqCode)
TCGTCTCGCATGGCGACATCATCCGCACCGTCATCTGCCATTTCATGGGGCTCGAGCTGGCGCACTTTCGCCGGCTAAGGGTCGACAATGCGAACCTCTCGGCTTTAGAGCTCGCGGATAACTTCGCAGAGGTGAAGTTCATCAACCTGCTGCCGGACCCTGCCCGCGCCTTCGTTCCGCCCTTTCGCGCCTGATGTTCTGACTGCACTATTCCTTGGTATTTCTCATTCTCCGACATATTCTCCATTGATTGTATATTCGTTTATGCTAAAGTGTCGTACTTGCGCTGCAGGCATGGTTTCAGATGGTCTAACCGCCGCAGCTTAGCGTATCGATAACATAGAGCGTTAGGCTCCTATCGCTCACCGCTGCGCGTGTCCCTCGGGTGACCGTGTCAGCCGAAGAACCAACGACGGCAGCATGGACCGGGAGGGGACCATGTTAACTAAGCCTGCGCGGATGATTCTGACGGTCGCGATCGGCCTCGCGATGCTGTTCGCCGACGGCGCGAGTGCGACTCGACTCGATGTTGCGTCAGTCGATAAGCCATCGATTAGTAGTGCACCGATGGTCCGGCTGCCGGGCCATGTGCTACCCGCGCTGGCGAAAGCGCGGCTAATCAAATCTGCGCCCGATGCGGGCGACTCGCGAATCGCGCTGACCCTCACACTGAAACGGGACGATCAGGCCGGCTTCGAACGCTATCTGCACGACATCTACGATCCAAAATCGCCGCTGTTCCATCGTTATTTGACACAGCCCGAGATCGCTGGTCGCTTCGGCCCCAGCCAGGCCGAATACGATCAGGTGGTCAGCTATCTGGAAGCTAACGGTTTCAAGCTTAAGCAGGGATCGGTAAATCGCCTGACTCTCACCGTCGAGGGAACTCGCGCGGAAGCCGAAAAAGCCTTCAGCACACGCATCGTAGACTATCAAATCGGGATGCGGCGGCTGTATGCAAACCAGACCGACCCGGCTTTGCCGGCCTCGATTGCGCCCCATGTCCAGGCAATCCTGGGTTTGGTTGATCTAACCCACCCGCACCACACGACCGCCATTATTAAATGCCTGGGTGGAGAACTGTCGGTAATTGCAAACACGGATTGCGCCGCAAAACTGACATCTTCCCAAAACTTCAACTATGGGGAATGCGTAAAGACGGTCGCCGGGAATGGGACATACAATGGTCCCTGCGGTGTTACGGTTAGCGGCCCGATGCGCCGGCTCGGCATTGCGAATCAATCAACGCGTCATTCGGCGGGTCAAAGGGCCTCGTCTCCGCTTACTGCTTCCTCCAATTGGGGCACTATCAACGGTGCAGGCCAGACCATCGGCCTGGTCGAATTCGACACTTTCCAGCAAAGCGACGTAGCCGATTACCTGGCGCTGGTGGGCGAACCGGCCACGCTTATCAACCAACTGAGCAAGGTCGATGTGAACGGCGGTATCGCGACCCCCGGTGCTGACCAGGACGAGGTCCTGCTCGACATCGATGCTGCTCTGGTTCTCGCGCCGGGTGCACAGACGGTGGTTTATGATTCGCCCTTCGGTGCTGGTCCGGGCTTCGAAGCGGTGCTCAACCAGATGATCGATGACAAGGTAACCGTCATCAGCAACAGTTGGGCGTACTGCGAGAATGAGACCACGCTGGCGGACGTTCAGGGCATCGATTCGGTCCTGCAAAACGCCGCCGCCGCGGGAATTAGCGTGTTCAATGGTGCCGGTGACTCAGGAAGTACCTGCCTGGACGGTGGCACCGATGTCGTAGCGGTTCCGGCGGACTCGCCGAATGCAACCGCCGTAGGCGGCAGCTCGGAGACGCCGGGGCCGAATTCAACTTATGGGCTGGAAACCTGGTGGGATGACTCGAACACCACGCCGCCTGCCGGACAAGGCGGTTTTGGCACCAGCAGCTTTTTCGCCCGGCCCAGTTATCAGAACGGGTTGGACCCGGCGGCGAATCGTTCGATACCGGACGTAGTCGTGAATGCCGATCCCTTTCAGGGGGTGTCGATCTGCGAGGCTGCCAGCGGCGGATGCCCTACCGGACAGCTCTTTGCCGGTACCAGTCTCGCCGCGCCGACCTGGGCGGCATTTACCGCGCTGCTCAATCAGGCGCAGGGCAGCAATCTAGGCTTCCTGAATCCCCTGCTCTACGCGCTGTCCGGAACCGGCGCCTTTCATGATCCGACCGCGCTCGGCAGCGATTTCATCCACGTGGGTCTCGGATCGCCCAATCTGAACATTCTGCACCAGCTGCTCAGCGGAGCGTCAGCGGGAGCCGTCAGTGCGACAAACTCGTCGGTGGCGTTGACGATCCGAATACCTGCAACCGGGATGGCGCCCACCGGAGTCTTCGACGATGGCACCACGGCCGGCATCATTACCGTAGAGCTGCGCGATGCCAACGGCAACTCTATCGCCGGGAAGACCGTTACACTGACACCGAACGCCGGCGGCCATGTAAACATCACGCCGACCAGCGCGGTTACGACTGCCGATAACGGCGTGGCGAGTTTTCAGCTCACCGACACAGAGGCTGAAAACGTCAGCATTACTGCAAATGACACAACTGACGGCACGCCCATCACCCAGCAAGTTACGGTCCCCTTCGTCCCCCCGCCCGCAGCCGCCGCTTCGATCATGGCAAGCCTCAACGATGAACCCGCCGACGGTACCACCGCCGATACTGTCACCGTCACTGTCGAAGATTCGCTGAGTCGGCCAACCCCCGGCAAAACCGTCATGCTCTCGCAGGGGAGCGGCAACTCCTCGATCACAGGCCCATCGCCTCAGGTGACTGATGCCAACGGGCAGATTCAGTTCTCGGTCGTCGATACCCATACCGAGAACGTCACCTACACCGCGACCGATGTTACCGATGGCTCTCTGCCGGTACCGGGCAGCGCAACGGTGGATTTCACCAACGGCTCCGGGGGCTGTAACTCGGCTTCATACGTTACCGGAGCTGCCGCGGCTGCCTCGGGTTATGCGGTTAGCGCTTTCGCCACCGGCTTCGAGGTCAATAGCGGTGATCAGGGCTTTTCCTACAACTGTTTCGGCGCCTACGGGATGGCCTGGGACTCGGCGGGTAACCTCTATGTCACCGACTGGCCGACCGGCAATATCTACAAATTCGACTCATCGGGTGGCGCCGCCGACGCTAGCCATCTGTTCGCGACCGTGAAGGCGCCCGCCACCGGTCTGGCGATCGATCCTGCGGGTAACATGTTCGCCAGCGAAGGCTCGGTAAGCGGCGCCAACGGCGACATCGTCCCGGTCGATCTCTCCAATGGCACCGTTGGTACAGCCATCGCGTCGGGATTTCCTTGCCTGGGAAACATGGCGATCGACCCCGCGATACCTGCTTTGTACGTGGATGATTTCTGTTCGAGCGGGCCGGTCAGTCCCGACATCTGGCAGATCACAGGTATCGACGGGGCGAGCCCGACTACCACCGTTTATGCCCAGACACCTGACAATATCGAGAACTTCAACCTTGCTGTCGCGCCTGACGGCACCGTTTACGATATCTTCGGCGCCTCGAACGGCGCGCCGATCGCGCGGATCACCCCCGGCTCGCCGCCGACGGTGACGTTGCTGACGACAGCAAACGGTTCGCCGGTCAGCCTTTACGGCGGGCTGGGGATGACGGTTGGGGGTAAGCAGGCCAACGACGACGCACAGTTCGTGCTTGCGCCCTTCAACTCGCAGGCCAACGGGGAGTCCGGCCTCCCGCAAGGGGTGCAGACGCTCGACTTGACCGGATCGGCGCCCGCTATCGGCCAGCAACTCACGACGAACGATTTTTCAGGGCTGTCTAACTTTGCGATCGGGCCGGACGGATGTTTATACGTTGCGGGAGGACCGACCGTCTCTAAGATCACCAATGCCGACGGCACCTGCGAGTTCGGGCCGACGGCGCAACCTCTGACGCTTAGCCTCACGCCGATTACCGCCTCGCCGACGCAAGGGGGCTCACAGAACCTTGCCGCAGCGTTCCACTATGGAACCGTACCGGCAGGTACACCCGTAATGCTCGATGTAAACGGGGTAAACACGCAGACCATTTTGGCGCGAACGGACTCCAACGGGACTGCATCATTCTCCCTTAAAGGGGCATTTTCGGGTTCAGACGTGATCAACGCGACCGCCACCGTGAACAACAGTACGGTCACATCCAATTCGAGCCTGTTAACCTGGGAATCCGGGCCGGACACGACCGCCCTATCACTGAACCTCAGTCCCAAGAGTGGGATGCCAGGTGATCCGATCACTCTCATGGCTGCGTTGACGGATGTATCGCAAGATCCGGCCGTACCGGTGGTCGGTCAATCGGTCACGCTTGAATTGGGAAATAACTCCTGCAGCAGCTCAACGAATTCGACCGGTATCGCGAGCTGCCAGGTTAATCCGGAGATCATCCCCGGGGTTCCATCACGGCCGATAACCGCTAGCTTCGCCGGCACTGCCGATCTGACCGCCGCCAATGCCTCGACCGGCTTCACGTTCACCGCCCCACCGGAAGACGCCAAGCTGAGGGTCACGCCCAAGGCGCTCGACTTCCCTGCGGCGATCGAGATGGGCGGCGTCGGCGCCGTCAGCAAGCCGCATATCGTGACGGTCTTCAACCCCAAGAACAAGAAACAGAAGCTGACCGTCACTTTCCTGGGAGCAGAGGATACCGGCGATTTCACGATCGTCTCCGGCCCCCCGACCACCTGCAATGCGACCCTGGAGGCCAAGGCGCGCTGCAAGATCGCGCTGGTCTTCTCGCCCACCACCACCGGCGCCCGGACCGGCACCCTGATGGTCGACGACAACGCCGATCTCAACAATCAGCAGATGGTTAAGCTCAACGGCAAAGGCGAGCAGGGCAAGCTCAGCTATTCGCCCGCCATCCTGAGCTTCGGCAAGCTCGCGGTCGACAGCACCAGCAAGCCCAAGACCGTGAAGATCGCCAATCATAATCCGGTGGCGATGAGCTTCGCGGCCGATACCAGCGGCGATTACCAGATTACGTCGAATACCTGCGCGAGCACGCTGCCGGCGAAATCGACCTGCGAGATCGAAGTGACCTTCGAGCCGACCGGCGCCGGCTCGCAGCCGGGGACCCTGACCTTCACCGATGATGCGGCCAGGAGCCCGCAGACCGTGAAGCTCGAGGGCAGCGGAGAATGAGCGCGCGCTGATAGCTATGGCGGCGGAATCGAGGCGTAGGACGATCCCGGTCCGACGGTGACACCCTTGCGCACCCGCACGGTATCATCCGGATGGGTAGGGACATCGACCCGCAGGCTCCGGTAACCGCCTGCCGACGGATCAGGTGCAGTAAATCCGACCGTGTACTGCTCGCGCAGTTCATGGCTTATGGTGGTGGTCGCCGCGCGCAAGGCCTCGCCGTCACCGACTTCGCGAATGATAAAAGTTCGCGCGCCGGTCTCGGTCGATAGCATCCGCAGCGTCGGCGCATCAACCCGATCGATATCGCCGCCGAAGATAAACGGCCCGATCGCCAGCCCAGGCATCGAGGAGCCGCCCGGATCGCCGATTCCAATCGAATAGATCAGCACGCCCAGCCGCCGCGCCTGTGCGATCACCTGCGGCAACGAGGATTGGCTGCTGTTGTCCATCCCGTCGGTCACGACCAGCAGCGCTTTTTTATCGTAGCGGCCATGCTCGACCATCAGCAGCCCGTCCAGAATCGCGTCGAACAGCGCGGTCTGCCCGTAAGCATGGAGCAGCTCGAGGCGGCTCGCGATCAACGCGTGATTGGTGGTGAAGCCTTGCAGCAGAAAAGGACGGACCGAAAAGGCGAACAGGAACAAATCGTCACTGTTGTTCAGATTCATCAGGAACTGCATGATCGCGGCGCGCGCCTGCGGAATCTTGGGCTGCATGCTGCCCGACGTATCGACCAGAATTCCTATCGAGACGGGAGTGTTCAGGTCCTGGCGGAAAAACTGAATCGGCCGCTGCTGGCCATCTACATAGAGGCGCAGGTCGTTCTTGGTGAGCCCGGTTTCGTAGCCGTGCTGCGGATTGGTGACCGTCACGGTCACCTGCTCATAGCCGGGCTGACGCGCCAGTTGTCGCGATGGCAGCGTGAGCTCCTGCCCGGTCTGCGGGTTGAGCGGCGGAATCACCTGGTTGGGGTTGCCGCCTTGCGACGGCGGCAGCGACGGAATTGTCAGGGCGTCGGCACCCGGCTGCTTGGGCTGGGCCGGCAGCTCCAGCGTCGAGGTGCCGCCCTGCTTGGGAACCTGGAAGTTCTGATTGATCTGCGGTGCCTGCGCGCGGGCGACGGTGGCCGGAAGCCAGGCGAGGATCGCGCCGAGGGCCATCAGGCGGTACGCGATGCAAGAGCTGAAGTTGCGCTTTGGTCTCATCATCTGAGATGGAGTCTCTGAAAACATGTCCCCACCCACTATATTTTGACGATCTTCCTATTTGCCCGGTTGACGAGCAATCCCGTCGACCCGCTGATTAGACGCTCAGCCTGCGCATCGGTTTCAACTCCCGGAAAGTCGGCTCGGTTCCAAGCCTTTTCCCGACCATGAATTTCAAGCGCATCCGCATCCACCACCGCAACATCCGCCCATTGGCCCCGACGATCCATTCGATGTGGAGGCCGCGGCCTGCGCCATTTCGCCGGAGCCGTGAGCCGCAAACACCGACATTTCACGCTTGATATGTCCACCATGGCAGCCTGGACATTCGGACTCTGACTGCCCCGGCATCACAAAGCTTTCGAACGATCGGCCACAGTCTGCACAGCGATACTCGTAGATTGGCATGATGCGCTATTCCCCTAAGGGCTGGGCGTATTCGACCAGCACTCCATGCGTCGCCTTGGGATGCAAAAAGCATATCATGCCTGCCAGTCCGGGTCGCGGGTGCTCGTCAATCAGCGGCAGCGATTTGGCGCGCGCCGCGGCGAGCTCGCGGGCTACATCGTCGGTCTCGAAGCAGACATGATGCAATCCGCCGCCAAAGCGGGCGAGAAACCGCCCTACCCCGCTTTCCGACGAGAGCGGCTCGAGCAACTCGATTTCGCTTGTTCCGATCGCGAGCAGAGCCGCACGTACGCCCTGGTCTTCCAGCGTCGCGCTTTTGGTCAGCGGCAGGCCCATCAGATCGCGCCAGAACCTGAGCCCCTCATCGAGGCTCGGCACAACGATCCCGACATGATGAATCCGCTTCAGCATCGTGATCGCCAAGGATAGGCGATTGCGAGCTGCGTGGAAACGCTTGGTGATTTCGTTATAGCTACGCGGTCGACTTTCCAGGCCTAGCGACGAGTCCCGTTCATCGGAGCGTTTCGTCCGGTTCAGTTGCGCGGGATGCTAAGAATCTTTCCAACGGCGTTCGGCAAAGCGTTCATACCATCGCGCGAGCGCGCCGTGCGGCGGCGGCCGGCCGGTCATCTCATTGAGGAAGCTGAGCGCCAGCAGCGGCGACAGGAACAGGAACATGAAGAAACTGAGCAGCAGGTAGCCCCACAGGATCAGGACCCAGCCGACGATCGAGAGAATTCTTGCCGGCAGCGCCCAGAGCCCGCGCCACTTCAGCGAAACCTCAGCCAGCCGCGGGAAGAAACGAAACTTCTTCAACCCGCCGGCCTGCAGAAAGCCGCCTGCCGCAGCGGCGAAATACATCGCGAGCACAATCAGCAGGAGGTCGCGGCCGGTCATCGATCAATCCTGGAGAAAGAACCGGGTTCTGATGATCGGGCGCTAAGCGCGCTCCAGTATCGCGATCGCTTGGCGCACATCGGCGAGCGTAGGCACACGAATCACGCCGTGGGCCGCTGCGATCGGCGCGCCGGGGCGATCCTCGACCAGCACCGGCGCGATTTCGGCCGCTCGCGCGCCGGCGACATCGAGCAGTTCGGAATCGCCGATGTGAATGGCGGCGTCCGGATCAATCGCATGGCGGCGCATCGCAACCCGAAAGATTTCCGGCGACGGTTTCGCATAGCCGGCTTCCGAAGAGATCGTGATCGAGTCGAAGTAACGCGCCAGACCGAGGCCATCCAATATCCGGTAAAGGCGATAGTCGAAGTTTGAGATCACGCCCAGCGTCAGGCCGCGGTCACGCAAATCCATCAGCAACTCCGGCGCCCCGGCGAATGCCACCCAATGAGCGGGCTCGGCGAAGAAATCGAATAGCTCGTCGAAAAAGGCGTCGAAATTATCGAAGCTGCCGAGGCCCTCGAACGTCGTGCGCACCACCGCGCGCCACCATTCGCATTCACGTCGTCTCAGTTCCTCCGGCGCGATCACGGGACCGAAAGCGAGCCCCGGAGCACCGTGGAAAGCCCGGATGAAGCCTGCGCGCACGTCGCGCTCACCAGCCTCGACGCCGTGACGCCGCGCGATCGCCGCATAACTTGCCGCCACCGGCACGCGCGAGGTGAAAAGCGTTCCCGCCGCGTCGAAGAAGATCGCCCGCAACGTCATGCTAGTGGCCCCGCCCCCGGCGCATCAAAGATGCTCGAGCCGCGCCGCGAGGCCGTCGCTTCCACCCTCGACCACGATATAGCCGCCATCCTTGAACGGTCCCGCATTGAGGATCGTCGTCCGGCCTATCCGATCGACGCCAGGCGACTCGTGGATATGGCCCGATATGCAAATCTCGGGGCCGACTTCCTCGATAAAGCGGCGCGCGCCAGTGCTGCCAACCGGGCGGCCGCTCAAAATCCGATCGCACTTGGTCTCATACGGCGGCGTATGACAGACCATCAGCAGCGGTCGACGGTCCCTCACCGGCTCATAGCCGGCGCGCAGCGTCTGGTAGATTTCGTCTTCACTGAGCTCGGTGGGCGTCTTGAACGGCGTGATATTCGAGCCGCCGCAACCAAAGATCGCGATGCCGTCGACCATCATTCCGCGGCCGTGCAAGGCGACGCCCTGCGCTTCGAGGAACGGGATCACCTCGCGCTGGTCCAAGTTGCCCGACAGCGCGAGCATGTGCGGGCAGGCACGGCGCACGTCGTCGATCACCTTCCCCGCATCCTCGATTCCGCCGAAGTTGGTCAGGTCGCCCGAGACGATTATCAAGTCGGTATCGCGCAATATCTCACTCATCCGGGCCAGGTTGCCGGTCGCCATGTGGACGTCGCCGAATGAAACAATTTTCATGATGCGATCCCGATCTCTTCCTAGAATGACCGAGTTGGGCGGTTCTGTCACGCCGCCGAGCCGGCTCGGCGCGGGCTGTCAATCACCCGTCGATTCGCACAAAATCGACGGCCGTGAGTGATCGCTCGGATCATTTCGCCTTCGTGCTCTTTCATCCGCGCTCGGCGGGAAATATCGGTGCCGCGGCGCGCGCATTGAAGAACATGGGCTTCGCCGATCTGCGAATCGTGGCCGCCCGCAAGCCGACCGGCACCGCGGCGCCCAAGATGGCCGTGCATGGGCGTGACGTGCTGGATGCGGCCCGAATCTATCCCGACTTGAAGAGCGCGATCGCCGATTGCACAGTCACAGTCGGGACCACCGCGCGTGAAGGCCCGTACCGCAGCGCCGCCCGGCCGCCGCGCGATGCGATCGCGGAGCTCGCGGCCCTCGCGCCACCCAATCGCATCGCATTCATCTTCGGCCCCGAAGACTTCGGCCTCACCAATCGCGAGCTCAAGCTCTGCCAGAGTCTGATCACCATCCCGGCCTCGCCCGACTATCGCTCGCTCAATCTCGCACAGGCCCTGCTGCTGATCGCGTACGAGCTGCGGCTCGCTTGCGCCACGCCGACCGCGGAGGACCGGGCGCCGGTGCGCGCCGCGACAGCCGCAAAGGTCGACGCGATGTTCGAGCGAATGGCACAGTCGCTGGTGCGGATCGGTTTTTTGCCGGCGGATAATCCCGATCACATCATGTTCGCGATCCGGGAAATCTTCGGCCGTACGCGACTGGCGCCACGCGAGGTCGATATTCTCAACGGCATCGCACGGCAGATCGAATGGTTCGCGCGCGGCGGGCGCGAGACCGTCGCGGCCAAGCGCCGCGCTGGTAAACGAATTCGATGATTCGCCGGGCCACCACTGGTCCGCCGCACTCGAATTGGCGATAATCGATCGCAGGCGAGAACTCCGTATGGCGCAGATCATTCGGTTCAGCGAAATCCAGGCCGCGCGCCAGCGTGGCGTGCGCCAGGCGCGCGATCGCGAGAGCCTCGCGAGCGCAGTGGCGCTACTTAAAGAAAGCCTCGCCGCCGCCGCCGGGATGCTCAACGAGGCGTCGGGCGCCGAGCAGGCTGAACTGCTCGAGCGGGTCGAGCGGTTGGCCACGATGGTCCGCTACGGTCTCAGGATGCTCGGTGAGATCGGCGAGGACAGCGACCGCGGTCCCGCGCTGGCCCCGCTGCCGTGACTGACGGCGAATCAGCTTAGTCCATAGTTCGCGACGTGCCAGACGCCATAGGCGATCAGGAGGATCGAGAGCACGATCAGAATCCGAGTCATCTGGTCGGCGCGACGCCGCACGCCCATCGCCATCAGCACCAACAGGAACGGGAACGCATGCAGATAATGGCGCGTGCCGAACTGCGAAAAGCCGTTGGTAAAGTAGAACAGACTCGGAGTCATCGCTACCAGCGCCGCAATCACCATCGCCGCAGCTTCCAGCCGCTTAAAGCTCGGCCGCAGCGCCAGCACGAAGGCGGGGCTCGTCAGCAGCAGCGCCTGGCCGACGAAGCGCGGATGGATATACGGGAATTTGTCGTCGAGGCTCGGGGCCATAAACATCAGGGTGTAGAAGTTGCCGCGAAGATACTGCCACCCGAACAGATGCTGGTCGCGTCCGGCGAAAATGAACACGCCGCGATCGAAAAGGCTGTGATAGCGCGCTTCGTTCAGGAACACGTAGATCAAGCCGGCCAGCACGAAGCCCGGGATCATCCAAAAAAGGGGCCTGACCTCGCGGCGCCGGCGATATTCGAGCAACACGTAGATCGGCCAATCGAAAGCGAGATCGTAGCGCGCCAGCGCGGCGAGTCCCGCGAAGATTCCGAGCCGCAGCGGCCGCGCTGGACCGAAAACTTCGTCGAGCGCGGCCACCGTGAACGCGATTGACACCACCATCGAAAGCGCCCAACTGCTGCCGTTGACGGACTCGTACCAAAGAATCGTGCCGGCGCCGAAAAACGCCGTCAGCCAGAGCCGCGCATTGATGTTCAGCCGGAAACGACCGAGCAACCGCCACACGAGCGCGATGTCGAGTGCGCCGAAGACCATCGAAAACGCGGTCTGATTGACGTTCATCCCCCAGATCGCCGCGAACGGCATCATTAGGATCGCGGGCAGCGGCGGATGCAATTGATAGGCGAAGGCGCCGACCTGCGCATGCTCGATATAGTTCGGAGCGTTGATATACGTATGGCCGTGGATGAACGCGAAGGCCTGCCGGACATGCGCGTTGTACGGCGAGGGATTGAGCGATCCGGTCGCCGAGTAGAAAGCCAGGAATAGCGCGAACACGCCGAACATCGAGAGTGCTTCGAGCGCCGCGTCGCTGGGGGCCGCGAGCGGGTCGCGGCGCGCTTCAAGCGGCCCGAACACGATCGCGCCGCCAAACGCTAGCACGCTGGCCGCGAGCGCGAGCCATCCCGGCTCGAGATGAAGCCGCACACGGATCACCGCGCCGATTACGGCGATCACCAGCGCGAGCTGAAAAAGGCTCTGCACCAGCGCCATGGTCGGCCGCTGGGCGTCCCGGCCGCCGGGAGCGCGGACCGCGTCAATGCTGGCGCTCGCGATTCCCACGATGCGCTGGTGCTTAGCGGCGGCCACCTGCAAAGTCAATCACCGTCCCCGCGGTTGACATTGCCCACGCATCGGTTATGCCTGATGCCGATGAATTTCGATCGTTCGCCGGAGGCGGACTCGCCGTGAGTGACGCCCTGCCGCTGGCCGCCGGGCTCCGCTTCGGCGCGCAGGCCTGGGCCTTCGACGGCGAACGCGGGCGCGCCGCCATCAAACGCCTGGGCGGCGCCGGCTTCGACGCCGTCTGGGCCGGCGATCACATTTCGTTCACCGGCCCGGTCAACGATCCCCTGATCGAGATCGGCTTTCTGGGCGCCCTCGAGCCGAAACTTATCTTTGCTACCGGCGTCTATCTGCTCGCGCTACGGCCGGCGGCGGCCGCAGCCAAGATGGCGGCGACGGTCGATCGCCTGCTCGGCGCCGGACGTTTCATCTTCGGCGTCGGCGTGGGCGGCGAGTTCCCGCGCGAATGGCAGGCGTGCGGCGTGCCGGTCAGCGAGCGCGGCGCACGCACCAACGAAGCGCTCGAAGTAATCAAACGGCTGTGGACCGAAACCCGCGTCACTCATCATGGGCGCTACTACAGTTTCGAGGACGTCTCGATCGATCCGCAGCCGGCAACCGCCGGCGGCCCACCTATCTGGATCGGCGGACGGGCAGAGCCGGCGCAGCGGCGCGCCGCACGGCTCGGCGACGGATGGATTCCGTACGTGATCACAGCCAAACGCTATGCCGAGGGACTCGATTTCATCGGGCGCGAGGCCGCGCTTGCCGGCCGCCGGCTGGATCGTTTCGGCACCGGAGTCTTCCTGTTCTGCGCGCTGGCCGAAAATTATGAACGGGCCCATCAACTGGCGAACGCCAGTTTGAGTCGCCGCTATGCGATGGATTTCGGCGAAGCCGCACGCCGTTACGGCGCGCTCGGCACGGCCGCCGACGTCGCCGCGAAAATCGCCGAGTACGCGGCCGCAGGCGCGCGCGACTTTGTGCTCGATGCTGCGGTCGACGGCGCACGCGAGGAGCAACTCGAGCGTATCGGTCGCGAAGTGATCCCGCTGCTGCGCGTAAAAGCTTGAGCTAAACGAGTTCGATCGGATAATCGCCGGCCGGCACAACCCGGCCGACGATCTCTGACTCGACGTTGCCGGCGGCTTGCAGAGCGGCGAGCAGTGGCAGCGCCTCGTTCTGCGGCAGCGCGATCAGCAGCCCGCCCGAAGTCTGCGGATCGAAGACCATTGCAACCATCGTGTCGATCACTTCCTCGGCCACGTGCACGCGCGAGCCGTAAAACTCACGATTGCGCGTGCCGCCGCCCGGGATCATACCGGCGGCGAGCGCGTCAAGCGCGCCCGGCAACAACGGCAAGTCGGATTCCTCGATCACCAGCGTCACGCCGCTGCCCTCGGCCATCGCCATTGCATGTCCGGCCAGGCCAAAGCCGGTGATATCGGTCGCGGCATGGACGTCGTTAAGGAGCATCGCGGCGGCTGCACTCGCGTTGAGCATGGCCATGCTTTTGACCGCCGCAGCGTAGTGCTCGCTGTCGAGCTCAGCGCGCTTGAAGGCCGTCATCAGGACGCCGGTCCCGAGCGGTTTGGTCAGGATCAGCGCGTCGCCGGGCCGCGCGCCGACGTTGCGCACGATCCGGCGCGGATCGATCACGCCGGTTATCGCCATTCCGTATTTGACTTCTTCATCGGCAACGCTGTGGCCGCCCACAATCACCACGC
Source organism: Binataceae bacterium (SeqCode) (assembly GCA_035504735.1). Classification (GTDB taxonomy): domain Bacteria; phylum Desulfobacterota; class Binatia; order Binatales; family Binataceae; genus JAJPIG01. The sequence goes on from DATJRJ010000128.1 coordinate 13,495, forward strand.
CCGCCTCGCGCGCCTTCTCAGCGCCGCCGCGCAAAATCTCGGTGAGCATCTCGCCGGGCAACCCGGATTGCGGCCAGCAGACGAGATTAAGCGCCGTCTTGGGCACACCGCCCATCGCATAGACATCGGAGAGCGCGTTGGCGGCCGCGATTTGGCCGTAGGTGAACGGATCGTCGACCACTGGCGTAAAGAAGTCGACCGTGTTGACGATCGCGATCTCGTCAGTCAGACGATACACCCCGGCGTCGTCGCCAGTCCCGATTCCGACCAGGAGATCGGGATGGCTCGTCAACTCCAACCGCGCCAGCACTGCCTTAAGATCCGCCGGACCCAACTTGCCGGCTCAACCGGCCGCTTTGCATCGCGCAGTCAGGCGAATCAGCTCGTCACGGCCGGGGTTGCTGTCCTCGTGCTTTGCCATGGTGAAGATTCTGGCACGCCATGGGGGCTTCCGTCAGCCGGGCGAGCGCAGCCGGCGCATATCGCCAACCCGGGTGGTAACGCCGCTATGGTCGAAAAAATCCAACAGTGCGATCGCGAACTTGCGCGAGGCGCCGAGCAGATCACGATAGATCGCGGCGCTGATCTCGGGCTGATGCTCGAAATACTTGAGCAGGCGAGCGCGTGCCTCGTCGAGCCGTGCCCGGTCGAAATAGAGGTCGGTGGCGATCTTCACCACCCGGCCCTCGCGCTCGAGAGCGCCGAGCAGGGTCCGCAGGCGCGCGGCTTCGGCGGGCGGCAGGTTGAGCTCGCCGGCGAGCTGCTTCAGGTCGGGCGGCTGGAACCCGGCCTCGGCCAGTTTCGCGGCGAGCTGCGCACCGAGCCTGCTGTCCGCGCCGCCCAGCTTCACCTGATGGGCGCGCAGGCGCAGCAGGCTTTCTTCGCGAACGATTTCCGATTCGCGGCTCAATCGATCGATCAGCGCGCGAAAATTTCGCGCCGCCACTTCGTACGGTAGATGCTCCCGCAGGGCCTCCATCTCGAGCCCCGCCGAGAGCGGCTGACTCTCATGATGGGCCTTGAGCGCGGCCACCGCGAAGCTCTTGAGGTCGGCCCATTTGCTGCGCGTGGTATAGCCCTCTTCGTCGCCCAGCGAAAGTTTTACAAAACGATCGTCGGCCAGCGCTGCCGTAGTCTCAGCCGGCGGCGCGTTAAGCATCAGCGCAATTCCGATCGCAGTCACGGCGAAACTGTCCTGCAGGTTGACCAGCGCTTCGATCGCGGCGGGTCCGGATTGATCGCGCAGCGTGCTCAGGCGTTCGCGGTAGCGTTCAATCGGCTTGCGCGAGCGCCGGCCCAACGGGTTCAGCACGCGCCCGCCGCCGAGTGTGCGGCGGCTGGTTTCATCGCGTATCACGAAGCGGTCGCCCGCCAGCGCGACCATCGGATCGTTCAAGACGAGTTGCGCGAGTCCACCGCGTTTGATCGGAATCTGCTCGCTCGGCTCGAGCACGATCACGCGCGCGATGGTCTCGCCGGTACCGATAAAGAATCGCACCCGTTCGTGGCTGCGCAGCGCGCGCTTGGCGGCCGGGCGGACTTCGAGCCACGCATCGAGGCGGCTGGTGACCAAATCGAGGCGCTCGTCGGCCAACACGTCGCCGCGCTTCAGCTCGATGCGCTCGGTGCCCGACAGGTTAAGCGCTACGCGCTGGCATAGCTGGGCGGTCTCGACCGGCTCCGAGTGGACCTGGATCGCGCGCACGCGAACTTCACCGCCGCCCGGCAGCACGCGCAGCCGCTGCCCGAGCTTGACCGCTGCGCCCATGGCCGTGCCGGTCACGACCGTGCCATGGCCTTTGATTACAAACGCGCGGTCGAGCGGGAGCCGGAACAGGCCGGTTGGGCGGCGCGCCTCGAAGCCTTCAAGCTGCCGGATGATTTCCGCGCGCAGCTCCTCGATTCCAGCCCCGGTCAGCGACGAGACCGCGATCACCGGTGCCGCCGCCATCGCAGTGCCCTCGCTCAACAGCTCGATTTCTTCGCGCACCTCACCCAGCCGCCGGGCGTCGGCCAGATCGGCCTTGGTAATCACGAAGATGCCTCGCGCGGTGCCGAGCAGATGCAGAATGTCGAGATGCTCCTCGCTCTGCGGCATCACGCCGTCGTCGGCTGCGATCGTGAACAGCACCAGATCGATCCCGTGCGCGCCGGCCAGCATATTGCGGATGAAACGCTCGTGACCCGGCACGTCGACCAGCCCGGCGCGTGAGCCGTCGGGCAGCGTGAAATAGGCGAAGCCGAGATCGATCGAGATGCCGCGCTCCCGCTCCTCCTTGAGGCGGTCGGTCTCCTGGCCGGTGAGGGCGCGCACCAGCGCGGTCTTGCCGTGATCGATATGGCCGGCCGTGCCGATAATCGCGTGCGTCGCCGAGGGAGCCATAGCCGGAAGCTTAACGCGCGCCGCCGCGCCGCCGAAAGCCCGCCGCATCGACATCGACGCACGGCCGCGATGCTCGGCGAATTGAATAGAACCTGATTTCCCCGATTCCGGTTATCGCGGCGTGGCGAGGATTGATTTGATGCGCGGCGTCGCCTCGCGCCCCGCCGGGCCCATCAGCTCGAGGTACTTGGGATCGTGATAATCCGCGATCGCGCTGAAGTTCTTGCGCCGCTTCGAGCGATCGAGCCAGCCGCCGACCGACGCGCGCGCACCGTCCCACATCCAGGCCAGCGACAGGTCCTCAAGGCGGATGATGTAGGGCAAAATTGCGATGTCGGCGAGGCTGTATTCGTCGCCGGCCAGCCACGCTGTGGCATCGAGCTGGCGCGCCATCTTCGCGACCAGGTTATCGTAGTACCTGATGCCTTCCGGGAAGTGCGGATTCTCGAGCTTCTCGCGCGCGAGACTCTGGTAGTATTCGGTATCGATCGGGTTGGGACGATTCTTGAATTGCGCGCCGCCTTGCGCGTCCATCTGATGGCCGAAGGCGATCGCGATACTGATTGTCGCGCAGGCGTGATGCAGTCCGGTATCGGGAATCAGCGTCCACAGGCGCATTTTCGCCCGCGCGATCGCGTCGCGCGGACGCATCGGCGGCTCCGGATAGGCGTCGTCGAGGTACTCGCAGATCACGGTCGACTCGATAATCGGCGCGCCCCGATCGACAAGCGTGGGCACCACGCCGTTCGGATTAAGGGCCAGGTACTCAGGCGTATGTGAATCACCGGTACGGAGTTTAAGATGATGCTCGACCGGCTTGAGGCCCTTTTCATGGAGCACCAGCCGGACCTTCTGCGAACAGACCGACATGTTGTTGTGATAGAGTTCCACGGGATCCTCCTGACTCGCCAATTAGCCGCCCATATCCGTTCCGGGAGTATATCCGGCTGCGCAGCCGCCTGACACGGTCAGCACACGGCAATTTTTTTGCGAAAAAACCGGCGCGGTTGCGCGTTCTGCAAAACTCTTCGCCTATCGCCATATCGAAGAACGGAGCTTTGCGCCGTCTTGACCCGCCAAATTCGGACGGATGCCGGCACTTGTCAGCGGAGGCCGGAGCCGCGCACAATGGCGCATGAGTTGCATATACAAGTTTATCCCACGCGCCACGCGAGCTCGCTGACGCAGGAATTTGAAAGCGCGGCCAATGAATCGACGAGTGGAATTTCTTTTCGACTATGGCAGCCCCTTCAGCTACCTCGCGAGTCTGCAGATTGAGGGGTTCGCCAAACGCAACGGCGCGATCGTCGCCTATACGCCGATACTGCTGGGCGCAGTCCTCAAAGCCGCCGGCAACGTATCGCCTATGACCGTGCCGGCCAAGGCGCGCTATATGACGATCGAGCTGCAGCGCTGGGCGCAGCGCTACGACGTCGCGTTCAAATCGAACCCTCATCCTTTCATGTCGAACACGCTGCGCCTGATGCGTGGCGCCGTCGCGGCGCAGCAGCTTGGCGTCTTTCCGCCTTATCATCGGGCCGTCTTTCGCGCGGTATGGGCGGATGCGCAGGATCTCGGCAACGACGCGGTATTGCATGGCGTGCTTGAGCGCGCCGGCGTGCCGACGGCTGATCTGATAGCCGCGGCCGAACGCCAGGACGTAAAGGATCGATTGCGCCACAATACCGACGAGGCCGTGCGGCGCGGCGTGTTCGGCGCGCCGACGTTTTTCGTCGGCGATGAAATGTTCTGGGGAAACGATCGCTTCGATTTCGTCGAGCAGGCGCTGCGCAGCCTCGCCTGACCCCTGGAGGTCAAACCCATGCCATCTGAAAAACCGGTCGCAGTAATAGTCGGCGTCGGAGCAGGACTCGGAGCTGCGCTCGCCCGACGCTTCGCCGCAGGTTACGCGGTCGCGTTGGTCGCCCGCAGCCAGGATTATCTGCGCGCTCTCGCTGCCGAACTGGAAGCGTCGGGTGGTAACGCGCTCGCGGTAGCCACAAACGTTGCCGAGGTCGCGGAGATCGAATCCGCCGTCGCCACCATCCGGCGCGAGCTCGGTGAGCCGCGCGTGTTGATCTACAATGCTGCGATGCGCCCGTTCGGCCGCCTGCTGGAAACCAAGCCCAGCACTTTCGAGAATACCTGGCGCGTCAATGCCCTCGGCGCTTTTCTATGGTCGCAGCAAGTGGCCCCGGCGATGCTGGCGGCGGGCACGGGTGTGATCA
>DATJRJ010000129.1:0-71707 GCA_035504735.1 Binataceae bacterium (SeqCode)
AGCCGCTCTTATCGGGCGACCCGATCGCCGACCGCAACGATGTAGCGACATTTCTCCGCAGTTATGACCAGATGCATCGCTTCGCCAACGGACCCGATGGCAAGTACTACCTGCTGGTCGGCGCCGCGAATTGGCCGATGCCTTTCCCGCTCGCGACGAGCAACTCCAAGTGGTATTTCGATACTGCTTATGGGCTGCGGGAGCTGCGCTATCGGCGTATCGGCCGCGACGAACTCGACGCGATTAACGTATGCCGCGAAATAGCTCGAGCGCAGAACGAATACTACAATCAGAGTCACGACGGCGAGACTCATCAATATGCTTCAAAGTTGATCAGCACCGCCGGAAAACAGGACGGCCTCTACTGGAAAGCCGCGTCCGGCCAGCCGCAAAGCCCGATCGCGCCTTTGGTCGAGGCGGCCTCTGCGGAAGGCTATCGCACTGCCGGTACGGACCGTCCCCAGGAATATTACGGCTATCTGTACAAGTTCCTGACCGCCCAGGGCGACCATGCTCCGGGCGGCGCGCATGATTACCTACGCGATGGCAAACTGTCCGGCTTCGCGATCCTCGCCTATCCTACCCGGTATGGAGATTCGGGCGTGATGACCTTCATGGGGGGATCGGACGGGCAGGTCTATGAGAAAAATCTCGGCGCGGATACCGAAACCCTCGCCAGCAGCATCAAGCTGTTCGACCCGGACGCGTCATGGCGTAAGGTAGAGGCCAAGTAGCTGAGCGAAAAAGGGTTACGCGCCGGATTGCGCTGGCGTAGGCCAGGAAGCGAGAATCCGGGCGACAGGCCGAGCCGTTTTTAGCGCCGAGACCGTCACTCGTATTTCGCGGCTCGGCAATCCAAGCGCCAGGAAGGCGACGTAGCCGGGAATTCTGCGACGCAGGGAAAGCGTTATCGCGCGATCATCACCGGCAACCCTGGTCAGCACGATTTCATCCGGAGCGATGCCGCCGGTTGTCGCGTAGTTATCTGCGATGAGCACAGCCACCGATGGTTCCTTCGGCAGATATTCGGCTGCAGTGCGCACCGCGTTCTCGCCTACGATTTGCAATGAGGCGGTGTTGGTATCATAGAAGACCGCCGCGGCCATCGAATGCACCAACAAGGCTGCCGCAGAGGTAATTAAAACCAGCACGCTTAGTGTCCTTATACGGAGCCACGGTTTGGGTAACGAGACCACGAGTCGATGGTCCTTCAGCGATCCGGCCGGCTCCGATGCATCGGCTGACAGACTAAGTATAGGTCTACTGGTTCGCATTGTTCAGACGCGCACTCTCCAAGTCTTCCAGTCCCATCTCACCGCAGGTTCCATGCCGTGCGCAAAGTCAGGATTAAATATGCTTTTTGACGCTCTGCTGTTGGGAAAAATAGAATAAAGCAGGGGTCGTTGCAAATCTGCAATGAGCGCCAAGGCTAAAATAAAAGCCGTTTACCTCTCGATTTACGAAGTGAAACAAAGGGGGCGCCGCCGATCGCGATGCAAAGCATGATCGGCCCTTGATAAACGAGGTTGGAGGCGAACCGCGCCACGAGATTATTGCTCGAGCACCACGGTGCAGACGCCGCTGCTTCCCTTGACGCAGGCAGTGCTTCCCCCGCCCGAGCCAGGTCTGTTGCCAGGGCTGACGCCCTGGATGAACGTCATCGTGACGCTGTTGTCTTGGTTGACTTGGTCGATCCAGACTTCGGCGAAACCCAGCACCGGCAGCACAGCACTTTTGCCATGCGCGCCGGCAAAATCAACTATCGGGAGTTGCACGACGCGCGGGTCGGCCGGATTTGGATCTGCGGCTGAATCATTCAGATTCAAGCTCTGCGCGTCAGCAAGGCGGTCCTGTATGCCCGCGGCAGCCTTTTTCGCGTCGCGCTTGCCCGGCTGCAGATTGACGCAGCTCGGCCCGGGAGCGGCGCAAGAACCCTGATTCGGATTAGCGACGATAACCGCGTTAGGATTCCTCGGATCGGACGAGACCCATCCGTTATGCGTGATCTCTTCGGCATCGGATTCCCCGTTCATCCCCGGCAGTTGCAAGGTTCCCCAACTGCCGGGGCCAATCTGCCCTGACACCAGCGTGACTTGAGTACCCGGCGCAGGGCAGCTCGAAGGACCCGCGGGACAATCGAGCCCGACGGGAAGGAGATGGCCGCCTTGTCCGGTCGCGGTGTTAATCGACGTGATGCCCGCCTTCGCCAGGACATTCAGTGTCGCGGAGGTAAGACCCAGTGCCTGGCCGAAGGAATATGGGACGACGCGGGACATCTGCACCCGCACCCACTGGGGCGTATCTGAGTTATCGATCGTAACATGGACCGTGTCGCCGGCCCGGGCATTCATTCTGGCGTAGGTAATGGCTGCGCTATTTGCTCCCGGGGTATTGTCCGGCAGGTAACTGGCGGCGGCCAGCGCGGCGGAATCGGCCGCCTTTTGCAGCTGCACCCAATTCAGATACATGACTGCAAAATCAGTCCCCAGGGCAATCGCTCCCACGGTCACCGGCAAAACTATCGCAAGGATGACTGCGATCTGCCCTCTGGAACCGCGAAACTTTCTGTCCTTAAGCACTGCTGCCCCTCCCAAGTAGTCACGGTCACTGCTCGCCTGATTGCAGCCGCCACCGCCACTCTAGAGAGACAACCCCTCAGGCCCGTATCCAACGCCAATGTATGCAACTTCAATCTTTAGCGTCAATTAGTAACCATAATTGACTCCTACATCTGTTGCAAGTGGTCTGGCCCGTAAATTTTGCCTGCTTCGGTAAATCTTTAAGATTATAATTGACTGATTTGGATATATATAGCTAGATAACGATATTCATTGCATAGGAATCGAATCGAAAAACATCGATTAAAGGTGACGACCTATGAGTCTGCAGAGATTTGAACGGCATTTCTCGGGCTCGGGGGAGAAGTATCGAATCGGAAGCGAGTCGACCGCCGGTTCGAGGCCGAGCTAAGCCCATGCTCGCAGCCGTCCGCGACCAGCTTCTCGCTTATCTCGATGTTATGGGACCGCAAGTCAGCCTCGTCCTGCTGACGATCGCGCTATTTTTTATTTATCTCGCCTTTAGGCACGACTATGCGCGGGGCTGGTTCGCATTCTATGGGTTCACCGCATTGGTATTTCTTGTCTTTGCGGTCTTCTTTGATGCGGCGCCGCAGGCCAGTATCAATTACACCCTGGTCCTCCTGGGCTTTCGATAGCCGCGGCGCCCCGCTCGAGGCTCGCGCTATCCGAGCTCTGCGATCTCGCGATGGAGCGTCAACAGGCCCGGGATCGTTCCCGGACTGCGACGTCCCAAACCGCATTCTGTCGCAACGCCAAAATCCGAGACGACCCGCTGTGCAGCCGCCAACCGGCGCTTGGCGCCCTCGAGACCGTCGGTGATATGGACCAGGCCAAGATACAACTCGGTCCCCGGCTTGAGCTTCAGCCCGCGGAGTGGTGCGAAATAAGCATCGTCATCACGGCCGCGCGGCACCGGCAGATGTATCCAAGTGATAGGGCGGCGAATCGCGCTCGCTAGGCGGTTGGCCATCTCGACCGCGGGCGCGGTGGTCTTCGGCTCGACCAGATGTTTATGGCCGGGGTCGCCATAACAAAAATGCAGACCGAGCTCGATATCCGCCGGCACGTGATCCGAGACCCGGACGATCGCGGCCAGCAACTTGCTGGCTGGGATTCCGGAAGCGAATAACTGGTGGATCGTTTCCGAACGCTCTGAGATGGTGTCGTACTCGACCATCTCGGGCGCGATGTCCCATTGGATCGCGAGGTCGCGATGCGGTATCGCGCGCGCGATTTCGTCCACTTCCTCCAGCATCTTGCGTTCGTAAATCTGCCACAGGGCCGGAAACGCCGAGCGCTCGCTGAAGCTGTACGCGACCGCGAACGGTGTCGGCAGGCTGATCTGCAGCCGGGTGGCGCGATCCACCGTGCCCACATCGCGCAATCGTTTGAAATCCTGGTAGGACTGGATCGCTGCGCTGGCGTAACCCAGCGGTCCGAACTTGACGTCTGACGCCGATAGGCCCGGCTTGAACCCGTAAAGAGTAAAGGCCGGGACGCCCGGTATTTGACGCTCGGCCGTCTTTTGCAGGCCCGCGGCATTCTGGAAAGCCTCGGCTTGGCAGCCGATCCAGAGCAATCGAACTCCGGTTTCGCCATCCGGGATCCGCCGCGCCAGATCGCCGAGCGCGGTGCCGGCAGCCGTGAAAACCTCAGTGGCGGAACCGAGCGGAACGCTTCCGAGCAGCAATACTGGCCGTCGTTTGGTGGACGTAGCCATCGGCGCATCCTCCCTCGAGAAACTTTGTCGTTTGCGCGAGCGAACGCGCGTGCGGGTCTTTGCCTTAGCTACGCTCTATCTATCAGAACGAGGGATTGCCGCAAGCGCTTTCTTCGCCCCGCGCATTGAGCCGCGGGATGCTGATCCGGGATTCCTTTCGCGCAGCCGCAGTGGGTGGTTCGCGCCGGTAGCCTCCGCTCGAGAAGGGCAATCCGGGCAGGCGGTCCCGCATGCGCGGGCCGACTTGTCATTCTGAGCGCAGCGAAGAATTCCGATCTTTTTCCAAGGCTCGCGGCAACTGTAGTGGGGTTTTCCGCAAGCTCCGTGGCTCAAGGAGGAAACACGAAGCGGCGAATGAAATGAAGCACGCCCGGTTACAGCAGGACGCCGCGGAAGGGGTCGTCTCGTTCGGGTGGATGCTGCAGCAGATTGATCGCCCAGCGCCGCGCCTGCTTGAGCGCATCCTCGGCGCGCCGGAACAGCCGCTCGCGATACATCGTGCTCCAGACGTAGACGTCGACCGACGGCTCCTCGCCGAGCGTTACGTCGATCATCCAGTCTTCGAGCTGCGGACCGCATACCAGCAGCCGCACCAGCCGCCCATGGTCGAGCAGTACGCCGCGCGCCTCGCGCGGAAGGCGGAACTCGTCTTTGATACGTTGCACCAGCTTGGGCGAGTAGTGCTCCGGCGTCATCGGAACGTGAACCCAGCATCCGGGCTCGGGATTGGCCTCGCGCGCGATACGCAGATTGTTGTCGGTGAGATCGTCCTTGGCGCGTTCCTGATCGTAATCGCGGGCCGATTCGTAGAAACCCATCGCAACCGGCAATTGAGGAAGCTCGGCTTCGGGCTTTTCGCCGGCATTGCTCGTCGCATCCCCCGACGGCTCGGCCTTCTGCAGAGCCGGCTTCTTGCGCTTGACGGTGGTCTCAACCCACCATCGATTTTCGACGTTTGGTTTGCGGGGCTCCGGTACTCCTCGGGTCGCCATTGCGCCTATTATATCGAGGATCGTTACGAGGCGCGCGCGACCCGGCGGCGGGTGCGGACCGTGGACGGAGTCGCGCGGCGGCGGCGCGCCACACCGATTCGGGAGCGCGGGGAGGTCGCGGCAGCGCGGCGGGCAGCCCGGCGCAAACCGTTGACCATCCGGCGCATGAAAGCATCGGCCTTGCGCTCGGCATCGGTCCACAGCAGATAGTGGCCCATCTCATGGTAGACCATCTGGATCCACATCCGTTCCTTGTTATAGATCCGGCCGCGCTTCCAATTTTCAGGGTGGACCAGGTGGATACGGCCATCCTCGTAAGTTTTGCCTGCGGTTTTGCCCCAATCGATGTACTCGAACCATTCGATACGCGGTCCACGGACGCCGTAGAAGCGGCATAAATCGGCAACCGCGCGTTTGAAGGCGGAGGGGCGATGCTGACGAAAGAAAAGCGAAAAATTGCGGTCGATTTCGCGTCGGCAGGCGACGGGAGGGACGATCATGCGCATGGGAGCAGCCTTTTTGCGTGAAATATTGCGGGGCAATCTTACGAAGGCTCGGCAAAGATAGTCAATGAAGATTGCGTTTGGCTTAAAAATAACCGCTAAGTATTTAGAAATAAACGAAAACCCAGGCGAGAGCCTCTAAATGGTCGCAGCCGGCCGGTTTCTGCTATCATGCAAACCTATTCCGAATCGCGAGTGCCCGGCGCTCCGCGCCAAGGAGGCGACGATGGACAACTTCTACGATCGTGGCAATCTGAAAAACGTCCGCAAGCTGCGCGAGCTCAAGCCCGAGGCCTACAACAAATTTATCGAGTTCAGCCAGTCGATTTTCAAGGACGATGCGCTGCCCAACAAAATCAAGCAACTGATTGCGATTGGCGTTGCGCATACCACGCAATGTCCATGGTGTATCGACGTGCACGTCAACGCCGCCAAAGATCTCGGCGCGACCGATGAAGAGATCGCCGAGGCGGTGCTGGTCGCGATGGAAATCCGCGCCGGCGGCGCGTTCGCACATTCGGGAATCGCCTTCGGTCTCACCGCCGAGCATGCGCAAGGTCACAAGCATTAGACGGATCGCGAAATGACTCAGAGCGATACAGTGGTTCACAAGACGCGGGCAGTCAGGGTCGGCAGCACGACGGTCGGCGGCGGCGCGCCGGTGGTGGTGCAATCGATGTGTGCCACCAAGACGACGGATATCGAGGCGACCGTCGCCCAGGTCCATCAACTGGCCCGCGCCGGCGCCGGCATTGTGCGGATCGCGCTCGACAACGAAAAGGAAGTGAGCGCGCTCAAGGAGATTCGCGCGCAGACCCGCGGCGTGAACCTGTCAGTCGATTTGCAGGAGAACTATCGGATCGCCGGCAAGGTGGCGCCCCACGTCGACAAGCTTCGCTACAACCCCGGTCATCTTCACCATATCGAGAAATCCAAGTCGATTCCCGACAAGGTACGATGGCTCGCGACGGTTGCCCGCGACCATGACCTCGCGATTCGTATCGGCGTCAACTGCGGTTCGGTGGCGCCCGCGTTCCTCGAGAAATATGCCGGCGATCAGATGGCCGCGATGGTGGAATCGGCCGTCTGGCACTGCGAAATGATGGACTCGTGCGGCTTCGACCGCTACATCGTATCGCTCAAGGATTCCGATCCGGCCCGCGTGCTGGAAGGCAACCGGCGCTTTGCCGCGCGCCGGCCTGATGTGCCGCTGCATCTCGGCGTCACCGAAGCGGGCCTGCCGCCCGACGGGATTATCAAGACCCGCCTCGCTTTCGAGAAGCTATTGGCGCAGGGCACCGGCGCGACGATTCGGGTCTCGCTCACGTTACCGAATGAGCGCAAGCACGAGGAGGTTGAGGTCGGCTTTCAGATCCTGCGCGACGTTGCCGCCGGCCGCTTTATCTCGGTGCCTGATTTCGGCCAGGGGATGAATATCATCTCGTGCCCCTCGTGCTCGCGGGTCGAGAACGAGAAATTCGTCGAGCTCGCCCAGGCGGTAAAGCAGATGAGCATTTACGCGGCGGCCCATCGGATAACGATCGCGGTGATGGGATGCCGGGTGAATGGACCGGGCGAGACCGACGATGCCGACCTGGGGCTGTGGTGCGGTCCGACCACGGTCAATCTCAAGAAGAAGGACACCAAGCTCGGCAACTTTCCTTACGACAAAGTGCTCGCCCGGCTCCGCATCGAACTCGACAAACTGATTTCCGAGCGCGCCGCCTCGAACTAACCGTGCCGCCGATGGCGGCCGCTCCAGGAGCGGTGCAATTCAACGTGTGGACGACGGAGCCAAGCGGACTCGAGGGCGGTTTGCAAACGCGCGCTACCTGGTGACGGGTGTCGGGAAAGAATTCAGCGCGTGACGGCTTCGCGCCGAGCGGCTGGCGGGCGCAACAACTCCGCCCGCATCAGGGTGACCCGTCCCGGAGCCTTGAGCGCCGCCAGCAGCTCCGAGATCGAATGGTTGAGCTTGGGATGCATCAGGGCCGGCGCCAGCTCGCTTATCGGCACCAGCACGAAACGCCGCTCCTGGAGCCGTGGATGCGGCACCTGCAGATGGCGTGAATCGATCACTTCGTTATCGAAGAACAACAGATCGAGATCGATAATCCGCGGCCGGTAGGGGCCGCGCGCCTTGGGTTTGCGGCCACGCACGCGCTTGCGCCCCATGAGGCGTTCGATCGCCTGCAGGCGGGTAAGCAGCGCGGGCGCTTCGAGCTCGGTTTCGATCTCGATCACGCCGTTCAGAAAAGGACCGCTGCCGCGCTCCGAGTCGATAGGTTCAGTCTCGTAGATGGATGATTGTCGGACGATTCGGGTTTCGGCCAGACCCTGCAGCCGCGCTATCGCCTCCCGGTAATTACCGGCTCTATCTCCCAGATTACTTCCAATCCCGATGAAAACCCGATGGGGCATCCCCACCCGTCACAGTCGAAGTGCTGTTAGTCGACCAACCGCCTCTTTCAGCCGTTCGCTCCCCACCGTCATCGAGAAGCGAACGAACCCCTCACCACCCTTGCCGAATCCCGAGCCCGGTGTAATCGCCACGCCGGCCTCCTGAAGCACACGTTCGGTGAATGAAACCGAGGTATAGCCCTGCGGGACCTGCGCCCACAGATAGAACGTCGCGCGCGGCACCTCGCACGGCAGGCCGAGCTTGCGCAGCAGCCCGACCATCATATCGCGACGCTCGCGGTAGATAGCGCAGTACTCGCGGACCGCCGCATCGCCCGACTCCAGGGCGGTGATCGCCGCTTCCTGCACGGCCTGGAAGACGCCCGAATCCATGTTGGTCTTGACCAGGCCCAGCGCCTTGATCAACTGGGCGTTGCCGACCGCGAAGCCGACGCGCCATCCGGTCATCGAGTAGGTTTTCGATAGCGAATGGAACTCGATTGCGCAGTCCATCCCGCCCGGGACTTCGAGCACGCTCGGTGCGCGATAACCGTCATAAGCGATTTCCGAATAAGCGACGTCGTGGGCGAGGATTATATTGTGCTTGAGGCAGTAGGCGACCGCGTCTTCGAAGAACGAGCGATCGACGGTGGCGGCGGTGGGGTTATTCGGGTAGTTGAGCCACATCAGCTTGGCGCGCCGCGCGATCTCGGGCGGAATCGCTGCGAAATCAGGCCGAAAGCCGTGCTCGCGCTGGAGCTTCATGTAGTAGGGCTCGCCGCCGTTGAAGACGCATCCCGAGAAATAGACCGGATAACCCGGATCGGGAATCAGCACGATGTCGCCCGGATCGACTACTGCGGTCGAAAAATTTGCGATCCCTTCCTTGGAGCCGATCAGCGCGAAGACCTCGCGAATCGGGTCGAGCTTGACCCCGAAGCGGCGTTGATACCAGCCGCTCGCCGCCTGCCGGAAGCGCTCCAGCCCTTCGTAATCGGGATAGCGATGGTTGGGCGGATTCTCGGCCGCGCGCTGTAAACTTTCGATGATGAAGCGCGGCGTCGGCAGGTCGGGATCGCCGATGCCGAGGCTGATTACATCCACACCCTTCTGCTGAATCTCCCGCTTCAGCCGATCGAGCTCGGCGAACAGGTAGGGCGGCAGCAGGCTCAATCGCGCAGCAGGCTTGATTTGCACAGTGTGCGGCAACGCTCCGGACGAAACTTAATTGACACTAGTTAGCATAGCTCGGCGGCAGATTAAACGGGGTTTGAATTGATGTCCGCATAATCGCGAGATTCGCCCGCAATCCGACCGGTCGCTCGGCCTGGCGCGCCGCACCGGCGATGATTTGCCCAGCATCGACGCCGGCCAGAGGCTTTCCGATTAGCTCGACAAATTTCGCGCGGTCCATTATTTTCTCTTGCCCAACGGCTAGCGCAATGTTAGTTGTTTTTGCGTTTTACGATTTGAAGGCAGTGGGGGTAGGACTTTTCCGACGGCGAATTACCGCTCTGCCGAAAGATTGTGTGGATGGCGTAGTCGTTTGAAGCTCCCGTTCTGCGCCGTCGGGAATGAGAGTGGGGGAACTGCGTGCGATTGCTAACCGGAGTTCGCTTGTAAACCGGATCTGAATGACACGATGAACCGGATATTGATTCCTCTCGCCCTGGCTACATTCGTAGGCGGTCTGATGGTGCTCGCCTTTTCGCAGCGACCATGGGCTCCGCGCGAGGACGTCCAGCAGCCGATCCCCTTTAGCCATCGGATCCATGCCGGCGTGAACCAGATTCCCTGCCAGTACTGCCATGAGTACGCGCGCCGCTCGGAGACCTCGGGCGTGCCGCCGGTGCAGCGCTGTGTGGGATGCCACGGCGACGCCTTGTTCGGCGGGTTGAAGCCGGTGACGCGGCCATGGACCGATCACACGCAGCCGCCCTTCGAAATTCGTTGGAACCGGGTCTATACGTTGCCCGACTTCGTGCGCTTCACCCATCAACCGCATATCTGGGCGGGCGTTGCGTGCCAGGACTGTCACGGTCCGGTCCAGGACATGGACCGCATCGAGCCGGTGCACGAAATCAACATGGGCTTCTGCCTCAGTTGTCATGAAAAACGTGGCGCCACTCAGGACTGCTTTATCTGCCACCATTAAGCGAGGGGTCTGATGTCAGAAGGGTTGAGCAGACGGTCGTTTCTCAAAATCGCCAGTGCGGCGGGCGCGGCCGCGGCGATTCCCGGATGCGAACCGGCCGGGCGGGAGCTTATTCCCTACGTCGTGCCTGACGAAAATGTGATCCCCGGCGTCCCCTCATTCTATGCGACGACCTGTACCGAATGCGGGGCTGGATGCGGAGTGGTGGCGCGGGTGCGCGAGGGGCGGGTAGTCAAGCTCGAGGGTAATCCCAAGGACCCCATCAGCCAGGGCACGCTCTGCGCCCGCGGCCAGGCCGCACTGCAAGGTCTCTACAATCCCGACCGACTGGCACATCCGTTCGTGCGCGGCGATGACGGCCGGCTGCGCAGGGTCTCGTGGGATATAGCTACGCGCGCGCTGCTCGGCCATCTGACGACAGCCGCTAAGGCGGGCAAGGATCGGGTTGCCTACCTGGGGAATCCGCAGGGTCCGACGCTCGACAAGATCGCAGGTGTGTGGCTCACAGCCTGGAACTCGAGCAAGGCGGTTTTTTACGAGCCGCTGGCGAATCCGGTCGCGCAACAGGCGGCGCAGGATTGTTTCGGACGCAGCGATCGGCCGGTTTACCATCTCGATCAGGCCGAGGCGCTGATTTCATTCGGCGCGGATTTTATCGATACCTGGGACTCGCCGGTCGAGTTGATGCGTCAGTATGCGGCATTCCGTGCGCCGCGGGATCGGCGCGGCAAGGTCAGCATCGGGCGCGCCGCCTATGTCGGCCCGCGGATGAATCTGACCGCTGCCAAGAGCGACGAATGGATCGCGGTCAAGCCCGGCCATGAAGCTGCCATCGCGATGAGCGTGCTGTATGTGCTCGTGCGCCAGGGGTGGATCTCGCCCAACTCGGGTTTCGACATTGCAACCCTGAAGAGCTTCGCCGAAGGCTACGATCCCGACTCGGTGAGCCAGCAGACCGGTATCCCCGCCGAGACCATCACGCGGCTGGGACAGATGTTCGGGCAGGCCGAGGGTGCGGTCGCGCTGGCCGGCAGCCAGGATAAGGAAACCCACGTCGCAGCCTTTGTATTGAACGCCGTGACCGGCAATCTGGGCAAGACGGTCGCCTTCCTCGATGGCGCGCCGACCTCGCCGGTGAGTTCCCAGGCCGAACTCGACGGCCTCATCACGGCGATGAATCAGAAGGATATCGAGGTACTGGTAATCGGTGCCGGAGCGAACCCGGTTTACGCGATGTCGCCGGCGGCCAAGTTCAACGACGCGCTGCGCCAGGTGCCGTTCGTCGTCTGGTGCGGGCTGGTGCCTGACGAGACCGCCGAAAAGGCCCATCTGTTGCTCCCGATTCATCATCCGCTCGAGAGCTGGCGCGACATCGCGCCGCAGGCGGGCATCAAGGGACTCGGACAGCCGGTGATGCAGCCGGTGTTTGAGAGCCGCGACCTCGGCGGCGTGATGTTGGAGTCGGCCCGCGCGTCGGGCGCCGACAGCAAGACGGTGCCGTGGCAAACCAGCGCGGATGCCGTCAAGGCCAGCTTCCAGGACCTTCAGACGCAACTTGGCGACAAGAGCAAGCCCGAGGACTTCTTCGCCCAGGCGCTGCGCGATGGCGGCGTCTTTGTCGAGGCCAAGGTCACCGAAGTCAAGCTCAATCCGGCGGTCTTCCAGAACAAGCCCAAGCCGCCGGGCGCGGGGGCCGATCTGGTGCTGGCCGCTTACCCGCATATTTTTCTCTACGATGGGCGCGGGGCAAATAAGCCCTGGCTGCAGGAAATTCCGGAGCCGGTCGATCAAATCGTCTGGGATAGCTGGGTCGAGATTCATCCCGAAACGGCCAAGGGGCTCGGGATCGTGGGTGACGAAGTCGTCGAGCTGACGACCGACCAGGGCACCATCGCAGCCCCGGCGCTGATCTCGGAGCATGTCCGGCCGGGAGTGATCGCGATGCCGCTGGGGCAGGGCCATAGCGCCTACGGCCGCTATGCGAAAGGGCGCGGCGTCAATGCCTTTACGATCCTGGCGCCCGGCGCACTAAGTGCCGCGGTCAAGGCCCGCGGGACCGGCCGCAAGGACCCGGTGGTGTCGCCGCTCTTCTCGGACAATATGATGGGCCGCAAAATCGTCGAGGCGATGAGCATCGAGGAACTGGCTAGCGGCGTCGCCCCCAAGGAGGAAAAGGAGCCCGTTCCTTACGAGATGTACGGGGCGTTCCAGTACCCGGTCCATCAATGGGGTATGACGATCGACACCAATGCCTGTGTCGGGTGCAGCGCCTGCGTCGCGGCCTGCTACGCCGAGAACAACCTGGAACTGGTCGGCAAGGAGGGGGTCGCCCACGGCCGCATCATGTCCTGGATGCGGATCGAGCGCTACGTGCCGCCCAAGGAAGAGGCCGACAAGGCGCCGCTCTTGTACATCACGCCGATGCTTTGCCAGCAGTGCCATCACGCGCCGTGCGAGCCGGTCTGCCCGGTGTTCGCCGCCTACCATACGCAGGAAGGAATCAACGGCCAGAACTACAACCGCTGTATCGGCACGCGCTATTGCGAGAACAACTGTCCCTACAAGGTACGGCGCTTCAACTGGTACAAGGCCGAATGGCCGCCGCCGCTCCATCTGCAGCTCAACCCTGACGTGACGGTGCGGGGCGCAGGGGTAATGGAGAAGTGCACCTTCTGCATCCAGCGGATCGTGTACGCCGAGATCAACGCCATGACCAGCGAGCGGCCGGTGCGCGATGGTGAGATCCTTCCGGCCTGTGCCCAGACTTGTCCGACCCACGCCATTAGCTTCGGCGATATGAATGACAAGCAAGGCGAGATGATGCGGCGGCGCAAGGATAATGAACACCGCACCTATCGGGTCCTGAATGCCGAGTTCAACACGCTGCCGGCGATCACCTATCTGCGCGAAATCTACCACGAGAAAGGGAGAGCTTAAGTGGCAGCCGCGGCACCTACCGCCATAGCCCCGACCTATACCGATATCGATCGTCAGGTGCGCAGCGTGCTGGCGCCCGGCGGACTCCAGTATTGGGCATGGATCTGCTTCTGCGCGTTTTTCGTCTGTATCGGAGCCTCGCTCTGGGCCAACCAGATTTACCGCGGCCTGGGCGTTAGCGGCCTGAAGCAGCCCACGATGTGGGCCGTGTATATCACCAACTTCGTTTTCTGGGTCGGAATTGCGCACTCCGGCACGCTCATCTCCGCGATCCTCTTCCTGTTCCGCACCCGCTGGCGCACCGCGGTTTACCGGTTGGCGGAAACGATGACGGTGTTCGCGGTGCTGACCGCCGGGCTGTTCCCGGTCATCCATCTCGGCCGCCCCTGGTTCTTCTACTGGCTGTTGCCCTATCCGAATGAACGCTCGTTGCAGCCCGATTTTCGCTCGCCGCTGGTGTGGGACGCTTTTGCGGTCTCGACCTACCTGACCATCAGCACCCTGTTCCTGTTCATGGGACTGATTCCCGACGTCGCCAACGCGCGCGACGCGGCCAAGGGCTGGCGCAAGACCTTCTACTCGATCGTATCGATGGGATGGCAGGGAACCGACCGCCAATGGCGCCATTTCTCGATGGCCTATCTGCTGCTGGCCGGCTTCGCCACGCCGCTGGTGATCTCGGTGCACAGCGTGGTGTCCTGGGACTTCGCGATGGCGCAGTTGCCGGGCTGGCACAGCACGATCTTCGCCCCCTATTTTGTCGCCGGTGCGATTTTCTCGGGGGTCGCGATGGTGCTGACGCTGCTTATCCCGATCCGCAAGATCATGGGGCTCGAGGATCTCATCACGCCCTGGCATCTCGACAATCTGGCCAAGGTCATCCTGTTGACCTCGCTGGTCATCACGTACTCTTACACCTGCGAATCCTTCATGGTCTGGTACACCCATGATCCGTTCGAGGTCGTGACCTTCAATCAGCGCTACTTCGGGCCGCAAGGCTATCTTTTCTGGGTGATGGTGCTGTGCAACTGCCTGATCCCGTTGCTGCTGTTCTCGCCGCGGGTCCGGATCAATCCGGTCTGGCTATTCATCATCTCGCTGTTCGTCAACGTCGGGATGTGGACCGAGCGGTTCGTGATTATCGCCGGCTCGCTGGCGACCAATACCGAGCCGTCGCAGTGGCACTTCTTCACGCCCTCTATCACTGAGATTTTCATAACGGTGGGAAGCTTCGCCTGGTTCCTGATGCTGTTCTCGCTGTTTGCACGCTTCCTGCCGATCATCTCGATGACCGAGTTGAAGGAAGGCATCCGCTACCTGCGCGAAGCGCTGCGCGACAACTACCGGAGGGCGGCATGAGCGAGGTACGGGTGGTCGCCTCGTTTACCGACGAGGAGCAGTGCGTGCATGCGCTCGAGCGTCTGCTCGCGGACGGCGTCCGCCCGCGGGTCTTCTCGCCGATTCCGAGCGAAAAGATTAACCACGCTCTATACGTGAAGCGCAGTCACGTGCGGGGCTGGGTGCTGACCGGCGGTATCTTCGGCGCTCTCTCCGGTTTTGCAATCACGCTCGGGACTTCCTATGAATGGGGCCTTAACGCTGGCGGCAAGCCGATCGCCTCGATACCGCCATACCTGATTATCGTCTTCGAGCTCATGATCCTGTGCGGCGGTATCGCCGGTGTGCTTGGCTTCTTCTCCAACGCGCGAGTGCCGGCGCTGGACCCGATCGAGGGCTATAGCAATCATTTCAGCGGCGATCGGTTCGGGATCATGGTGATTTGCGATGAGGCTGAGGGCGGCAAAATGGAGACCCTGCTCAAGGAGAGCGGCGCCGCCGAGGTTACCAGCGAGACGCTTTACTCTGCGGAGCTATCGCCAGGGCATGCGGCCCATTAGGGCCGGCCGCCGGGGTTTCGACGCCCTGACCGGTGATAGACCGATGATCGAAAATGACGACTGAGATGACTCAGACGAGATAAGGCCGGGCAAAAATGAGTTCCAACTCAGAATCTACATCGCGGGCCACCGCGCCGCAGGCGCACGAACCGATTCAGCTCTCGCTCGGCTTCTGGACGGTGCTGGCGGCCGTGCTGGTGGTGATCGGACTGGCGGGATTTTTCCTGGCGCTATGGATGGGCCTGGCCGCACGGGCCTGGCAGGCCTACCTGGTAAATCTGCTGTTCTGGACCAGTATCGCGCAGGGCGGGGTGATAGTCTCCACCGCCTTCTACCTGAGTCAGGGCCGCTGGGCGGGACCGGCGCAGTACCGGCTCGCGGAGATGTTCGTCGGCTTCATTCCGCTGGGCTTCCTGCTGTTCTGGGGGATGTGGGCGGGACGCGCCGCGATCTTTCCCTGGGTGCTGCATCCGGTGGCACTGAAGGCGTCATGGCTGAATGCGCCGTTTCTATTTGCCCGCGATGGGGCTGGACTGTTGCTCCTGACGCTGCTCAGCCTGTGGTTTGTGTCGGCTTCGCGACGCGAGGTGGTGCGGGAGTGGGCCAGGACGCCCCATAATATCGAGCTGCCGCCCAATATCATGCGGCGGCTATCGCCGGCCGTCGCCCTATGCTTTGCGTTCGTCTACTCGCTGTTGGCTTTCGACCTGATCATGTCGCTCTCTCCCCGATGGCATAGCACGCTGTTCGGCGCCTGGTTCTTCGCCACCGCGTTCTGGAGCGGGATCGTGGCGATGGCGCTGACCGCGATAATCCTGCAGGCCGTGTTCGGCGACCGCATCGTGTTTTTCAACCGGCGCGTGCAGCATGACCTCGGCAAGATGGTATTCGCCTTCTCGATCTTCTGGGTATACCTGCTTTTCTCCCAATACCTGGTGATCTGGTATGGCGATCTGCCGGCGGAAACCTTCTTCATCGTGCGGCGCTCGATAATGCCATGGGTGCCGTTCTCAATCGCGATGATCACGCTGGTTTGGGGGCTGCCGTTTTTCGTCCTGCTGGGCGTCCGGCCCAAGCGCACGCCGAAGATCCTCGGCACCATCGCGCTGCTCGGACTGGTCGGAATCTACCTCGAAGACTATGTGTTAACCATCCCATCGCTTTCGCCCACCGTGGTGCCTTATGGATGGGTCGAAGCGGTGGTGACGATCGGGTTCCTCGGCGCCTTCGCACTCTGCGCCTTTCCGGGGCTGCGGCGCGTTATAGAGGCGGGTTCAGGGCCGTTTGCCCCCACTGGAGAGCTGGAATGAGACCCGCCTACGGATTAAAAAGCATCGCCGGCCGGCTCGCCCTGGCGATTGCGGCGGCCGGCACGCTGGCTGCCTGCCAGCCGTTCAACGCGCCGATGGATACGCTGTCCACCAATTCCGATCTCGGGAAGTGGATCTACTCGCTGTTCCTGCAGATAACGATCTGGGATTCGATCGTGATGGTGATCGTGATCGTCGCCCTGTTACTTGCGATCTTCGTCTTTTCCACTCGCGAGGGTGAGCCGGGCGAGCCATCGGAGCACGAATCGGACTTGATGCTCGAGCTGGCCTGGACGGTCGGCCCGGCGTTGATCCTGATGTTCATCACGATTCCGACCATCCACACCATCATCAAGACCCAGCCCTCGAAATGGCCGGCCGACACGCTTACCGTCCAGGTCCGGGCTCATCAGTGGTGGTGGGAATTCGACTACCCGGGCTTCAAAATCCAGACCGCAGACGAACTCCACCTTCCTGAGTACCAGGTAGTTCATCTGGAGCTTCTTTCGGAGGACATCATCCATAGCTTCTGGGTGCCGGCGCTCGGCGGCAAGCGCGACGTGATTCCGGGACAGATTAATCAGATTACGCTCATACCCAACACCACCGGCGAATTCTATGGACAATGCGCCGAATTCTGCGGGCTTTCCCACGCCAACATGCGGTTCCGGGTAGTCGTCGATACGCCCGATGGCTTCAAGCGATGGGTTGCAGCCCAGCAGGCTCCGCCGGCCGAGCCGACCTCACCGGCGGCGATCGCGGGCGAGAAGATCTTCAAGGACGCGCCCTGCGCGATTTGTCATCAAATCCGCGGGATTTCCGGGTTTTCCCTCCAATACAAATACGGCTTTCGCGGCCCCGATTTGACTCACTTCGCGAGCCGGGGAACGCTCGCTGGTTCGATCTTTCCCAACACACCGGAGAACGTTGCGCTCTGGATTCAGGATCCGGATAAAGTCAAACCCGGGGCGGAGATGCCGACCTTGGGACTGCGCGGCACAGATTTGCAGGATCTGGTGGCCTATCTCGAGAGCCTGAAATAGGAAGTTGCGATGGCTGCTCAACCAAAAACGCTAGGATTCGAGTACCCCAACTATCTTCAGGAGCCGCGAGGCATCTGGAGCTGGCTAACCACCGTCGATCATAAGCGCGTCGCCGTCCTCTACGCCGTCAGCGCGCTCTTTTTTATGGGAGTGGGCGGCCTCGAGGCGATGTTGATGCGGGGCCAGTTGATGGTGCCCAACAACCATTTTCTGTCGGCCGGCATCTATAACGAGCTGTTCACGATGCATGGCACCACGATGATTTTCCTGGTCGTGATGCCGATCGAGCTGGGCTTTTTCGCCAACTTCTTCATCCCGCTGCAGATTGGCGCGCGCGACGTCGCCTTCCCGCGACTCAACGCGCTCTCCTACTGGGTCTTCCTCGCCGGTGCCATCTTCATGCACCTCGGCCTGTTCTACAGCATCGCCGGGCTGCCCGACGCAGGATGGTTCGGCTACGCCAACCTGACCGAGCGCATGTACTCGCCCGGCATCAACATCGATACTTGGGATATCGGACTTCTGATCCTCGGCGTTTCGACCTTGCTGAGCGGCCTCAATTTCTTCGTCACTATCGTCAACATGCGCGCGCCCGGCATGACCTTCATGCGCATGCCGTTGTTCATGTGGGCGATGCTGGTAACGACGATTCTGATCCTGCTGGCCTTTCCGGCGCTGACCGTCGGGCTGATCTTCCTGTTCGCAGACCGCTTCCTGGATACGCATTTCTTCCAGGTCTCGGCCGGCGCGACCCCGATTCTGTGGCAGCACCTGTTCTGGATCTTCGGCCATCCCGAGGTCTACATCATGGCGCTGCCGGCCTTCGGCATCATCTCGGAGGTCATCCCGCCGTTCGCGCGCAAGCCCCTGTTCGGCTACCCGATGATGGCCTACTCGCTGGTGCTGATCGGGTTCCTGTCCTACGGCGTCTGGGGCCATCACATGTTTGCGACCGGGATGGGTCCGATTGCCGACAGCACCTTCGCGATTACGACGATGCTGATCGCGATTCCGACCGGCATCAAGATTTTCAGTTGGATAGCAACCGTCTGGGGCGGGCGTCTGCGCTTCACCACCGCGATGCTCTTCGCGCTCGGCTTTCTGATCGAGTTCACGGCCGGGGGCCTAAGCGGTGTTATGCACGCGAGCCCGCCGGTCGACCTGCAGCAGACCGATTCTTACATCGTGGTTGCGCATTTCCACTACGTATTGTTCGGCGGCATGATGATGGGAATCCTGGCGGGCTTTTACTACTGGTGGCCGAAGATCACCGGACGCCTGCTCAATGAAACAATCGGCAAGTGGCAGTTCTGGATCACCGCCTGGGCGTTTAACGCCACTTTCTTCCCGATGCACTTTCTCGGCACGCTCGGGATGCCGCGGCGTATCTACACCTACGCGCCGCACATGGGCTGGGATTTCTGGAACTACTTCGAGAGTATCAACGCCTTCATCCTGGGCTTTTCCTTCCTGCTCTTCTTCATCAACCTCATCTGGAGCACGCTGCGCGGCGAGCACGCTTCCTCAGATCCATGGGACGCGCGCACGCTGGAATGGTCGGTGCCGTCGCCGCCGCCGGCGTTCAATTATGTAACCGTGCCGATCGTTACCGCGCGCGACGCCTTCTGGGTGCGCAAGTACGGCGGCGTGGCCGCGCATGGCGTCGCAGCACCGATCGCTGGTGGCGCGGCGGCCGTACCGGTCGGGGCCCCGGCCGAAGTGCATGAGCAAATTCACATGCCGGCGCCGTCGCTCTATCCGCTGATCTTCGCGCTCGGCGTCTTCATGATGGGGCTCGGATGCCTGATCTGGACGCGGCTCATCCTGATCGGCGGAACGATCACCCTGATGAGCATCATTGGAATGCTCTTCGAGTATCCGGCTTGGGGCCGGTTCAATCCGGAAATGCTCGCCGAGAGCACGCTGGGCCTGGACAATCGCAAACTCGGTATCTGGGCCTTCCTGGGTTCAGAATGCGTCTTCTTCGCATCTTTGATCTCGACCTACATGGTCTACAAGGACCGCAACATGGGCGGTCACGACGCGATGATTCTCAACATCCCGCTGACCTCGTTCAGCACCTTTGTCCTGCTGACTTCGAGCTTGCTGATGGTGTTGGCGCTGGCCGCGGTGCAACGCGATGATCGCAAATGGGGCGCCTTCTGGCTCTTCGGCACCGCCTTCTTCGGCCTGATCTTCCTGGGCGGCCAGGCCTTTGAGTTCACCGACTTCGTGCTGCAGGGCCTCAAGATTCAGACCAACCTGTTCGGCCAGTGTTTCTATACGCTGGTCGGCTTCCACGGTATTCACGTTCTGATCGGGGTGTGCTGGCTGCTGGTGCTGGCGTTCGCAACCGCCGGCGGCAAGATTGGCAAGGACCGCAGCCTCGCGGTCGAGATCGGCGGCCTTTACTGGCACTTCGTCGATATCGTATGGGTGGTTATCTTCACACTGGTATACCTGATGCGGACGGTGAAACACGCATGAGCGACTACGCAATCGAACATGGCCAGCCGGCTTTGAGAGAGGATCCGCACGACGCGCATCCGGGACCCGCCGTTTACCTCGTAATCGCCGGCATTCTCACGGTGCTGACGGCGGCCGAGATTACGGTCTTTTATGTGTCGGCGCTGCAACCGGTGCTGGTGCCGATTCTGCTGGTGCTGGCGGCGGTAAAATTTGCTTTCGTCGGAGGGTTCTACATGCACCTCTATTACGACAGCAAAGTTTTTACGATTTTCTTCGGCGGTCCGCTGATGCTGGCGTTCCTGATCGTATTGAGCCTGCTGCTCCTGTTCTGGCATCTCTCGGGTGTCCTCTCGTTCACGGTGCCATGAGATAAGCGGCGCGCGGTTCCCCGATGCACGAATATAGCCCTGACGTAATGATTGGGATTATCGCGCTCGCAGCGATCTATGCGGGCGCGGCGAAGCTGCTCGGGCGGCGCTTCACGGCGCGCCAGCTCTTCGCGTTGGGGCTTGGCCTGACCGTGATGTTCTTCGCGCTGACCGGACCGATCGACCAATACGTCCGCGAGCGCTCCTTCTCGCTCTATATCTTCCAGCAGATGCTGCTGGTGTTCGTGATTCCGCCGCTGTTGCTGCTCGGCACACCCGACTGGATGGCACGCCCGATCTTTACGCGGCGCTGGATCGAACGGCCGTGGCGGTTTGCGACCCGGCCGGTGGTGGCGTTTCTGACCTTCTCTTCCACTTTCACCCTGATCCACTATCCGCTGCTGTGCGACCAGGTCTGCCACGTCCGCCCACAGTACGGCGATATCCGCGAGGTGCTGCTGATCGTCGGGATTCTGCTCTGGTGGCCGCTGCTGAGCCCGCTGCCGGAGTTTCCGCGGCTCTCGTACCCGATTCAGATCATGTATCTGTTTTTGCTTATGATTCCGATGACCGCGGTGGCCGCGCCGATCACGATGGCTGAGACGGTGCTCTACATGTTCTACCGCATCGAGCCGCATCCATTCGGTTTGACGGCGCACGCCGATCAGGTCCTCGGCGGCCTCATCATGTGGGTCGGGCAGGGCGTCTATTTGATGTGTATTTTCACTGCGATTTTCTTTCGCTGGTCGCGGCGCGATGATCGCGAGGTTCCGGCGATCAACCTGCGCACACCCGAGCTGCGCACGCCCGAACTTCGCGTCGTCCGGCGCCCGACCGCCTGAATCTTCGGTTTTTAATCGAAAAATCCGCTCACGCCGCATATATCGATCGGGAGAGTTGCCTGGCGATCCCCCGATGGCTAGCCTTTAATTATCTAGTGAAAAGAAGTAAGACTTAAGTATCGATTAAGATATTCTTAATCGACAGCCGGTTACTCAGGTGCGTTGTTCCGGATCGTAGCGGAACATGCCGCCGCATCCGGGATCGCGCGGGCTCCGCAAGGAGGTCAGTCATGAAACACTCTCGAGCGCGAATCATCCTCGATGGCATCATCTCAGGTGTGGCTGGGGCGGCGGTAATCGCAATCTGGTTCCTGTTGCTTGACGCGGCCCGCGGAGCGCCACTTCAGACCCCGGCGCTGCTCGCCGCCAGCTTGATACCCGGGTTGCACAACGCTGCGGTCGCCGGAACGATTCCCTGGACGCTAGCGGCTGAATACACTGCGCTGCACTTCCTGACCTTCATCGGGATCGGTATCGCCGGCGCATTTTTGATCGAGGCTGCGGCCCGCGATCGCACGCTGTTTCCCTCGCTGCTGCTTTTCGTCTTCGCATTCGAGGTCTTCTTTATCGCGGTGGTGATGATGCTCGGGCCGTCGGCGGTCGCAGTGATGCCGTGGTGGAAAGTAATGATCGGCAATGGTCTTGCGACTGCGGCGATGCTCGCGGTTTTTCTATGGCGGCAGCCGCTGCTACTCGACAGCCTGCTCGGTCCGTGGGTCGGGGTGATGAGCGAAGGGGTCGTGGCCGGAATTGTTGGTGCGGTAATTCTCTCCGTCTGGTTCCTGATTATCGACTCTGCGGCGGGAGAGCCATTTCGCACCCCGTCGATTCTCGGCACCGTGATTCTCGGCGGCGCGGCCGGGGCGGGAATCTCGTGGCCGATGGTTATCGGCTATACGGTGCTTCACTTCATCGCATTTATCGTATTCGGCATCGCCGCCTCGATCCTGGTCTTTGGCTCCGAGCGCGAACCGCTGCTGGCACTGGGCGTGCTGGTCCTGTTTCTATGGTTTGAGGTCTCGTTCCTGGGATGCATAACGGTTTTGAATGCGGCGGCGCTCGAGCAGCTCGGATGGTGGCAGATTATCGCCGGTAACCTGCTCGCGTTAGCCGGAATAATCGGCTACTTCGAGTACGGCCATCGACGGATCATCCCGCGCATCGCGCAGCGATGGGGCGAGATCGAGACCGAGGGTACCGTGAAGGGCCGGCCGATGGGCGGCCCGCCGCAGACGGCGCACTAGAGACCCAGGACGTCGCGCATCGAGTAGAGGCCCGGCGGCTGGCGCTCGATCCAAGCCGCCGCGCGTAGCGCCCCGCGTGCCAGCGAGTCGCGGCTTTGCGCGCGATGCGTCAATTCGAGACGCTCGCCCTGGCCGCCGAAAATCACGGTATGGTCGCCCACCGCGTCGCCGGCGCGGAGCGCGAGCACCGTGATACGGTTGGGCTCACGGACCCCGGTGATTCCCTCGCGGCCGAAAACGGCGTTGCCGGCGAAATCAATTCCGCGTGCTTCGGCGATCGTGCGTCCGAGCGCGAGCGCGGTGCCGCTCGGCGCGTCGACTTTCGTGCGGTGGTGAATCTCGAGCACCTCCGCATCGAAGTCCGGCAGGATCTTCGCCACCTCGGCGACGATGCGCATCAGCACGTTGACGCCGATACTCATGTTGGGCGCGATGAGGGTGCGCGTTCGCGGCGCGATCGCGCGCGCCCTGGCGTCCAGCTCGGGAGTGAAGCCGGTCGAGCCGATTACGATCGCCGCCCCTTTCGCGGCAGCGATTTCGAGATGAGCCAGCGAAGCGGCGACGCTCGTGAAATCCAGTGTGACGGTATCGGGCCGCACGATCGCGGCATAGTCCTCGGTGATCGCGACGTCCAGCCGGCCGATTCCAGCCGTCTCGCCCGCATCGCGGCTCAATGCCCCGGCGCCGGGCGCTTCCAGAGCGCCGATGATCCGATGAGCCGGATCCGCCGCGGCCAGCGCGATAAGCAGCCGGCCCATGCGCCCGGCTGCTCCCGCGATGATCAGATTAGCCATCGCCGATTCCCCTTGCCGGCAGTAAGGCGTCCAGCCATGCGGGCGGCCATCACATCCCGCGCAAAATCTCGACGGCTTGCAGGTGGTTTCGCTGAATCTGCGGCAGCCGCGCGACCGGCTCGCGGCCGAAGCCGCACGGCGCGGCGATGCCGAACTGCGGCAGGTATTTGCGCGACAGCCTCAGACGAGTCCTGAAACCTTCGAGATCATCCATATCGTGAATCACGCCCAGGTAAATCGGCGTGCGCCCGATTTTCAGATCGCCGAGTGGGCGAAAAAATTCGTCGGCCGTGCGCTTGAGGGTTGGAATGTGAACAAAGTCGACTCGCCGACGCGCAGCCGCGACGATCGCATTGGTGAAGCGCACCGGCATACTGAGATCTTCTGGCTCGAAGCAGGGCCATCCGCCGAGCGTTCCGTAGCAGAGATGGAACCCGAGCATCACCGTTTCCGGAATTCCCGCCACCAGCCGGCCGACCTGCGCGACGTTGCGTTCAAACGCTCCTTCCCTCGGCAGATACGGCAGTTGTCCGGCGAGATCACCCATTTCAAGCGCCGCGTCCCATTGAATCGCGAGGTCGTGGGGCGGAATTTTCTCGACCAGTTTGGCGACCTCGGCGCGCATCGCAGCCTCGAAGCCCGGAATAATCCGCGGGTACTCCGAGTAATCGTGGAAGTAGGGCGTGATGACGCTATAGGTGAGCGGCAGCGAGACCTGAAATCGAACGTTCCCGGGAATGACGCCCTCTTCCTTCAGCTTCCTGAAGATGAAGTAGGAGTTGACCGCGTCTTTGGTGAAGCCGAGCCGCCATCCGGGATCGCCAAATTTAACTTCCTTGACCCCGGGTTTGATGCGGAAGCCCCACTCGTCACGAAGGCTGCGCGGCCGCCATCGCTCGACGCCATCATCGGGCGCCGGGCGGCTCAGTGTTTCGAGCTGCGGATGGCCGTTGAAGACGCGGTAGGCGACGCCGTCGACCCAATACTGCCGATCGCCGACTTCGCCGTCGGGGATACACGGAAGCATCGGCGCGAGCGGCGCGGCGAAATTCCGAAAGACTTCTTCGACTGTTTCGAGTGGAACACTTCCGACCATCAGCAATTCGTTCGCCATGGCAGTCCTATAGCGTTCCGCTGAAGAATCTCAAAACGGATCTATCTCGATATACCGTAGGCAAGGCGCATGACTTACAGAAGTGCCGAGGCGATCCCAGGATTTCAGGTGCGGCTCAGCACTAGATGAAGAACCGATGCGACAGAGTGACGGGGCTTCGCTCAGGTCTCCTGATGCGGGCAGGATACCCGGAAAATCACCGAGCTTACGAGCCGGTCGCAGCCCCACCGCCAGCCGCCGCAGGCGGTGCCGCGGCCGATGCGGCCGCGCCCTCCGCGGGCTTGGCGCCCCGCGAGGCCTGGTAATGCTGCTCGCAGAGGCTGCCCTTGAAGCGGGGCTTGCGGCATTTTTCTTCGGTGCAGATTTTGTAGCGCGCCTTGGGCATCTCGCCGCGCCGCCATAGCCGATAATGCTGGCGGCAATAATTCTTGGCGAACGCCTCGCGCTTGCAATCCGTGGCCTTGCAATTCCCTTTGGTTGCCATGCTTCCCTTCGACTTTCGATCAGAACTCAGCCTTGAGTTCGCGGCTGAGCAGATCCTCAACAATATCGCGCGGCGCCTCAGCTTCATAGAGGGCGCGATTGACCGCCTCGACGATTGGCATCTCGACGCCGGTCGCGCGCGCCAGCTCGATTATCGAGCGGGCATTGGCATAACCTTCAGCGACCGGTTTGCCTTCGCCATGGCGAAGCGCCTCGGTAACCTTCTCGCCACGGCCCAGCCGGACGCCGAGCGCGCGATTACGCGACAGCTCGCCGGTGCATGTCAGGACCAGGTCGCCCAGCCCGGCGAGCCCACCGATCGTTTCGCGCCGCGCTCCCAGAGCCGTGGCGAGCCGGGTGACCTCGGCAAGGCCGCGCGTGATCACGGCGGCGCGGGCGCCTGAGCCGAGCCCGAGACCGTCGCCGATTCCGGTCGCGATCGCGATTACGTTCTTGACCGCGCCCGCCAGCTCGACCCCGCGGACATCGATGCTGCGGTAAACCCGTAGCGCGCTGCCCGAAAAGATTGCCTGGACCTCGCGCGCCGTCTCCTCGTCCGGCGCGGCTGCGACCAGCGCCGCGGGCTTGCCGGCCGCCACCTCTGCGGCGAAACCTGGTCCCGAAAGGACGGCCAGCTTCACGCCCGGCGCAACCAACGCCGTGAGCATCGCGCTCATCGTCAGCAGCGTGCGCTCTTCGATGCCCTTGGTGGTACTCACGACGACCGTGCCAGGACGGATCGCGCCGGCGACCTCGGAAATCGTCGCGCGGGCGAAACTCGACGGTATCGCCATCACGACGATCCCGGCCTCGCGGACCGCCTCAGCCCACCGATCTGCAATCTTGAGTGCGGATGGGAAGACGATTCCAGGTAGATAGGTCGAATTTTCGCGCCGTTCGACAAATGAATCGAGCTGGGCGTGACGACGCACGCAAAGCGTCGTCGGCCGGCCGGCACGCGCGAGCATCACGGCAATCGTGGTGCCCCAGGCTCCCGCCCCGAGAATCGCTGCTGGCGCCGATTTCAATCCTGACTTTCCGCCGGAGGTCGATGCCGTGGCCGGCTATCCCGAAGGCCGTCCGTCAATTGACGGCGCGCAACACCCGGTAGAGCGGTTCGAGTTCGCGAAACGCATCGAGCAGTTCGGCCCGATCGAGGCGGAGTGCCTCGCCGCGCGGCCATCCGAAGCCGATATCGAGCTCGCCGGTTTTTCTGGCGAGATTTTCGCCGAGCTCATCGAAGAATTCCTTGCCGGCAGCTACGGTGGCCGGAAGCTGCTGGAAATCCCATTTGTCGTAGCGGGCGATTTTCGTACCGTCGAGAGTCCTGGCGAGTTCGGCCCCGCGGCGTCTGAGTCCGCCCGCCATCTCGGGCCGCTGGTCGGCCTCCGATTTTACCACCGCACGAGCATGGAGTCCCACGCCGGAGATGCAGAGCGCCAGGTAGCCGTAGCGCTTGTAGCCTTTGGGCGACGGGCCGAACGCGGCCCAGGTCTCGGGCGGAGGATTCACCGTGCGGCGCGCGTGCTTGGCGACATGCGGAAAGAATTCCAGGTGCAGCAGACGGGCGAGCTCCGGCGCCAGATCGTCGCCGAGCCGCATCAGCCGGGGACGGACGTGAGCATAGATTTGCTGCATGCGCTCGTTGAAGCCCTCGGTGTCGAAGACCCTGAAACTGGCCGCCGTAAATCCGAGAGTCGCCACGCTCGCCTCGTCTTCAGGTTCCCGGAAATCGATTAACTCTGCTTTACGCGCGGACGTTCGTAGCTGACGCCCTCGCGATGGGCCGCTTCCCAGTTACGCCCGTCGAAATAGCCGGGCTTGAGCTGTGCGATATCAACGCCGTCGAGGCAGCGGATGTTGACATCGATCGCTTCAGGCGCCGCACGCGGTATGTAATAGGGAGCGCATCCGCAAATCGCGCAGAAGTAATGTTTTGCCACCCCGGTATTGAAGCTGTAGGTCACGATGCCATCGTCGGAAGAGAGCAGCCGGAATTGATCGCGTGGCACGATCCAATGCAGGTAGCCCTTCTTGGCGCAGATCGAGCAGTTGCATTCGATCGCCTCGACGAGTTCCCCGTCGACCTCGAAAACGATCTCGCCGCAGTGACATCCACCTCGATAAGTAGCCATATCCGCCAGCCGTTTCGGGCGCCGAGAATTTCTGAGAGCGGGCGCCGTATCGCGCGCCAAGTGTAACGCTTTTCGTATCGGACGGGAAAGCAAACGGTTGCGGGCGCGCTGGCCAAGTGTTTAGGTGGCGTCGACGGGGACCGCTGACGCACGATGCCCCGCGAAATCATGCGGATTAACGCGGCGGAAGAGATTCTGCGACCGGCCCGGGAACGCGGCTTCGATGCGCAGCCGGCGCTGATCGCTGGCACTCGAACGATTTTGTATCGCGAGCTCGCCGCGATGGTGAACCGGGCTGGCAACGCGCTGCGCGCCCTCGGCGTCGAGCGCGAGCATCGGGTGTTGCTGATGCTCAACGACAGCCCGGAATTGATCTACGCCTATCTCGGCGCGATACGGATCGGGGCGGTCGCGATCGCGTTCAACACCCGTTCGTCACCGGCCGAACTCAAATTTGCGATCGAAGACAGCGGCGCACGGGTCCTATTGATCGGCGGAGAATATCTCGAGGGCTACCGCGCCATCGCGGGGCACCTGCGAGACCGCGTGTGCGTGGCAGTGGCCGGAGGATCCCATCCCGACTTCGCGAACCTCGATGAGCTAATCGCGGCCGCGCCGGATGAACTCGCTTTCGAGCCGATGCGGCCCGATGATATGGCGTTCTGGATCTACACTTCAGGCACCACCGGCACGCCCAAAGCCGCAGTGCATCTGCATCGCGACGCGCTTGGCGCCGGACCGTATCTCGAGCAATGCCTCGGCGTACGCGCGGGCGACCGGCTGTTCTCGACCTCGAAATTGTTCTTTGCCTATGCGCTCGGTAATTGCCTGTTCGGGTCGTTACGGCTGGGCGCGGTCAGCGTGCTGTATCCCGGCTGGCCCGATGCGGCGAGCGTTGCGGATATTATCGGGACGGTGCGGCCCGAGGTGGTCTTCAGCGTGCCCACGCTCTATCGCAACCTGATTGCGTCGGGGCGTGCGTGCGAGCCCGGATTCGCGGCGGTGCGCGCTTACGCGTCTGCCGGTGAGCGATTGCCGCCGGCGCTGGCCGAGAGCTGGCATCGTACGACCGGCGTCAGGATTTTCGAGGGGATGGGAACCTCGGAGACCATCTACATGGCCTTTTCGAATTCGGCGGCAGCCTATCGGCCCGGCTCGTCGGGAAGAGTGGCGCCTGGCGCGGAGGTGAAGCTGGTCGACGAGCACGGCGAGCCGGTAAGCGAACCGGGAAAGATCGGCACGCTGTGGATTCGGATGGCTTCGGCCAGCGAGCGTTACTGGAATCAGCCGGAAATCACGCAGCGCGCCTTTGCCCGAGCCTGGTTTCGGACCGGCGATCTTTATTCGTTCGATGCCGAGGGCTTCTGGTATCACCACGGGCGGGCCGACGAGATGCTCAAGATCTCGGGGCAATGGGTCAGCCCGGCTGAAATCGAGGAATGCGCGGCGACGATCCCGGAAATCGCGGAGGCGGCTGCCGTCGGGATTCCCAACCCCGACGGCCTGATACGGCTCGCACTGGCGGTGGTGGTTCGCTCGGATGAGGCTGACCGCGAACAGGTGGCCGCCAAGCTGCGTACGACGCTCACCAGGCATCTCTCAATCTACAAATGTCCGCGTGATATTCGCTTTGTCGATCGGCTGCCGCGTACCGCGACCGGCAAGCTCCAGCGCTTCCGTCTCTGCCAGGAACTCAGCGGCGGCGCGACCGCGGGTGGCGGGCGTGACGGCGCTGATCAATAATTGCGGGAGGAAGGAGCCGTGCCCAAGCAGATCATCACATCGCAGAGCGCACCGACCACCGGCTTCACCGATCGTCAGACGCCCGCGCCAATCGCCCAGGCTATTCGCTTCGGCAACCTGTTATTCGTTTCGGGCCAGGGACCGCTCAATCCCGAAACGCGCGAAGTGGCGCCGGGCGATATCGCCGTGCAGGCGCGCCAGACGCTCGACAATCTGATTGCGGTGCTGGGCGCCGCCGGCGCGACGCTCAAGAACGTGGTTAACATGCGCGTGATCCTGCGGGATGTCGCGGATTTCCCGCAATTCAACGCGGTCTTCCGCGAGTACATGGGCGGCGAGAAGGTGACGCGCACCTGCGTCGGCGCGACGCCACATCGCGCTGGTGTCAACGTCGAGATCGACTGCGTTGCGATGTTCGATTGAACGGCGGAGGACAGCACCATGGACAGCGGCATTATCTGTTCGGGAGTCACGCCCCATACCCCGCGAATGGGAGTTGAGTCGAGGGCGCCTGATTTCGCACGCCCGGTGATCGCGGGGTCATACCAGATGGGCGAGGCGCTGCACGCGATGAAGCCCGACGTCTTCGTAGTGAACTCGGCCCACTGGATCTCGACCTTCAACTGGTACGCCACCTGCCAGCCCGAGCATCGCGGGATGTGCGTAGCCGACGAGGCCCCCGACCTGATTCCCGGCGTACCGTACCGGCGACCCGGGATGCCGCAGTTTGCCGGCGCCATCGTCGACGAGGTCAAGGCGATCGGCTGCCCGATCTATCGCAACGAGACCGAGCACTTCACCTGGGATTACGGATCGTACGTGCCGCTGCATTACCTCGATCCCGACCAGAGTGTGCCCGCAGTGCTGGTCCCGACCTGCATCTCGGCCGATCTCGATGAATGTATGAAAGTCGGCGCCGCGATCGATCGTGCGGCGCGCAAAGTCGGCGTGCGCGCGATCTTTCTCGCCAGTTGCAGCCTTTCGCACAAGCTGGTGCGCGGCCCCGATCAATGGCCGTCGCCCGAGCGCCTGGAAATCGACCGTGCGTTCATCCGGATGCTGTGCGACGGGCGCATCGCAGAGGCCAAGCGCTGGTTCCCCGAATATTGTGAGCAGGTCGTCGCCGAAGTCGGGGGACGCGATCTGGCCACGATGCTCGGCTGCCTCGACGAGAATGACGGGCCGTATGTCGGCCGGCAGTTCGGCGCTTACGGACAATCGTCAGGCAGCGGCAACACCAGTGTCGCCATCTGGCGTGCGAATCAGTAGCGAGAGCACCTCAAGTGAAGATTGGCGGCGCGGCGAACTAATTATCGTAAATTGGCGCCATCCCGCGCGGCCGCGTCCGGAAGCGCCGGTGGATCCACAGGAACTGCTCAGGATACCGGCGCACCATCGCTTCCACGGCGGCAACGAAACGGCGGGTATTCTCCAGGATATCGGCGGCTTCGTCACCGGTAGTCTGCAGCGCGATTTCGGGCTGAATCTCGATGCGATGGCCGCGATGGTCGGGCTGCCGCACGATAAAGACCGGCACTACCGGCGCGCCCGAGATTCGCGCCAGGCGCGCGAGGCCGCTGGCGGTGGCAGCCGGCTCGCCGAAGAAGGGTACGAACACCGCCTCGCTGCGTTTGGCGTTCTGATCGAAAGGGATGCCGACCATCTTGCCCTGCCTGAGTGTCCGCAGCACCGCGCGCGCCGCGGCATGCTTGCGGATTATCTCGACACCGGCGCGCTCGCGCACGAAAGTCATCAAAGCGTCGCCGGCCAGGAAGCGCTGGGTATGATGGACCAGGCTTATCTGGAAACCTTTGAGGGCATGGGCCGCGGGCAACAATTCGAAGTTGCCGAAATGAGCGGTCAGGATCAGTATGCCGCGGCCCGGATATTTGGTTTTGATCCAATCCCAGTAATCGAAACGATCGTAGCTGACGCGCCTGGTGAAGCGACGATAAAAGAAACCACCGAGCCGGACGTACTCGGCGGCGCAGCGGCCTAGATTGACATAGGAGGTGCGCAGTATTCGCCGACGCTCGCGGTCGGTCTTTTCAGGAAAGGCGAGCGCCAGGTTCTTTTCTCCGATGCGGACGTGGCGCCGGTCGAGCCAATAGGCGGTCCATCCGCCGAACACGCCGAGCGGGTAAAGGATGAAATCCGGCAGCAGGCTCAGCAGGTGGATCAATGCCGCCATTGCCCAGAACACGATCCGATGCGTGATGCCGAGCCGCAGCTTGCCGCGCTCGCGGGCAGGCTTCTCGCGCGCAACCGGGATCGCCCGCGCGGCGCCGGCGGCCGGCGGATCGGTTACGGCGAGGGCGGACGGGTTGTCCTGGATAGTTGTCGACTCAGGCACTGTGGCAGGCGGCCGAAGCGGATCGGTTCAGAGCACCGGGCGCTCGCGTTTCGGGCCCTTGGGAATCACCACCAGGCCCGATTCGGTGACGAAGAAACGCTTGCGGTCGCGTTCCAGATCGTAGCCGATCTCGTCGCCTTCCGGAACGTAGACGTTCTTGTCGATAATTGCCCGCCGCACGCGCGCGTGGCGGCCGACTTCGGCATAGTCCATCAGGACCGAATCCTCGACCTGGCTGTAAGAGTGGATGAAGACCGAGCGACCGAGCACTGAGTTGCGCACCGTGCCGCCCGACACGATGCAGCCTTCGGAGACGATCGAATGCAACGCCTGGCCGCGCCGGCCGTTTTCATCGAAGACGAACTTTGCCGGCGGTTGGCCATAATAGGAGGTGCGCAGCGGCCAATACGGATTGTAGAGGTTCAGATGCGGCCGCGCATCGCGCAGATCCATGTTGGCTTCATAGTAGGCTTCGAGCGTGCCGACGTCGCGCCAGTAGCTCAGGTTGACCTCGGAATCGCCGCGAATCCGGTTGGTCATGAAGTTGTAGGCATAGACGGGAACTTCGTCGATCAGCTTGGGAATCAGGTCACGGCCGAAGTCGTGCTGGCTGGTGTCGTTGTGCGCATCGTCGATCAGGGCCTCGTTCAACACACCCGGCGCGAAAATGTAGTTGCCCATCGACGCCAGGCATCGATCGGCCCCCCCGGGCATCGGACGCGGATTGGCGGGCTTTTCCTCGAAGCCGCGCACCCGCAGGTCCGAGTCGGCCTCAAGCACGCCGAAGCTGCTGGCATCCTCGAGCGCGACCGGCAGCGTCGCGACGGTAACGGCGGCGCGATGCTCGAGATGGAAGTCGATCATCTGTTGTACGTCCATCCGGTAGATATGGTCGGCGCCGAAGACCGCGACCAGATCGGGCTTATTGTCCTCGATCAGGTTCAGATTCTGGAAAATGGCGTCGGCCGTGCCTAGGTACCAGGTCTCGCCCATCCGCATCTGGGCCGGCACCGGGGTGATGAAATGGTCGGACATCACGCTCCCGAACTGCCAGCCATCCTTGAGATGCTCGATTAGCGACTGCGAACGCCACTGCACCAGCACATAGATGGAGTAGATTCCCGAGTTCACCAGATTCGAGAGCACGAAATCGATCATCCGGTACTTGCCGCCGAACGGGACCGCCGGCTTGGCACGGTCGCGGGTCAGCGGATGGAGCCGGGTGCCCTGTCCTCCGGCCATCACCAGCCCCAGCGTTCTCATCCGAGGCCCGTAGTTAGTTCGAATTTCGTTCATGACCGGAAATCGCTGGGCTAGTATAAGTGTGGTCCAAATTCCACGAAAGCCCGCCCCAGGTTAACCTCAAAGATTCACGAAAAAATTCGCAAAGCCTAAAGTCGTGGAAAAACTTCAGGCGCAAACTGCTATGAGATTCTTACACCTCGCCTGAGGAGTCCTGAAAAAGAGTCCGCTTTGCGGGTATTTCATACTTACCCGCAGAAAACGCAAACCCGGCATGGGCTTTGCGTGAAGCTTTGGACAGCGCGTTCGTCTAATCCTCTCGAATGCCATAAGGGACGAACCGAAAGTAAGGGAAAAAAAGGTGAGCATCATGCAGACTATCGCACCCCGCCAAGAATCGAATACCACTTCCCAGGGAGTCGTGTACCGGACCACTTGTCAGAACCCGGGATGCGGTTTCAAATTTGACCTGCGGATCACAGCCGAAAATGCCGGCCTGCTGGGCGGCACGATGCCGTGTCCTCGATGTCGCCGTCATGGCGGCATGCTGAAGCGCGAGGGACGTCTCGGCGATCGGCTGTTTGGAGCCAAACTGGTATTTCGTGCCGTCGGTATCAGTCATGGACCCAGCGATGAAGATGGAGAACTGTTTTCCGACCGCTTGAACTGATTATCCGTATTCCTGGAAGCAGCCGGAACCGCCGCCTCCCAGCCACCGACCGGTTGCCTTCTGCCCGCGCGCGGACGCCGCTCGATTCATGGGCGGCGTCCGCCGTTTTTGGCCGGATCTCGTCCGGGCAGGACTAAACGCCAGCGCGCGGCTCGATCGTGAGTCCTTCGAGTCCCTGGATACTGGGCCGCTCCAGCATCCGCTTCAGCCAGGCGTCGACGTTACTGCGATTCGCGCCCGCATCGATCTCGAGTTCCTTCAGCAGCAGGAGGCGCGGCGCGAAGCTGATATCCGCAACCGAGAACTCCGTCGCCAGGTATTGTTGACCCTGCAGCTCGTGGTTCAGGTAGTCGAGCGCCCGCTCGATCATTTGGCGCAAGCGTGTGATTCGCCCGCCATCGCGCTCAGCCTCGCCCTTGTACATCTCGGCCATTAACTGGCCGACCTGCGGCGTGAACGAATTATCGGCGAAGTCCTCGAAAAGCCGCGCACGCCCTCTCAGCGCACTGGAACCGATCGCCGGCAACACCGGCGGCTCGGGATATTCATCCTCGAGATACTCCCCAATGATGGTCGAGTCGTAGACAATCGTATCCTCATCGACCAGCACCGGCACGCGCGCAAACGGATTGAGCCGCCGGAAATCGGGTTGGCGTTGCTCGCCCAGCGTCAGGTCGACGGGAATCAGCTCGAACTCGAGGCTCTTCTCGGCCAGCACGATTCTGACCTTTTGACCGAATGGACAAGGCAGGAAGTCGTAAAGTTTTATCATCGAGAAGCCAGCCTCATTCAGCGCTAACGGTTAACTTGAGATTAGCCTCAACCTCAGGCTCCAGCCGGACTGTGACGGTATAATCGCCGAGCTGCTTGATCGGCTCGATCAGCAGGATCTTGCGCCGATCGACTTCGAATCCACGCTCACGCAACGCCCGCTCGAGATCAAGATTGGTGACTGAACCGAACAGCTTGCCCTCCTCGCCGGCGCGCGCCGTAACCACCAAAGTGAGCGCCTCGACCTGCTCCTTGTATTTGAGAGCGGCACCCTTCTTGGCTTCGCGGCGGACGAGCGCGATACGCTTTTGATTCTCGAACGCGCGCAGGTTGCGGGCGTCGGCCATCACGGCCAGTTGGCGCGGGAGCAGGAAATTACGCGCAAAACCCGCGCGGACCCGAACCACATCGCCGGTGCGGCCGAGATTGGGTACGTCTTCGTTGAGTATCACTTGCAGATTCATCGCTCAGTCCTGCCTCATTAAGAATAGTCCTTAGAGAAAGTCGCCAAAACTGCCGGCCTCCGGGCTTTGCGGTTTGAGGCGGCGAAAGTCGATCCAGAGGTCGAAAATTCCGGCCGCGCAGACCAATGCCGCCAGCACCGGCTGAATCCCGGTGACGAAATAGATCAGTCCGCGCGCCAACCCAGGCATCGACAGCATCTTGAAGTAAAATGCCATGATCGCCAGTCCCTGGCAGAAATAGATCGACGCTACGCAAACGAAGCCGTCGAGCGCGATCGTGCTGATCGCCCTGACCGGAACGAACAGCGCGAAGCCGGTGGCGAGCAGCAGCCATATCAACCACTCCGGCGCCGACCAGCGCGCCAGGTCGGCAAACAGCCGATAGCCGAGCCGGCCGCGATCCAGCCAGCGCCAGAAAACCGTCAGATTCACCAGCACCGCGCAAGCTGCCGAGAGCGCCACCAGTGCGGGGCTCAGCCGGATAGTTATGTCGAGCACGCTCGCCTTGGCGTCCGCGGTGAGCGGGTTGTCCATCCCCAGCAGCCGGTAGAATTCCTCGCCGCGCGCCATCCCGGCGGACAGCGAATGGCGCAACGCATCGGCCAGCGCCCCCGGCGACCCGGCGAAGGCGAAGGCGCCGAAGGTGCCCGCGATTAACATCGCGGCGCTGGCGACCAGCACCACCAGCTCGAAGGGACGCCGATTCTCCAGCATATGGCAGATAATCACGCTGGCGAGTCCGAACGTGACCAGATAGGCGACACCCGCGGCCCATCCGACGGCCAGCGTGACGACCGCGCCGGCAATGGCCACCGACCCGATCGAACGAACCAGCCAGTTCTCGTGTCCGATCGCAAAGTCCATCACAGCCAGCGGAGCGAATAACATCGCCAAAGCGCCCGCGACCGGAACCATGCACCCGGCGATAAATAACGCCGCAGTGATAAGCGCCGCCCGGGTCAAACCGATGACCGTCCTGAACGTCATGGCTGCCGATCAAACACCCAGGGTCGAGAACGGTAGCAACGCCAAGACGCGCGCCCGCTTGATCGCGATTGCGAGGCTCCGCTGATGGCGCGCGCAGTTACCCGAGGTGCGGCTCGGCACGATCTTGCCACCCTCGGTGATGAAGCTTTGCAAGGTCCGCACATCCTTATAGTCGACTTTCAGCGTCTTATCGGCGCAGAATCGGCATACTTTGCGCCGGCCACCCGTACGCCGACGTCCACGGTCTCGCCCCTCCATCTGGAGGTCGCCGTCACCGCCGCGTGGGCCCGGACGTCCCGAGCGCTCGAAGCGCGGCCGCTCGGCGGTGGTTTCAGTCCTTTCTTCCTCTGCCATCTGTACACCCTATCGTCATATTCAATCGGTCGTTCGGGCTAATCGAGCAGCTTGACCGAATCAGCCATCACTTCGATTCCCGGCTTTCCGAATTCCGCCTTGCCACGCATCACTCTGAGTTGGCCGGCGACGCGAACCTCACGGCCGGGCTTGAGACACTGGGCCAGCTCCCGGGCGCTCTCGCCGGTCATCACGACCGTTAGAACCAGCTCGTCGCCATCCACTCCGCAGGCCACCGCGAGACGCAAAACCGCAGTTCCCGTCGGTGTGCTGCGAAGCTCTGCAGGCCTTGCTATCCGGCCCCATAGCTCAGTGCGATTGCCCGTCACTTTCCGGTGCGGGGGGTTCATCCGGAGCCGCCTCGACCCCGGTTATCTCTTCCGGAGCATCGGGCACCGCCTCGGCCTCTGGACGCGCCGGAGTTTCACCCCGAGCCTCGGCCGCGCGCGCCTCGGCAGCGGCCTTATGCTGCGCAATCCGGCTGCGATTCGCCTCGACTTCGGCGTGGGCTTTAGCCGCGTCGGTGTCGGCGTCGACCAGCACCGACAAGTAGCGCAGGACATTGTCGGCCAGTTTCAAGTTACGCTCGACCTCGTGGGTCGCGGCTTCCGGGGCGACATAATCGAGCCGGACATAATAACCCCGCCGTTCACCCTTGATTCGATAGGCGAGCTCGCGCCCGCCCCATTCGTCGGTGTCGATTAGCTCGCCGCCATTGCTGCCGACGACACCCTCGAAGCGCTTGATGGTCTCTTTGGTCTGAGTTTCGCCCAAATCCGGGCGCAGAATGAATATGGTTTCGTAGCGACGCACAGCGTCCTCCTTGTGGATTAAGCCCCCACGCGGCGGGAGCAAGGAGCAAACACCATAAACTAACACCTGCGCCGGTCGGCGCTCAAGGCAATCGGTCAGGGAAAACGCGCTATCCGGGCCATCTCCGATGACTTTCGACCTGACGGCCGGTTAGCGTTCGCATTCTGACAATGTTAGAGGGTCTGCTATCCGCTTTGGCGAGGGACCTATGAAACTGGTGCTGTTTGAAAGCGAATCGATAGGGCGGCGTCCCGGCGTGCTTTTGACGGCCGGCGATAAGGAATTCGTGCTCGACCTGGTGTCGGCGTTTGCTGCCGAAGGGATGCCGCCGCCGGCCTCGCTGGTCGAGGTGCTGGGGGCCGACGCGATGCTGGCCGTCGCCAGAATTGTCGAGCAGGCGCGCAATGATTGGGGCAGCGCAGCAGTCCGGAAATGTCTGATACCGGCGGCGCGTGCGCGCCTGATGGCGCCGGTGCCGGAGCGTCCCTTCGTCATATGCACGGGCGCCAATTACGGCTCCCATCTGCTCGAGATGAACGCGACCAGCCAGCCTCAACGTCCGTTCGCCTTCGTTAAATCTCCACATGCGGTGATCGGGCCCGGGATGCCGATCAAGCTGCCTGAGCTCTTGCCGAATATGGTCGATTTCGAGGGCGAGCTGTGCGTGGTCTTCGGACGGCGATGCCGCAACGTCGCCGCCGCCGATGCGATGAACTATGTCGCCGGCTATACCATCCTGAACGACGTCTCGGCGCGCGATGGCCTGGCCGGAATCCGAGTCCCGGGGACCGAGCCGGTGGTGACGGTCGGTATCATGCTTATGGGCAAGCATTTCCCGACGTTCTGTCCGCTCGGCCCGGTGGTAGCGACCCCGGATGAGATACCCGATTGGCGCCGGATGCATATCGTCACGACCCTCAACGGCACCGTGATGCAGGACGGCTATACCGACGATCTGATCTTTGGGATTCCGGCGCTAATCGAGGAGTTCTCGCACGTCTACACCTTCGAGCCGGGGGATGTGATGAGCACCGGCTCGCCGCCGGGCGTCGGGATGGGACGCAAACCGCCGGTCTTCATGAAACCGGGTGATGAAGTGGCGATTACGGTTGAGGGAATCGGCACGTTGCGCAACCCCATCACGGCCTGAGCTCGCTGATTCCCTGAACGGCCGAGGGGAAAAGACGATCGAATCGTGAAGCAGCCGGAAAACGATCAGGCGGGCAATCGGGAACTGCCGCGGATGCCGTTTGCGGAAACGCTCGGAATCCGTTACCTCAGCACAGCGCGCGATCGCATAGTCGCCGAGATGGAGGTGCGGGATACGCTCTGCACGCTGCCGGCGGTATTGCATGGCGGGGCGATGATGGCGTTTGCTGACACGCTCGGCGCCTACGCCACCCTGCTCAATCTTGAGACGGGCAAGAGCACCACGACCATCGAATCGAAGACCAACTTCTTCGCGCCCGCGCCGGCCGGCACCAAGGTCATCGGCGAATGCCTGCCGCTCCATCGCGGCCGCCGCACGATGGTATGGCAGACCCGCGTCACCTCCCCGGAGGGCCGGCTGCTTGCAATGATCACGCAGACCCAGATGGTCCTCTAGCAGGGCCGCGAGTTGTCAACCGCGCGGGCGTAGTTTCGTTACTGAAAGTCTTTTCGGTAAGTGACGAAATTCGCGGTCACGCGGGCGCCCAGACCTGCAGCCGTGTTGCGCGAGGCCCAGTTGTCGTCGTGCACCAGCGTGTATCCCGCGTAGCGCATCCCCTGCTGCGCCATCGTCAGAAACGACCGCGCAGCCATCGCGAGCGCAACTCCACGCCCCCGCATCCGCTCGATTACCCCGATATTGATCAGCGCGCCGCGGGTCCCTCCGCCACGTGCGGGGCTAAGTTTCACGCCGGAGCGGACGCGGGCCAGTACGAAGCTCAGGTCCGGCACCGAGAAGACCGTGCCGACCGGCTTGCCGTCGGCTATCGCCATCATCGAGAGGTCAGCCACCGGCGAATCCCACAGCGACGCCATCATCGGCCGTACCTCTTCGCGGCTGATCGGGTTCCAGCCCCAATGCCGCGCGAACGAGGCGTTGGTGACATCGGTCCAGCTATCGACCGCGTCCATGAAACCGTACCGGCGCCAGCTCTTGATGGTGATATTCGCGGCCGCGGCCGACTCGACCATCCGCGGATAGCGTTCCAGGAGTTCGGGCGTGAGCTCGGCGGTGAAATCGCTCTGACCCTTTTCGGTCAGGAAGCCGGCGTTCTTGAAATAGCTGTGGTAGTAGTCCGGATTTCCGCGCAGCAGAAACGAGGGCAGATTTCCATAATTG
This sequence comes from Binataceae bacterium (SeqCode), assembly GCA_035504735.1. Lineage (GTDB taxonomy): Bacteria > Desulfobacterota > Binatia > Binatales > Binataceae > JAJPIG01. The sequence goes on from DATJRJ010000129.1 coordinate 38,716, forward strand.
TCGATCGCGTAGGGATAATCGAGAAAAGCGGCGAAGCCGCTGCGCGCAGCTTTCATCTCGCGTTTGCGCAGCCATTCGAGCGCGCGCTCGAACATCGCGGCCACCGCCTCGTGCTGGCCGGGCAACGCCTCGAAATGGATCAATTGTCCAAGTGATTCGTTCCAATGCTGAACGTAGCGCTGATTGATAACGGCCGTAACCCGCGCCACCAGCTGATCATTGTCGTACGCCGCCAGCGGGGCCAGCTCGAGATAACTGGAGAGCGGGCTGCGCCCCGCCAGCAGCGCGATTTCGTTGTGGACATCGGGTGGCCACCACGCCTCGCGCTCGGCATAAATCTGGTAAGGGAAGCGCGCGAATTCCTCGCGGCCTTCGCGGCCGGTGACAGCTTGTACGCGGATGCTCATGCGGAGCCGTCCAAAGCGGACTTGCGGCCGTTAAGCTGCCGCCGGCGGCGCGTCGAGCTGTCGCACCCGGAGTCGGCTACTTGGCTCCGACGACGGTCGGCACCGAATCCATCAGCCCCGGTGAGTCCTCGGCGAAGTCCAGTTTCTCGACGCCCGCGTAAGGATTTTCCCACTTCCCGAAATCGAGCGGATCGCCGTCGACGTATAGCTCCATCTCGTTGCCATCGGGATCCTTGAAATAGACGCCGCGTGCGACGCCGTGGTTGGTGGTCGCCACCACCTTGACGCCGTGAGACTTGAGATCCCGGTAAGCGGCGCCCAGTTCTTCGTAACTCTTCATCCTAAACGCGAAATGGAGCAGTCCGACCTGTTCAAACTGGCCGCCATCGGCTTCCGGACCGACTTCGAGCAGGCCGAGCTCGTGATGGTCGCGGCGGTTGGCCGCCAGAAAGGCAATCTTGAATTGCGGCACCTCGCCCATCAGCTCAAGGCCCATCACTTCGGTATAGAACTTCTTGGAACGCTCCAGGTCGCGAACCTTGATGACCAGGTGACCGAGACGATCAGGGTGAATCATCGATTAGAGCCTCCTTGGGACGCCCGGGTTCGGTTGCCCTCGGCGATGGCGTCCGTTGCTCTCTCTACATCTACATCAAACCGGGAGCCGAGTCACAAGCGGCCCGCATACGTGCCTCTTCGGCCGCTTCAGCCAGCACCGCAAACTCGGGGATATGGTCATCCCATTCGATCAGCGTCGCGATCGGTCCGAAGCGCCGAACCGCGTATTCGTACAGTCTCCAGACTGCCGCGCTCACCGGATGGTCGTGGGTATCGAGCAGGTAATCGCCGTGATCGCTATAGCCGGCCAGATGAAATTGCGCGACCCGATGGGCCGGGATCGCGTCGATGTAATCGATCGGATCGAAGCCCTGATTAAACGCCGTCACGTGAATATTGTTGAGGTCGAGCAGGATTCCGCAATCGGCCTGCTCGGCCACCGCCGCGAGAAATTCCCATTCCGTGATCGTCGAGGCGCGAAATGTCATGTAGCTCGAGATGTTCTCGAGCAGAATTCGCCGCCCGAGGATCTCCTGCACGACCCGGACACGGCCGGCGACGTGGCGGATCGCCTCCTCGGTATACGGCAGCGGAATCAGATCGTGCAGGTTGTGTCCGCCGGCTCCGGTCCAGCATAGATGGTCGGAAATCCAGGCCGGCTCGAACCGCCGCGCCAGTTCAAGCAGGCGGCCCAGGTAATCGCGATTCAACGGATCGGTCGATCCGACCGACAGCGATACGCCGTGCATCACGATCGGATAATCGCGCCGCACGGCCTCGAGCACCTCGAGCGGCCGCCCGCCGTCGACCATGAAGTTCTCGGAAATGATCTCGAACCAGTCGATATGCGGGTGATCGTCGATCACGCGCGAGTAATGAGGTCGGCGCAGCCCGACCCCATAACCCAGCGCCGGAAATTCAGAACTGTCCATCGATCCGTTACCGACCGCGGCCGCGCGCCGAAACCTGCAGCAGCGTCCGCATTTCCGGGCCGGTCCTACATGCTCTGCGGCTTACCGCCCTTGTCGGTGCAGTCCTTGTCAGAGGATGTGTATACGAAGCCCTCGCCCTTGCATGAGTTCTGTCCGGGGCCCGGGCTGCTGGCGGTCTTGCACGCGCTCTTTCCAGAGCAATCGTTGCCGCCCATACATTTGATCTTGGCGGCCTGCGCGGTAGTGCTCGATGAACTGCCGGAAGCCTGTGCCTGAACCTTAGTTGCGACAAACGCCATCGCGACAGCACTGGCGAGGATCGCACCTGAAATCACATTCTTGTTCATATTGATGCCTCTTGTCGGGAAAACTTTACAGTCTGGACGCCAGATTCGCCCAAGTGTTGTGGTTTATGCAAGACCGTTACTTTGAGAAAGTGTTTCCGTTACGCTATGGTTCCGCCGGAGCTTCTCGGACCGGGAACCTTCCGCGTCGTTGATGAGTTATCCACTCTCAGACGCTGATGGCCGCTGATCCCTCATATGGCGCAAAACCTGCCCATCGGCGCGGACCGGCGCAAACTCTTCGAGCGCGAGGCGCTGCCGCATCTCGACGCGCTCTATGCTGCCGCTTTTCGCCTGGCACGCAATGCCGACGACGCCAACGACCTGCTCCAGGAAACCATCCTGCGGGCCTTCCGCTTCTTTCATCAATTCACTCCCGGCACCAATTGTCGCGCCTGGTTGTTGACCATCCTGTACAATGTCTTCCGTAACGTATATCGCCGCGGTACCCGCGAGCAGGTCGCCGCCTCGGCCGAGGAGTTCGAGCGCCGCGCCGATACTGACAGCATCCATCCCAGCGCCGCACCCTCGAATCCCGAGGACATCGTGCTCGAGAGCGTACTCGATCATGAAGTCGAGCAGGCGCTTGACGCGCTGCCCGAGGATTTTCGCACAGTGCTGCTGATGGTCGATCTCGAGGAGCTCAGTTACCAGGAGGTTGCGCGGGTGATGGAGCTGCCGGTCGGCACCGTGAAATCGCGGGTCTCGCGCGGCCGTGCCTCGATGCGGCGCCAGCTCCAGGATTTTGCCGACGCGCGGTGCCTGAAAAAGCCGATGACGGGAAGTTGAACGGGCATCGAAACGTGGATTGCAACCAGTGTATCGAGCTCCATCTGAGCGCCTATGCCGACGGCGAACTCGTCCCTGACGAGGCCCGCGCGGTCGAGGAACATCTGCGCGGATGCGATCGATGCCGGGCGGAGCTGGCTGCGGAGCGCGCGCTGAAGGCCCGCATCCATCGACAGTTCGGCGAACCCAGGGCACCGGCTGCACTCGCGGCGCAGATTCGCCAGGCTCTCGAGCGGGAGGCCCTTGGTTCCGTCTCCCCCGCTCCCCAAGCCAGCCGCAGAAGCGCCTGGTTCTGGATCCCGACGGCGATCGCCGCCGGGATCGCGATCGTAATCGTCTTGGGACGTGGATATCTCGTGCCTAACGGCTCGGTTCCGCTCTTCGATCAGGCGGCCGCGAAGCTGGCCGCCTTTCAGGGCGGTTTTGCTCCCAACGTCCCATCCGGCAGCGAGCAGGAGCTCGCGCAGGCTTATCGGGCGGCCCGGATGCCGTCAGGAATTTGGAACTTCAAGAACTCGGGCTTCGCGCTGATGGGCGGCCGTGTCGATCCCGCCGCCGATGGCGGCCGGGTCACCTACACTGTCTACCGCGGGCCATCGCACGAGAGCATCCTGTGTATGCGTTTACGGGATGCAGACGCGAACGCGATCCCGAAGGATGCAATCCTCCGGACGGGCGGGCATGCATTCTATCGCTACCGCGGATTGAGCTTGTGCGTGACCGTCGACCAGAATCGGCGCTTCGTCTGTATTCTCGCCTCGCGGATGCCGATCGAACGTCTGGAGCAGGTAGTCGCGGGCGCCGCGGTCGATCAGTATTCCTGATCGCGCTGGGACCGGCGCGGAATGGGCATTCGCGCCAGTTAGCCGTGGAGCAGGCGCACCGCGCTGTCGCGGCGCCCTTCGCCATCGGCTTGCGGGCGAATCAGTTCGACGCCGTTGTGATGAGCCGGGCTCTCGAACAGCGGTAGCTGATGCGGCTCGTGGTTCTTGGGAATCTCAATCGGGTAGCGGCCGGAGAAGCAGGCATCGCAAAAACCCTCGTGGCTCTCGCCCTGAAATGAGTAAAGGCCGTCCCAGGTCAGATAGGCGAGCGAATCGGCAGTTATCCAGCGCCGGATCTCCTCGACCGAATGGTCCGAGGCGAGCAGCTCTTCCTGGGTCGGTGTGTCGATGCCGTAAAAGCACGAATGCGTGGTGGGTGGCGCCGCGATTCGCATATGGACTTCGCGCGCTCCCGCCTGCCGCAGCATCGGGATTACCTTGCGCAAGGTGGTGCCGCGCACCAGCGAATCCTCGACCAGCACCACCCGTTTGCCGCGCAGCAGTTCAGCGACCGGGTTGAATTTGATTTTCACGCCGAAATGGCGAATCGATTGGCGCGGTTCGATAAACGTGCGCCCGACGTAATGGCTGCGCACCAGCGCCATCTCGAACGGCAGCTTCGACTCCTCGGCATAGCCGAGCGCTGCGGCGTTGCCTGAATCAGGTACCGGCACCACCAGGTCGGCCTCCGCCGGCCATTCCCGCGCCAGCGCCCGTCCCTGCTGCTTGCGAACCTGGTAAACGTTGCGCCCGAACAGGAGGCTATCGGGCCGCGAGAAATAGACGTACTCGAAGATGCAGCGCTTGGCGGGCATCGGCGCAAACGGTCGCATCGAATGCGTCCCGTCCTCGCCGATTATCACCATCTCGCCCGGCTCGATTTCGCGGATATACTCGGCCCGTACCAGGTCCAGCGCGCAGGTCTCAGAGGCCACGATCGTCGCGCCGTTGAGCTTGCCGAGAACCAGTGGCCGGAAGCCGTAGGGATCGCGCACCGCGATCAGCGTGTTCTCGGTCAGCAGCACCAGCGAGTAAGCGCCGCGCACCTGCGCCAGCGCTTCGGCGACCCGTTCCGGCAGCGTTGCCGCATGTGAGTTGGCAATCAGATGAATGATAATCTCGCTGTCGGAAGAGGACTGGAAGATCGAGCCCGACTGCTCGAGGCGACGGCGCAACTCCTCGAAATTGACGAGGTTCCCATTGTGCGCCAGGGCGAGCCCGCCGTGCGCATACTCGACCACCAGTGGCTGGCAGTTGCGAATCGAGGTCGAGCCGGTAGTGGAATAACGATTGTGGCCGATGGCGCTGGTGCCCTCCAGGCGCGCGATCACGTCAGCATCGAAGATGTCCGCGACCAGGCCCATCCCGCGATGCGAGGTCAGCGACTTGCCGTTGGAAGAGACGATCCCGGCCGATTCCTGTCCGCGATGCTGCAGGGCGTAGAGTCCCAGGTAGGCGAGGTTGGCAGCCTCCGGATGACCGTAAACGCCGAAGACTCCACACTCCTCGTGGAAGCCGTCGAGTTTCGCCTCTGCGGCCGAAAGCTCAACTTCCAGCGTCATCGATCGCCAATCCTTCCGGGCAGCGCCCGTTCGTAGATCTCGCGCAACTCAAGCAGGTCTTCGTCGATCACTGAACCTAGCCGGAGCCGCGTTGCTCTGGTAACCCGTCCGCCGGCGATCACCGCGAGTCCGGCGGCATCGAAACATTCCCTCAGTCTGGCGACGTGTTCCGGCGGAGCTGAGAGCACGACCGTTGAGCGTCCCTCTCCGAAAAGCTCACTGACCGTATCGAATCCAGGTTCAAGGGCAAACTCGGCTCCGAGCGGGCCCTCAGGATTGAAGCACGCTTCGGTCACCGCGACGGCAAGACCCCCGTCGGAAACGTCGTGGCACGATCTTATCAACCCGGCTTGCGCAACATCAACCAGCCCATCGACGAGCGCCCGCTCGCGTGCCAGGTCGATGGGACCGAGCGCGGCCTCGTCCGATCCGAACAGCGCGGCATATTCGCTGGCCGCCAGCCGCGGGGCGCTGCTCCGCACGATCAACACCACGTCGCCGGGAGAACTGAAAAACTGTGTGACCCGCTGGCGAAAATCTTCGAGTACGCCGACTACCGCGATGGTCGGTGTGGGCGGAATCGCACGCCCCTCGGTTTCATTGTAGAAACTCACGTTGCCGCTCACGACCGGTGCCTCGAAGGCCAGCGCTGCATCGCGGATTCCTTCGACCCCGCGGATAAACTGCCACATAATCTCGGGCCGCTCGGGATTTCCGTAGTTAAGGCAATTCGTAATGCCGGCCGGGCGGGCACCCGCGGCGGCGACGTTGATCGCAGCCTCGCAGACTGTGGCGACCGCTCCCAGGTACGGATCGATCGCGCAGACGCGCGGATTCGAGTCGACCTTCAGCGCGAGTCCGCGACGCGTACCGTTGATCCGCAGCACTGCCGCGTCGCTGCCCGGTCCGAGCACCGTGGCGCTTTGCACGATCGAGTCGTATTGCCGATATATCCAGCGCTTCGAGGCGACGTTGGGGCTGGCGAGCAGGGCGCGTAGCGCCTCGCGCGCACTTGGCGCCGGGACCGCCGCCCGCGCAAAGATCGTCGGCTTCGGCGGCGGCGCCGCGGGACGATCGTAGAGCGGCGCTTCGTCGGTTAACGCGGCGACCGGAATGTCGGCCACGACTTTCCCGCTCGACCGCACCCGCCAACGGCGGTCGTCGGTAAGCTGGCCGATTTCGACCGCATGCAGATCCCATTTGGCAAAGATTCGTTCGAGCTCGCTGAACCGCCCGCGCTCGGCGACAATCAGCATCCGCTCCTGCGATTCCGACAGCAGAATTTCATAAGGCGTCAACCCTGGCTCGCGCAGCGGCACGCGATCGAGGTCGAGCTCGATCCCGAGCTCGCCGCGCCCCGCCATCTCACTCGACGACGAGGTCAGCCCGGCGGCGCCCATGTCCTGGATCGCGACGATCGCGCCGCTGGCCGCAGCTTCCAGGCAGGCCTCGATCAGGAGCTTCTCGGCGAAAGGGTCGCCAACCTGGACGGTCGGACGTTTCGATTCGCTGCTGGCGTCGAACTCGGCTGAAGCGAGCAGGCTCGCGCCGTGAATCCCGTCGCGCCCGGTCGCCGATCCGACGTAGAGCACCGGATTGCCGACGCCGCTGGCCCGCGCGCTCAGCAATCCGCCGCGCCGCACCAGTCCCAGGCAGAAGGCATTGACCAGGATATTCCCGTTGTAGGCCGGATCGAACATGGTCTCGCCGGCCACCGTCGGCACGCCGACGCAGTTGCCATACCCGCCGATTCCGGCGACCACGCCCGCGAGCAGATAGCGGGTGCGCGGATGGTCGAACGAACCGAACTTGAGCGAGTCCATGCTCGCGACGGGCCGCGCGCCCATCGTGAAGATGTCGCGCAGAATTCCGCCCACTCCGGTCGCCGCGCCCTGGCGGGGTTCGACGAATGACGGATGGTTGTGGCTTTCGATCTTGAAGACCGCAAGCCATCCGTCGCCGACGTCGATCGCGCCGGCGTTTTCGCCCGGTCCCTGCACCACCCGCTCGCCGCGCGCCGGCATCATCTTAAGATGGCGGCGCGAAGATTTGTACGAACAATGCTCCGACCACATCACCGAGAAGACCCCCAACTCGGTGTAAGTCGGCATCCGTCCGAGCAGGCTCTGGATCCGCTCGAACTCCTCGCGAGTGAGGCCATGCGCCGCCGCGAGATCGTGGCTGACCGGGGGCTCCCCGGGTAGCGAGACCGGCCGGGTCATCCCACGCTCTCGACGATGGACTGGAAGATTCTGAGCCCGTCCTCACCGCCGAGCAGCGGCTCCGCGGCATGCTCCGGATGCGGCATCAGGCCGAAGACGTTGAAGCGTTGATTGGCCACGCCGGCGATAGCGCGGGACGAGCCGTTGGGGTTCGCCGTTTCGCTCTGCGCGCCGTCCGCTCCGACATAACGGAGCAGGACCTGGCCATGCTCCTCCATCTGGCGCAGTTCGTCCTCAGGTGCGAGGTAAAGTCCCTCACCATGTTTGATTGGCAGGCGCAACAGCTCGCCTTGGCGCGCGGCGCGGGTAAACGGAGTGTGCGGATTTTCAACCCGCAGCGTCACGCGCTCGCAGATGAACGACAGCGAACGGTTGCGGGTCAGCGCGCCGGGCAGCAGATGGGCCTCGCATAGGATCTGGAAGCCGTTGCAGATGCCCATCACCAGCCCGCCCTCGGCGGCGAAGCGGGCCACGCTGCGCATGATCGGCGAGAAGCGTGCGATCGCGCCACAGCGCAGGTAATCGCCGTAGCTGAAGCCGCCCGGCAGCACCACGCAGTGCGCGCCGCCCAGGCTCTCGTCCTTGTGCCAGAGCGAGATCGCCTCCTGGCCCATCACTTCGCGGAGCGTATGCAGCGTGTCGCGATCGTCAAGCGAGCCGGGGAACGTAACCACGCCCCATTTCATCCGGGCTCGACCTCGAAGCGATAATCCTCGATCAGCGGGTTCGCCAGCAGCTCGTCGCACATCCGGCGAGCGGCCTCGCACGCCTCATCCGCGGAAGCGGCCTGCAAATCGAGCACGATGTAGCGGCCGACGTGCACACCGTCCACTCCGCCGAAGCCGAGGCTCTTGAGCGCGTGTTCGACCGCGCGTCCCTGCGGATCGAGAATTCCTTGCCTTGGCGTGACGAAAACTTTGACCCGCAAAACAGTTCTCTTGCGCCGGGACTTTAGAGTTCGACCCGGCGCAGCATCTCCTGGTACGCCTCTTCGACGTTGCCGAGGTCACGCCGGAAGCGGTCCTTATCGAGCTTCTCGCGCGTGGCTTTGTCCCAGAAGCGGCAGGTGTCGGGACAAATCTCGTCGCCCAGCAGAATCGTGTCATGATGGCGTCCGAACTCGAGCTTGAAATCGACCAGGATAATCCCGCGCTCATCGAGGAAGCGGCGCAAGATATCGTTGACCTTGAGCGCCAGGGTATCGATCGTGCGCAACTCGGCCGGTGTCGCCCAGCCGAAGACCAGCACATGTTCGGCGTTGATCAACGGATCATCGAGCGGGTCGGACTTGTAGTAATACTCGATTACGGGACGCTTGAGCGGCTCGCCTTCTTCGCGGCCCAGCCGCTTCGCCATCGAGCCCGCCACGATATTGCGCACCACCAGCTCGACCGGGATTATATCGAGCCGCTTGCATAGCATCTGGCGTTCGTCGAGACGGCTGACGAAATGGGTCGGCACGCCGTTGCGTTCCAGCAGCGTGAAGAACAACTCGGACATCCGGTTGTTGACGATGCCCTTGTCCTCGATCGTGCCGCGCTTCTTGGCGTTGAACGCCGTCGCGTCGTCCTTGAAATAAGCGATTACCAGGTCGGGATCCGAGGTGCGGTAAAGCTTTTTCGCCTTGCCTTCGTAAAACTCTTCGAGCTTTGACGGGACTGTATCCATCCGGGCCTCACGCTGAAAGTAGTGCTAATAGTGTGGCACGCGCGCGTTAAATTTTCAGCCGCCGCAGAGCCGATTGTTTGAACAGTTTATTCACACCGTCCTGGTGCCGTCCGGCGGCGCCGGGCAAAAGCGCTCGACCAGCTCTTCGGCCAGACCGATGTACCCGCGCGGCGTGAGCTTTCCCAGCGCCTCGCGCGCGGCAGGATCGAGCGGCAGCGAGGCGACGAATTCTTCGATAACCGCGCGATCGATCGTCTGGCCGCGCGTCAGCTCCTTCAACCGTTCGTAGGGATTTTCCAGCCGATGGCGGCGCATCAGGGTTTGGATCGCTTCGGCGATCACCTCGAAGGTCTGCGCGTCGTCGAGCTCGGCTGCGATTCGGCGCTGATCGAGATCGACGCGGGAAAAGCCACGCGCCATCGAATCGAGCGCGATCGTGAGATGGCCGAAAGCGCTGCCGATCGAGCGCATCGCGGTCGAATCACTCAGGTCGCGCTGCCATCGCGAGACCGGCAGCTTGGTGGCGAGATGTTGAAAGAGGGCGGTCGCCAGGCCGAGATTGCCCTCGGCATTCTCGAAATCGATCGGATTGACCTTGTGCGGCATGGTCGACGAACCAATCTCGCCCGCCAGCGCGCGCTGGCGGAAGTAGCCGAGCGCGACATAGCCCCACATATCGCGGGCGAGGCCCAGCAGGACGGTATCAATCTGGATCATCACGTGGCACAGCTCGGCGATAAAATCGTGGCTTTCGATCTGCGTCGTAAGCGGATTCCACTTGAGCCCCAGCTCTTCGACGAAGCGCCGCGAGTGCTCGATCCAATCGATTTCAGGATACGCCGCCCGATGGGCGTTGAAGTTGCCGACTGCGCCGTTAAGCTTGCCGAGATATTCCTGACGCGCCAGATGACTGAGCTGGCGCTGGAGACGCGCGGCGAAAACCGCCAGTTCCTTGCCCATCGTGGTCGGCGAGGCGGCCTGGCCGTGGGTGCGCGCGATCATCGCGACCGCCTTGAAGCGCCGCGCCATCGCGGCGATCGTCGCCAGTAGGCTTTCGAGCTGCGGGCGCAGTTCGCGTGCGACGAACTCCTTGAGCATCAGCGCCCAGGCCAGGTTGCTGATATCCTCCGAAGTGCAGGCGAAATGCACAATCTCGGCGGGCAGCGCCGGATCGATCGCGGCGAATTTCCGTTTTAGAAAATATTCGACCGCCTTGACGTCGTGATTGGTCTCGGCCTCGAGTTTTTTTACCGCCCGCGCATCGGCCGGCGAGAAATCTTCATAGACCCGGCGCAGCCGGGTGGCGTCGGTCGGTGCCAGCGGCACCAGCGCATCGAATTGCGGATGAGCCGCGAGCGAGAGATACCATTCGATTTCGATCCGCACCCGGTAGCGAATCAGCGCGGCTTCGCTGAAGTAGGCCGCCAGCGTCCGCGTGCGGCGCCGATAGCGGCCGTCGATCGGGCTGATCTCGTTAAGCAGCAGATCGGTATCGTCGTCCCTGGTCGTCATCGCCCTAAGCTCGCGCAGGCGCCGGCTCAGCGCCCGGTATGGCCGAAGCCGCCCGCGCCGCGCACAGTTTCCGCCAGCACCTCAACTTCTATCAGTTCGGCGCGGCTAACCGGAGCGATGATTAGCTGGGCGATACGGTCGCCGGGCTGAATCACGATCGGTTCCGCGCCGAGATTGACCACCAGGACCTGGATTTCGCCGCGATAGTCGGCGTCGATGGTGCCGGGCGAATTGATAAGCGCCAGCCCCTCGCGGATTGCGCGGCCGCTGCGCGGCCGGACCTGCCCTTCGAAGCCGAACGGTATCTCGATCGCGAGACCGGTCGGTATCGCCGCCCGCGCCAGGCTTTTCAGCGTCACTGGCGCGGCCAGATCGGCCGCCAGATCCATCCCGGCGCAATGCTCGCTATGGTAGCGCGGAATCGCGCCACCCGGTCTCAGCCGTTTGACCTTCACCTGTACCGGTTTAGAACTCATGTCCATCAAGGTTTAATATCAGGCCGGGCGTGCTCAACCGCGATTGACATCATTTATCCACCGGACTTAGCCTCGATGGTTCGCCGGTTTTCGGCACGCTCAGAGAGGGGACCTGATGGAGATCTTTGCTCGCTCGCATACCACGCAACGTTCGATACGCGTTATCGCCATCGCGGCAATCATCGCGGCCATGGCCGCCCGCCCGGCAATCTTGCGGGGGCAGGCGATCCCGATCGAGCAGGCGCCGAGCCAGGCTGCGAACGCCGGCGCCGCCTATAGCCTGAAGTCTGGCAGCTATTACCTGTCGCGCAATATCAAGATCAGCGGCGGCCAGAAAAACGGCATCAACGTCACAGGCCCCAACGTCAGTATCAATTTTGAAGGCTACTCGATAATCGGCCAGAATTCCGCCGGTGGGATTGGTATCAACGCGCCCGGACAGACCGGCCTCACGATTCAGAACGGCAACATCCAGGGGATGGGCGGCGGCGGCGTGACCGTGGGCGCCGGCAGCACCGTCAGCTCGATGCATATCACGGGCAACGGGCCGGGCATCGTGGGTGGCGCCTCGTGCGTGATCGAGAACAATTCGGTTACCGCCAATAGCGGCGACGGCATCAATGCCGCCGGCCTGATCCGCGGCAACGTGAGCGATGGCAATGTCGGCAACGGCATCACCGCCGGCGCCAACTCGTCGATCATCGGCAACGAGGCGAGCGGCAACAGCGGCGCCGGGATCGCGATGCAACCGAGCGACGGGTTTTCGAACAACGTCATCAATAGCGCCGGCACCACCGTCAGCGGCGGGGTCGATGCCGGCAGCAACGTCTGCAACGGTTCGACATCCTGTCCTTAGCGCCGGCTTATCGATTTGCGAGCGCGATGAAATCCGCCAGATGGACCGCGCGGGTCTTCGCGCCGCGGCGGCGGAGTTCGGCCGCGATCTGAAACTCGCAGCCCGGATTTCCGAGCACCACATAATCGGCCCCGGTCGCGACGATATTGTCGACCTTGCGCCTGACCAGGTCGCGCGCCATCGCCGGCTCGGTCAGGTTGTAGCTGCCGGCCGAACCGCAGCACAGGTCCGACTCCGCCATCTCGACCAGCGTCACCCCGGGGATTGATTTCAGGAGCTGGCGCGGCGTCTCGCGCACGCCGAGTCCATGGGCCAGATGACACGAATCGTGATAGGTGACGACGCAGCGTAGCTCGCGGCCCACCGGCAGGGCGGCGCCGACCAGCAAGGTGCTCAAGTCCCTGACCCGGGCGGAAATTTCGCGCGCATCCTCGGCGTATGCGGGCTCGTTTTTCAATAGCTCACCGTATCCGGCGATCGCCGCGGCGCATCCGGAGGCCGCCGACAGGATTAGCTCGGCACCGCTGCGTTTGAGCGCTCGCACGTTGCGGCGCGCGAATTCCAGCGCTCGCTCGCGATTGCCGGCGTGCAGGTCGAGCGCCCCGCAGCATTCGGTCTCGGCCAGCTCGGCCACGCGAAAGCCGGCCGCGCGCAAGGCATGCTCGCTGTTGCGGTTCTCAGAATCGGCCAGCACTTGCGCGACGCATCCGTGATGCACCACCGCCAGTGGTCCGTCGGCGCTCGCCGTCCATTGCGTCCACGAGTCCCAGGCGACGGCGTCGCCGCGCCGCGGTATCAGGTCCATCCACGCCCCGGTCCCGCCCGGCATCAAGGCCCGCAACAGGCGGCGCAGATGCAGGCGCTCGGCGAAACGCAACGGCGCCACCAGCCATCGCAGCCGTCGCGGATAAGGAAAGATCGCGCCGATCAGGCGGCGCTTGAGCCGTTCGCGAAAGCTGCGGCGATAATGCTCCTCGACATAAGCCGAAGCCCGCTCGATCAGCCGCCCATAATGAACACCCGACGGACAGGCGGTTTCGCACCCGCGGCATCCGAGGCACAAATCCAGATGGCGCACGGCGCTGTCGTCGAGGTTGAGGCTTTCCTCCGCCAACCCTTTCATCAGGTAGATTCGCCCGCGCGGCGAGTCCATCTCGCGCCGTGTGAGCACGTAGGTCGGGCAGCATTCCAGGCACAGTCCGCAATGCACGCAATCGAAGAGCAGTTCGTAATCGACTACGTCGCGCTTTGGTCCGGGAGCGGACTTGGCGCCGGCTGAGGTCTGCTTGGACACAGCCGCTGAATGATTGGGATCAGGTATGGAAGCAGGCGCGGCCATCGAATCAGATCCCTCCGATAAAGCATCCGGGATTGAAGATGCCGGCCGGATCGAACGCCGCCTTCAGCCGACGGCTCAATTTCAGAACGCCGGCGCTCGGCGCGCCGAAGAAATCGAGCTCGGCGCGAATCGAGGCCGGCGCGCCGAGCAGGCGCAGATGGCCGCGGGCGCCGGCGGCGATCTCGCGCCATCGCGCGACCAGCTTCACGGCCTCCTCGGCCGGCGGTTCGCCGGGCACGAAAAGCTCAGCGACCCCGCATCCCGCATGGGCGCGAAACTCGACGTTGCAATCCTGCAGGCAGCGTGCGAGCGCTGCCGGAGGAGTCGCCACCTGGGCGGCGATGCCGGGGACCGGCAGCGTGTAATCGCGCAACCGCTGATAGAGGCGCAGCGCGGTCGCGAGCTGGACGATCTCAATCCCGGCGCCATCGGCGCACGAGCGGATTTGATCGGCCTGATAATCGATTTCCTCGCGATTGCCGCAGAGACCCGCGATCACCCCGAACTGCTCCGACGCGATGCCGAGGTTCTGCGCGATCCCGGGGCTCAGAACTTCCAGATGTACCAGCGGCAGCGTGTCGTGAATCCGGGTGGCGGCCTCGAAGGCCGCAGCAGGGCTACCGCAGGTCAGGGCGGCGAGCGTATAGCGCTCAGGCATCGGGCGCACCTTGAAGGTCGCTTCGAACACGATTCCGAGCGTGCCGTACGACCCGGTCATCACCTTCATCAGGTCGTATCCGGCGACGTTTTTGACCACCCGTCCGCCGCCATGCACGATCCGTCCGCCGTGGCCGACGAAGCGTACGCCGATCATCAGATCGCGCACCGTGCCCTCCGAAAGCCGCAGCGGGCCGGCCTTGGCCGCGCCGATGAGCGCGCCCAGCGTAACATTGCCGGGGTTGCTGGGATCGAGCGGCAGATGCTGCCGGCGCGGCGCCATCAACTGATTCAAGGCGCCGAGCGTCACGCCGGCCTCGGCGGTGACGGTCATATCATCGGGCTCGTAGGCGATGACCCGGGCCATGCGGGCGAGCGACAGGCCCAGCGTCACATGCTCGCGGCGCAGCTCGGAGAGCGTGCGTGCGTCACCCAACGGCGCGAGCGAAATTCCGTCGACCTCGCACTTGAAGACGATCTTGGCGATCTCGTCGGCGCTGCGCGGCTCGACGATTACGTCGGCCGCCTGGGCCTCGCAGCCCTCAGGCGTGCGTAGCCGGTCCGCGCCGATCAGCGTGCCGAGCTCAGTGGCGACCCGCAAAGCGGGGTTGCGCGTTTCGGTCTCCTGCGCCAGTTGCATCTTAGAGCGCCGCTTGCCGATGCGGCGTGGTTACTTCCACGCACGCGCCGGGGGTTGGAATAATCTTGTTGGGATTCGAGCGTTCCTCGGGGTCGAAGACGCGACGCAACTCGGTCATCACCATCAGATCGTCGGGCGAGAACAGCAGCGGCATCTCGTGGATCTTCTCGGCGCCGATCCCATGCTCGCCGCTCAGGCTGCCGCCCAGTTGCACACAGGCGCGTAAAATCTCGCGCCCGGCCTCGATCGCGCGGCGCACTTCATCGGCGTCACGTTCGTCGTACAGCACGATCGGATGGATATTACCGTCGCCGGCGTGAAAGACGTTGCCGATTCGCACGCTGTAGCGCTGCGCGATAGCCGCGATCCGGCGCAGGATTTCCGGCAGCGCCGTGCGCGGCACCACGCCATCCTGAGTGGCGTAGTTCGGCGCCAGCCGTCCGACCGCGCCGAAGGCCCGCTTGCGCCCCTTCCAGATATTGGCGCGTTCGGCCTCGTCGCGCGCGATTCTGATTTCACTCGCACCGCATCCGCGTGCCAGACCGATAACGCGCTCGAGCCGCTCGGTCATCCCGGCCGCCAACCCGTCGAGCTCGATGATCAGCACCGCCTCGGCGTCGTCGGGCAGTCCCAGATGGAAGGCGGCCTCGACTGCGCGGATTATCAGCCGGTCCATCATTTCGATCGCCCCCGGGATAATTCCGGCGGCGATCGTCGCCGAGACTGCGCGGGTCGCGCTCTCCACGTCGGCAAAGATCGCCAGCAGGGTCTGCCGCGCCTGCGGCTCGCGCATCAGCTTGAGCGTCGCTCGCGTGACGATTCCGGCGGTGCCCTCAGCGCCGACCAACGCGCCGACGAGATCGTAGCCCCATCGATCTTCGGTTGCGCCGCCCAGCTCGACGATCTCGCCGTCGGGCAGCACCAGCTCGACGCCCAGCACATGGTTGGTGGTGACGCCGTACCGAAGCGTATGCGGCCCGCCGGAGTTCTCCGCTATATTGCCGCCGATGGTGCAGGCCATCTGCGAGGACGGGTCAGGCGCATAGAAATAGCCGCCGGCTTTGACGGCGTTCGAGACGTGCAGGTTGACGACGCCGCTTTCGACCTCGACGCGGCGATTAGCCAGATCGATCGACAAAATCCGGTTCATGCGCGAGGTGCAGATCATAACCGGGGCATGCAGCGGCAGCGCGCCGCCCGAGAGCCCCGTGCCGGCGCCGCGCGGCACGAAGGCGGTTTTGCGTTTATGCAGGGCTTTCAGGACGCCGCTGACCTCGGCGGTCGTGCGCGGCATTACCAGCAGGTCGGGCCGGCTCTTCTCGATCGTCCAGCCGTCGCATTCGTAGACCTTGAGCTCGCTCGGGCGCCATACGATTGCGGCCTCGCCGACGATTTCGCGCAGTTCCGCAGCCAGATTCCTATTGAAGGGGGTGGCGGCGGCGCCGGTGGTCTCCATCGCGTCCGCCACTTTAGCACGATCATCAGTGGCGCGCCGTAAAGCTGCCAAGGCTTTTGCGAGGCGCGACAGATACGGTCATAATAACGCGAATAATTTCTGACGGCGTCGCGGGAGCATCGGATCTCAAGTCTAGGCGACGCCGGCGATCGATTCCGACCGGTAGGAGAATCGCTTTGGCAAATGCCCCGGAACTCAACCCCACCCAGCGCACGTTGCTGGGGCCCGGCCCCTCCAACGTTCATCCGCGCGTGATGCGCGCGATGATGGCGCCGGTGGTCGGCCATCTCGACCCCGATTTCGCCCTCGTGATGGACGAGCTGCGCAAGCTTCTGCGCGGCCTGTTCCAGACCGGTAACGAGTTGACCTTTCCGGTTTCCGGCACGGGCTCGGCCGGGATGGAAGCGGCGCTCGCCAACCTGATCGAGGACGGCGACGAAGTCGTGATCGGCGTCAACGGCGTGTTCGGCGGCCGGGCGGCCGATTGCGCGGAGCGGATGGGCGCGCGAGTCCATCGGGTCGAATCGCCGTGGGGCCGAATCATCGAGCCCGGTGACATCGCGGCGGCGCTCAAGCAAATCAAACGGCCGAAGCTGGTCATGTTGATACATGCCGAGACCTCGACCGGGGTCTGGCAGCCGGTCGAAGAGATCTCGCATCTCACGCACGAGCACGGCGCGATGCTGGTGCTCGACACGGTGACCTCGCTCGGATGCGTGCCGGTGGAAATCGATAGCTGGCGCGTCGACGCTTCGTATAGCTGTACGCAAAAAGGTATCAGCGCGCCGCCGGGACTTGCGCCGATTACCTTCAGCCCGGCCGCCCGCGACCTGATACGGGCTCGCAAGCAGAAGTGTCGCTCATGGTACTTCGACATTGCGATGATCGAGCAGTACTGGAGCAAGGAGCGCGTCTACCATCACACCGCGCCGATCACGATGACCTATGCGTTGTACGAGGGCTTGCGCCTCGCGCACGAGGAAGGGTTGGAGGCGCGCTTTCGGCGTCATCGCGAAAACGGCGCCGCCCTGGGCGCCGGACTCAGCGCGCTGGGACTCGCGCCCACCGCGCAGGAGGGCCATCGCTTGCCGCAGCTCGCGGTGGTCAACGTGCCGGCCGGGATCGACGAGGCCGCGGCGCGGCGCGAATTGTTGCTGAAGTACAATATCGAGATCGCCGGCGGGCTGGGCCCGTTTCGCGGCAAGGTCTGGCGTATCGGAACCCTCGGCGAATCGTCGCGGCGCCAGCACGTTGCGGCGCTGCTCGCGGCACTCGAATCGATCATCGCCGCGAGTGGTCACGACGTACGCCGCGGCGCCGCGCTCGCCGCCGCCGACAAGGTTTATGCGTCATGGCAGGACTGAGCCCCGGCCGCATCGACGATGCACAGAGTCGGTTACTGGTGACTCGACGGTCCTGTCGCCGGGCCGTTTGACATCCTAAGGCGGCTTCGTTTCTGATAGCATCCTGAGGGGGGAACTTCCCCGAGCGGACCATCCGACTAGCGAGGAGAATCGAGCCATGCGAGAGCAGCCCAAGCGCACCCCGGAACGCGAGGCCTATTACGCCAAAATCAAAAACAAAAACCTCTCGCCGCTGTGGGAGGTGCTAAAAGGTATCCAGACCGACGAGCCCAAGCCCAAGGAGCTGCCGAGCCTGTGGCATTACGACCAGGACATCAAGCCGGCGCTGCTCGAGGCCGGCTCCGTGATCTCGGCGCGCGAGGCCGACCGCCGGGTGCTGATCCTCGCGAACCCGGGCCTCCACGACTACTTCTTCCCGTGCATCACTCACTCGTTGTTCGCCGGTATCCAGATGATCATGCCGGGTGAGATTGCCCCCAGCCATCGCCATACCCAGGGCGCGCTGCGCTTCGTGCTCGAAGGCGAGGGCGCCTACACGGGAGTCAACGGCGAGCGGACCAGCATGCGGCCGGGTGACTTCGTGATCACCCCGAGCTGGACCTGGCATGACCATGGCAATGACACCGCGCAGCCGATGGTATGGCTCGATGGACTCGATATCCCGATCGTCGACGTGCTCAACTGCAGCTTCTTCGAGCCCTACCCGGAGGACCAGTTCCCGAGTGACCGGCCCGAGGGCGACTCGGTCGCGCGCTGGGGGAGCGGGATGGTGCCCGACGGCCATCAGCATCGCACGCTCACCAGCCCGATTCTCAACTACAGTTATCAACGCACGCGCGCGGCGCTCGACCAGATGGCGGCGCGCGGCGACTACGACGATTGTCACGGGATCAAGATGAACTATATCAACCCGCTCACCGGCGACTGGGCGATGCCGACGATCGGGACCTCGATGCGGCTGCTGCCCAAGGGCTTTTCGGGCACGCCGTTTCGCTCGACCGACGGCACCGTGTTCGTGGTCTGCGAGGGCCACGGGCGCACGGTGGTTAACGGGACCAGCTACGAATGGGGACCGCGCGATATCTTCGTGGTGCCGACCTGGTGCTCGCATTACCATGAGACCAATGGCAGCGAGGCGGTGCTCTTCAGTTACTCGGACCGGCCCGTGCAGGAGAAACTCGGGCTCTATCGGGAGCAGCGCGGGAAGCGGGCGTGAGCGAGGAGGCGGCGCGGCCGCTGGTCAGCCGGCGCACCTTCCGGGTGCAATGGGGCGAGTGCGACGCCGCCCGGATCGTGTTCTATCCCAACTATTTTATCTGGTTCGACGAGGCCACCGCCGCGCTGATCGAAAAGGCCGGGCTGTCGCAGCGCATGATGGTCGAGGCGGCGGGTGTGGGGATACCGCTGGTCGACGCGCGCGCGAGCTTTCTCATCCCGGCGAGCCATGGCGACGAGCTCGCGATCGAGAGTTTCGTCGAGCGCTGGGGAAACAAGAGCTTCACGGTGCGCCATCGGATCTATAAGGATGGCGCGTTGGCGGCGGAAGGCTACGAGACGCGGATTTGGGGAACGCGCGATCCGGCCGACCAGCGGCTCAGGGCGATGCCGATACCAGCGGAAATCAAGGCACGATTCGGCGCTGACTAACGGCGCCTCAGCCGAATTGTTAAGAAGGGGTCGCTGCCGAGTACGATAGACCGTCAGGCGCTCTTGCTGACCTTGCCGCTGCGGATACATCGGGTGCATACGAGAATCCGCTGCACACCGCCGCCAATCTTGGCGCGGACCTCCTGCAGATTCGGGTTCCAGCGCCGTTTGGTCTTGTTGTTGGCGTGGCTCACTCGATTGCCGACCGACGGCCGCTTCTGACAGATCGCACAATGTCTCATGGTTTAAACCAGCTTTCCCGAGATCGCGCTTAAGGATAGCGATATCGAGCGCGCGATCAAAGCCTCGATGACCGCAACGATTGATGGGTTCCCTTAAGAGCCGTGTATGATAGTCGGCGGATGCGCCGGCAAATCAAGGACGCGGCCAAACGCGCACTGCTCGGGGTTCACCGCCTGGGTTTGCGGGCCGGGTTAATCGTTACGCCCGTACATTACTACGGCGCGATGCCCAATCTGCTCGAACTCGAGCGGGGGCGTGGCCGATGGGCGCGGCGTTCCGCCTGGACCGGCGTCGAACTGGACGCCGTCGCACAGGCCAAGCGGCTCGAACAGGTCTGCGCCCGTTTCGAGCCCGAATACCGAGGCAATGCGGTCTATCTCGAGGCCTGCCGTTCCGACTGCGGTCCCGGGTTCGGCTATATCGAAGCCCAGGCGCTTTATGGCGCGATTCGCCATTGGCGGCCGCCCCATATCGTCGAGGTCGGCTCCGGCGTCTCGACCCGCGTGGCGCTGGCGGCGATCGCCCGCAACGGCAACGGCAGCCGCATCACCTGCATCGAACCGCATCCGCGCCCATGGCTTAGAAGCGCCGCCGTGACTCTGATCGACCGGCCGGTGCAGGAGGTGCCGGTAAGCTTGTTCCGCGAGGAACTCGGCCCGGACTGCCTGCTGTTCATCGATTCTTCGCACGCCGTCAAGACCGGCAGCGATGTCAACTACCTGATTCTGGAAGTGCTGCCCGCGCTCGCCAGCGGCGTAATCGTGCATTTTCACGACATCTACTTTCCCTACGATTACCCGCGCGACACGCTCACCAACTTCCTCGGCAGCACCCAGGAATGTGCGATGCTGCATGCCTTTCTGATCGGCAACGCGCGCGTGCGGATTCTGTATTCGCTGAGCCTGTTACATTATGATTGCCCCGAGGTTTTGCAGCGCATATTCCCGGAATACCGGGCGCAATCGGGCCGCGATGGATTGCGCGATGAGCACAGCGGGAGCGGGCATTTTCCCTCGTCGATCTACCTGCAGATTTTGTAGCTGCCGGCCCCGCGCTGATGGCAGCCCCGTGCTAGATGACAGGCGCGCCGGGATGTGGATTCCCACGCTCTGCCGCCGCTTGAGTAGCTCGCTCGAAAACTCCATTCTGTAGCGAGGCCATGGAGCAACGTCTGATTCATATTCTGCCCGAGCAGATCGCGAGCCAGATTGCCGCCGGCGAGGTGGTCGAACGGCCGGCCTCGGCGGTCAAGGAGCTGGTCGAGAATGCGCTCGATGCGGGCGCGCGCTCGATCAGCGTCGAGGTCGAGAGCGGCGGCCAGAAACTGATCGCGGTGAGCGACGATGGCGTCGGGATGAGCCGCGAGGATGCGATTCTCTCGCTTCGCCGCCATGCTACTTCCAAGATTCGCGACGCTGCCGACCTGAGCACGATTCGGACGCTGGGCTTTCGCGGCGAGGCGCTGGCCGCAATCGCGAGCGTCTCGCGCCTGACGCTCAAGACCCGCCGGGCCTCTGCCGCCCACGCTATCGAGTTGCAGCTAGATGGCGGCGAGCTCGGCGCCGCGGCCGAATGCGCATTGGCGCCGGGCACGCGGATCGAAGTGCGCGAGCTGTTTTTCAACACCCCGGCGCGACTCAAGTTCCTGAAGACCCAGCCGACCGAACAGGCCGCGATCACCGAGGCGATTCAGCGCCTGGCTCTGGCCAACCATGCGGTCGCCTTGCGGCTCGCCGCCGACGGCCGCGTCATCTATGACCTGCCGCGCGCCGGCTCCCTGCTGGAGCGCTTCCGCCAGCTCTTCGGCGATCGGCTGGCGGCCGGAATGCTGCCGTTCGAGCTGGTCCGCGACGGCGCGCGCGCCCATGGCCTCGCCGCTCAGAGCCAGAGCTCGTTTCCGAGTCCGCGGATGGTCTTCAGCTTCGTGAATCTCCGCGCGGTGCGCGATCGGATGCTGCTGCGGACCGTCGCCCAGGCCTATCAGACCCTGCTGCCGCGCGGCCGTCATCCGGCGGTCGCGTTGTTCGTCGAGCTCAGGCCCGAGCAGGTTGACGTCAATGTCCATCCGATGAAGACCGAGGTGCGGTTTCGGAACTCCGGCGCGGTCTTCGAGCTCTGCTACACGGCGCTCCGCGATCGATTGTCGGATCAGCGCGCTGCGGATATGCGCGAGAGCGCTGCCGGCGGGGTCGTGCTCGCCACGGCCGGTCATCTGGCGGCAGCCGACGCCGGCGGCTTCGCGCCCGCGCCGCTCGCCGAGCCGGGCCAATCCGCAATCGCGGCCTCGGCCCCAGACGCGCGCACTGCAACCGAGCCGCGGGCCTTGCGGCTGGTGCCTGACTCGGGGGGCGCGCGCCGGCCGCTGCAGCCGCCGCTCGGTCTCGGCTACAGCGACACCCTGCGCGAGGCCTTTGCGCGCGCGACGCCGGGTAGCGGCGCAGGCGATCGCGGCGTCGGAATCCCGCAATATTCGAGTTTGAAAATCATCGGCCAGCTCTTCGCCGGCTATCTCGCGCTCGAAGGGCCCGAGGGTTTCATCCTGGTCGATCAACATGCCGCCCATGAGCGCGTGACCTTCGAGAAGTTGCGCGCGCAGATGCGCGCGGGCGGCGTGCGGGTGCAGGCGTTGCTGGCGCCGGCCACGCTGGAGCTCAATCCGGCACGAGCCGGATTGATCCAGGCCTCGCTCGCCGAGCTCGGCGCGCTGGGCTTCGATCTCGAAGCCTTTGGCGTGGCGACCGTGCTGCTCAAAGGGGCGCCGGCAGTGTTCGGGGCCGGCAGCGGCGTCAAACTCTTGTCCGATATGATCGAAAGCCTGGGCGATTCGGGACTCCGCGCCGGGGGCGCCGACGGGTTCGAGGATTGGCTCAAACAGCTCGCCTGCCACGGCTCGATTCGGGTCGGGCGGCTCCTGGAGCGGGCCGAGATCAGCGCGCTGCTGGCCGAGCTCGACCGCACCGAGTTCAAGAGCAACTGCCCGCACGGCCGGCCGGTTCATATCCAGTTCGGCCGCAGCCAGATCGAACGGATGTTCCGCCGCTAGCTTGCGCCGTGTAATTCCGATGAGCCAAAGAGGGAATTTTCGCGAGCGAGTCGGCTTTATCGTTGGACCGACCGGCTCGGGCAAGTCAGCGCTCGCGATTGAAATCGCCGCGCGGCTGGGCGCCGAAATCGTCAACGGTGATTCGCGGCTGTTCTATCGCGGCCTCGATATCGGCACTGCCAAGCCGGATGCCGCGGCGCGCGCCCGCGTACCGCATCATCTGATCGACATCTGCGCTCCGGACGCGGCGATCGACGCCGCCCGTTTCGCCGCCCTCGCACGCCTCGCGATCGACGACATCGCACGGCGCGGGAAGCATGCACTGGTGGTGGGCGGCAGCGGGCTCTATCTGCGCGCGCTCCAGCATGGATTATGCGCCGGACCGGCCGCCTCGCCGGAGCTGCGTCGAAGCTTGCGCGAGCAGGCTGCCGCAGGTGGCGCGGCCGAGCTGCATCGCGAGCTCAGCCGGGTCGACGCCGCCGCGGCGGCGCGGATTGGATGCCGCGATCTGCCGCGCATCGTGCGCGCGCTCGAAGTCTTCCGGCTGAGCGGCGAGCCGCTCAGCGACCGCCAGCGCCGCCACGGCTTTTCCGAGCATCACTACGACGCGCTGATGATCGGCCTCGCGCTCGAGCGCCCGGTGCTCTACCGGAAACTCGATGAACGGTTCGAAGCGATGATCGCGGCCGGGCTGGTCGGCGAAGTCCGCACGCTGCTCGATGGGGGTTACCGACCCGATCGGCCGCCCCTTAGCACTATCGGCTACCGCGAGATCGCGGCCCATCTGCGCGGCGAACTGACGCTGGCGGAAGCGGCGACCGCGGCCCGACGCGCGACCCGCCATCTGGCCAAGCGCCAGCTCACCTGGTTTCGCTCCGAGCCGGAGATTGTCTGGCTCGACGCCGCACGCGCTGACCAGCAGGCGTTTGCGATGTGCGCGGAGTTTTTCGCGGGCCGCGGTCCGACGCCACACGCATCACAACATGACGCCACCACCTGACCACCAAC
Organism: Binataceae bacterium (SeqCode); assembly: GCA_035504735.1. Lineage (GTDB taxonomy): Bacteria > Desulfobacterota > Binatia > Binatales > Binataceae > JAJPIG01. The sequence goes on from DATJRJ010000129.1 coordinate 62,263, forward strand.
CGCCCGGAGCGAGCATGGAATTTCCGCAGCCCGACCTTGAAGCGCAAATCGAATTGCTCCAGGCGCGGTTCAAGGCGGCGCGTTCGGCGCGCGAACGGGCGGCGCTGAGCGCCGAGCGGCATCAAGTCGAGCGCAAATGGGCCGCGAGCCTGAGCGCTATCGATCGGGTCAGGGTGGCGCGCAATCCGGCCCGGCCGCAGACCCTCGACTACGTGGAAGCTCTGTGCGGCGATTTTATCGAGCTTCACGGCGATCGGCGCTTTGCCGATGATGGCGCGATCGTCGCCGGGTTCGGCTATTTCCTGAAGCGCCCGGTCGCGATCGTCGGCCATCAGCGCGGCCGTTCCACCCGCGAGCGGCTGGAGCGCAACTTCGGCAAGCCGCGTCCCGAGGGTTATCGCAAGGCGGCCCGGCTCTACGAGCTCGCCGATCGCTTCAATCTGCCGCTGATCACTTTTGTCGATACCCAGGGTGCCGATCCCGGAGTCGGCGCCGAGGAGCGTGGGCAGGCCGAGGCGATCGCGCGCAACCTGGAGCTGATGGGCCGCCTGGGCGTACCGATAATCAATTGCGTGATCGGCGAAGGCGGTTCGGGCGGCGCGCTCGCGCTGGGCGTCGCCAACGCGATCCTGATGCAGGCATACGCGTCCTACTCGGTGATCACGCCCGAAGGATGTGCAGCAATTCTATGGCGGGCAGACGGACCCGAGAAGGTCGCAGTGGCGGCGGCGGCGCTCAAGCTGTCGGCGCCCGACCTGCTGGCGGCCGGGATTATCGATGAGATCGTGCCGGAGCCGGCCGGCGGCGCGCATCGCGATCCCGCGGCTGCCGCCAAGGCGCTAAGCAAAACTCTGCGCAAACATCTGGAGCGCCTGCTCAAGCTGAACGCGAGCGATTTACGCAAGCATCGCGAGCGCAAGTTCGCCGCGATCGGCAGCGCCTTCCTCGAAAGAGCGGGGTCGTAAGACCGCCATCCTGGTTGAGGCATCGATCCGTGAAAGCGGATGAAGCGCGCAGGATGATGGGCTGGACCAGGGTAATAGGCGCGCTTTGGTTTATCGTTGCCGCGGTCATCGCCGCAACCTTGGCGAGGATCCAGCATCGTTATTTCCTCGCCCTGATCGCTCTCACGGCCGGCGCACCGGGCCTGATCGCCGGGCTCACGGCCCGGCCACAACGTTAGATGCGCTCGCCCCGCCGGTTGCATCGGACAGCCTGATCGAATAGCGATGGGCTCCGAAATGCGCGCGGCGGCTGACAAGAAAACCTCGGCGCCTGCGGCTTCAATCGAGCATCTGAGGGCGCGAATCGACCAGCTCAACCGGGAACTCGTGCGCCTGATTTCGGAGCGGGCTGAAGTGGCGCGCGCGATCGGTCGGCTCAAGCCGCCGGCGCCCGGCGCGGTTTATCAACCCGCGCGCGAACGCCAGGTGCTCGACCAGGTCGTGGCGCTCAATAGCGGACCGCTTGGCAGCGCCCAGCTCAGGCGAATTTTCGTCGAGATAATCTCGGCCTGCCGCGCCCTGGAGCATCCGATTCGCGTCGCCTTTCTGGGCCCCGAGCATACCTACTCGCACGAGGCGGCCCGCGAGCATTTCGGCTCGAGCGTGGAGTTCGATCCGCAGCCCACCATCGCCGCAGTCTTCAACGCGCTCGAGACCGATCGCGCGGATTTCAGCGTGGTGCCGGTCGAGAATTCGACCGACGGCTCGGTCACGCTCACGCTCGACCTGTTGATCGACACGCCGCTGGTGATTATCGGCGAGATTCTGATTCCGATTCGGCACGCATTGATGTCGCGCGACGGCGATCGCGCCGCGATCCGCAAAATCGTCGCCCATCAACAATCGCTCGGCCAGTGCCGGGCCTATCTGGCCGCGAATTTCCCGAGCTGCGAGCTCGAGGCGATGGTCTCGAATGCGGCAGCGGCGCAGCGCGCGGCCAGGGAGCCGGCGCTGGCCGCGATCGCTTCGAGCGCCGCCGGCGAGGCCTACGGGCTCAAGCTGATCGCCGAAAATATCCAGGACCAGTCGCACAATACGACGCGCTTCCTGGTGATGGGTAAGAATCCGGCCGGACCGAGCGGCGCCGACAAGACCACGGTGCTGTTCGCGGTCAGCGACAAGGTCGGCGCGTTGCACGAGGTGTTGAGCCTGTTCGCACGCGCGCGGATCAATATCACCAAAATTGAATCGCGCCCGATGCGCTCGCGGCCGTGGGAGTATCTGTTCTTTATTGATCTGAGCGGCCATCGTGCCGACCCGCGCGTGCGCCGCGCGCTGAAGGCGCTGGAGCGGGTAACGCTTTTTTCCAAGGTGCTGGGATCGTATCCTGAAGGAAGGCCGGCCGGCGTCTAGCCGGGACGGCCGGAGTGGTCTTGGTCAAAGCGGAAGATCTGGTTCTGCCCGGGGTCGCAGCTATTCATCCTTACGAGCCCGGTAAACCGATTGAAGAGGTCGAGCGCGAACTCGGAATCGGCGAGGCGGTGAAGCTCGCCTCGAACGAAAATCCGCTTGGCCCTTCGCCCAAGGCCATAGACGCGATCATCAAGGCGCTGCCGGAGCTAAACCGTTATCCGGACGGCGGCGCCTGGGTGCTGCGTCATAAGATCGCGGCCCGTCATCGGGTCGCGCCCGATCAGGTCTTTATCGCCTCGGGTTCGGTCGAGGTGCTGAACCTCTTGAGTTTTCTCATGTTGCGGCCGGGGCTCAATGCGATCTATCCGGAGCATTGCTTCGCGATCTATCCGCTGGCGACCGCGGCCGCGGGCGGCACGGGACGCGCGGTGCCGGTGCGCGACGGCTTCTACTTCGATCTCGAGCGGGTCGCGGATGCAATCGACGAGCATACGCGGATCGTGTTCCTGGATAATCCGAACAATCCCAGCGGCACCATCTTCCGGCGCGCCGCATGGGAACGCTTCCTCGCGCGCGTCCCCGAGCGGGTGGTGATCGTCGCCGATGAGGCCTACTCGGAGTTCGTGCGCGATCCCGATTATCCCGATTCGCTCAAGTACCACGCGGCGGATCGGATGATCGTGACGATGCGCACCTTCTCGAAAATTTTCGGACTGGCGGGCTTGCGGGTCGGTTACGCGGTGGCGCGTCCGGATCTCGTCACGCTGCTCAACAAGGTGCGCCAGCCGTTCAACGTCACCTCGCTCGGGCAGCTCGCTGCGGCGGCCGGGATGGACGACCATGAGCATGTGCGCCGCACGCTCGAAGTCAACGCGCGTGGTATCGAGTATCTCGAGGGCGAGTTCCGCCGCCTCGGGATCGGCTACGTGCCGACCCAGGCGAATTTCATCCTGGCTGACGTCGCCGATGGACAGGCGGTGTTCGAGAAGCTGATGCGCGAGGGCGTGATCGTGCGGCCGATGGGCGGCTACAATTTTCCGCGCCACGTGAGAATCAGCGTCGGTACGGCGGAGGAGAATCGCCGTCTGGTCGAGGCGCTGGCGAAGGTGCTTTGAAATTTCTTGTCCCGGCCGCCTTTTATCCGGCGCGCGCCGCAAATACTCTGTGTTATATCCGTGGCTGTGTAGCTCCCTTCAGCGCGAGTAGTTGATGATACGGCGCACCCGATGACCGTGCTGTTCAAACAAATTACGATCTGCGGAGTCGGCCTGATTGGCGGCTCACTCGCGCTGGTGGCGCGCCAGTCCGGACTGGCCGGGAAGATAGTCGGCTTGGGACGGAGCGTTGAAAACCTGGAGCTGGCTCGCGTGCGCGGGATTATCGACGTCGGCACGCGCGATCCGATCGCGGCGGCGCGCGACGCGAACCTGGTGATGCTGGCGACGCCGATCCGGGCCATGCCGGCGACGCTGCGCGCGCTGCGGCCGGCGCTGCCGCCGGACGCGATCGTCACCGATGTCGGCAGCGTCAAGCAATGGGTGATTGAGCAACTCGAGCCCGAGCTGGGTCCGCAGATGGCGCTGGTCGCGGCCCATCCGATCGCCGGCAAAGAGACTACCGGCGCCGGCGCGGCCGATGCCGCATTGTTCCGCGGGCATCGCGTGATCATTACGCCCTCGGCGCGCAGCACGCCCGCGGCGGTCGAACAGATCGAAACGCTCTGGAAGGCGACTGGTGCGCGCGTCAGCCGGATGGCGCCCGCGATTCACGATCGGCTGCTGGCCCGCGCCAGCCATCTGCCGCAAATCGTCGCGAGTACGCTGGCGGCGGCGCTGGATGATGATGCGCGGATCGACGGCGTGCGGGCGGCTGATTACGGCGCGGGCGGATTGCACGACACGACTCGGATCGCGGCTTCGTCGCCGGAAATCTGGATCGATATCTGCCTGACCAATCGCGCGGCGATTATCGAGGCGCTGGCCGGCTTTCGCGGCATCCTCGAGGAGTTTGCCGGCTGCCTCGAAAAGCGCGACGAAGCCGGACTGAAAAAAATCTTCGAGCGCGGGCGCACGATGCGCAAGGGGCTCGCCTGATGCCGGCAGCGAGCAGTGCGCGGGCGCGGCCGATTGTCGCTATCGACGGGCCGGTCGGGGCCGGCAAGTCAACCGTGGCGCGCGGTCTCGCCCAGGCGCTCGGCTTCTCGTACGTGAACACCGGCGCGATGTATCGGGCGGTGGCGCTGGCGGCGCGCAATCTCGGGATCGCACCCGACGATCCGCAGCTCGCGTCGCGGCTCGCGCGGCTATTGCGCGCGATCAGGATTTCATTCGCCGGCGATCGCCTGCTGCTCGATGGCCATGACGTGAGCGGCGAACTCAACGCCCCGGAGATCGGCGATCTCGCCTCGCAGTTCTCGACCCTGCAGGTGGTGCGCGACGCGATGCGCGACTTGCAGCGCCAGGCCGGCGCGGCGGGCGGCGTGGTGATGGAGGGGCGCGATATCGGCACCGCGATCTTTCCCGACGCCGAGTTCAAGTTCTTTCTCGATGCCGACGTCACGGTGCGCGCGCGGCGGCGTCACGCCGAGCTCGTCGCCAAAGGCGTTGAAATCGCTTTCGACGAAGTGTTGGCGCAACTTCGCGAACGCGACCATCGCGACCGCGGACGTGAACTGGCACCGCTGCGCCAGGCGTCCGACGCGATGTCGGTCGATGCGAGCATGCTCAGCGCCGATCAGGTGGTTAAGTTGATGAAGCAACGGATCGAGAGTGAATCGCGCCAGTAAAGGCCTTGCAACCCTGCTAGACTGGTTGTAAGGATTCCTCATAGCCTCGAAGTTCTCGCGGAAGGTCCCACTAAATGGAGAAAGCTTTGCCTGAAAAGATCAACGGAGGCGCCAATGATTTCGAGTCGTTGATGGAACAGAGCCTGCGCGCTCCCCGCACAGGCGACGTACTGACCGGAACCGTGCTGCTGGTAACGCGCGACAACGTGATCATCGACATCAATTACAAATGCGAGGGCCAGGCGCCGCTCGCCGAATTCCTTGACTCTGAGGGCAACCCCACGGTCAGTGAAGGCGACGAGGTCGACGTCTACTTCGAAGGTACCGAGACCGACAACGGGACGGTGATGCTCTCGCATGCCAAGGCCGAGAAGTTCAAGGTCTGGCGCGAGCTCGAACGGGCTTTTCAGAACGAGACGCCGGTGGAAGGCGTGATCCTCGGTAAGGTCAAGGGCGGGCTCAAGGTCGACATCGGAGTGCCGGCGTTTCTGCCGGGATCGCATGTCGATATCCGTCCGGCGCGTAATCTCGATCGCTACGTCGGCCAGCGCGGCCGCTTCCAGATCCTGAAGTTCAATCGCGCCCGCGCCAACGTGGTGGTCTCGCGCCGCACCGTGCTGGAGCGCGAGCGCGCCTCGCTCAAAGAGCAGACGCTGAAGGTGCTCGAAGAGGGCGTGATCCTCGAAGGCACGGTCAAGAACATCACCGACTACGGCGCCTTCATCGATCTCGGCGGACTCGACGGCTTGCTGCATATCACCGATATGTCATGGGGCCGCCTGCAGCATCCCTCCGAGGTGCTGAAGGTCGGCGACAAGGTCAAGGTGGTGGTGCTCAAGTACGATGCCGAGCGCGAGCGGGTCTCGCTCGGGATGAAGCAGATCATGCCCGATCCATGGACCAAGGCGGCGGAAAGTTATCCGCCGGGCCTGCGAATCAAGGGCAAGATCGTGAGCGTCACCGATTACGGCGCGTTCGTCGAGCTGGAAAAGGGCGTCGAGGGACTGGTGCACGTCTCCGAGATGAGCTGGAGCAAGCGCGCAGTCCATCCCTCGAAGGTGGTGAACGTCGGCGACGCGGTCGAAGTCCAGGTGCTGGGCGTCGACGAAGCCAATCGCCGGATTTCACTGGGCCTCAAGCAGACCGAGCCGAATCCGTGGCAGGAGCTGGCGCAGCGCCATCCGGTCGGCAGCCAGGTTCATGGCAAGGTCAAATCGGTGACCGATTTCGGCGTGTTCGTGGAAATCGAGCCGGGTATCGACGGCCTGGTGCATATCTCCGATCTGTCGTGGACGCGCAAAATCCGTCATCCCTCGGAACTGGTCAAGAAGGGTGACGAAGTCGATGCCGTAGTGCTGGGTGTCGAGGTCGAGCACGAACGCGTGAGCCTGGGTATCAAGCAGGCCAGCGGCGATCCGTGGCAGACCGTCGGCGAGCGCTATCCGCTCAACACCCGGGTCAAGGGCGCGGTCAGTTCGGTCGCCGATTTCGGCGTGTTCGTCGAGCTGGAGGAAGGCATCGAGGGATTGATCCATATCTCGCAGCTCAGCTCCGAACGGGTCGACAAGCCGCAGAGCCTGTTCAAGGTCGGCGACCAGCTCGATGCGCTGGTGGTGCAGGTCGACACCAAGGAGCGGCGGATCGGACTATCGATCAAGGCACTCAAGCAGCACGAGGAACGCGAGGAGATGCAGGCCTATCTTAAGCGCGAGCACGAGGCGGCGCGCTTTTCGCTCGAAGATATTCTCAACGAAGAGCTGCGGTTGGATCGCGACGACGCCGAAGGGCGCGCGGCCCGCGGCCGCGGCCGCGAGCGTTAGGCTACCCGCCCGCGGCGCTATCGGCGCCGGGCAGCACGAATGACCAAGCGCGAGATTATCGAGGAACTGCTGGCGCGCCAGCAGCGTTTTTCACGGCGCGATTCAGAAACCACGGTCAACGCGATGTTCGACGCGATGGCCCGGGTGCTGGCGCGCGGTGATCGGATCGAGCTGCGCGGTTTCGGCAGCTTCGGCGTCAAGCAGCGGCGCGCCCGCCAGGGGCGCAATCCTAAAACCGGGGCGCTGGTGGCGGTCGAGGCCAAGCGGGTGCCGTTTTTTCGCGCCGGCAAGGACTTACGAATCGAGGTCAATGGCACGGCGCGGGAACGGTCGTCGCAATCGGGCTGAGGACCCCGCGGGCCTCCAGCGATTGTGGGCGCCGTGGCGCCGGGCCTATGTCGAGGCCGCCGGCCGCCGCACCATCAAATGCATCTTTTGCCTGGGTCGGGTTGGGGCCGCCACGCTGCGCGAGCGCCTGGTGCTCCGCGCCACGCCGCTCGTAACCGTGATGCTCAATCGCTATCCGTACAATAACGGCCATCTGATGATCGCGCCGCGCCGCCATGTCGCCTCGCCCGAACTGCTGAATGCGCGGGAGCAGGCGGCGCTGGCCGCCGCCGTCGCGCAAGCGGTCGCCAGCCTGCGCCGGGCCTATCGCCCCGACGGCTTGAATCTGGGCGCCAATCTCGGCCGCGCGGCGGGCGCGGGATTCGCGGCGCATCTGCATTGGCATCTGGTGCCGCGCTGGGAAGGTGATACCAACTTTATGCCGGTGGCGGCGGGGACGCGGGTGCTTGCCGAGCTGCTCGATGAGAGTTTCGACCGCCTGGCTCCGCTTTTCAAAACCAGCCGCCAACCCGTATCCTAGATAGCAAGACTTTTTCGCCAGGACTCATGATGAACCAGGATTTGCTTGCGATTACCACTCTGGGCGCGCTCAAAAACTCCGGCTACCGAACCGTGCCGGTGCGAATCGAGATGCGCAACAACCTGCTCAGGCGGCTCAAAGGCGGTGAGCGCACGCTGCCGGGAATCGTCGGATACGACAAGACCGTGGTGCCCGAGATCGAGAACGCGATCCTCGCCGGCCATCACATCATCCTGCTCGGCGAGCGCGGGCAGGCGAAATCACGGATCATCCGCTCGCTGGCGGGCCTGCTCGACGAGCTGGTACCGGCCGTCAAGGGCTGCGAGATCAACGACGATCCCTACGCCCCGATCTGCAAGTTCTGCCGCCGCCAACTCGAGGAGCACGGCGACGGACTCGAAATCAGATGGCTCACGCGCGATTCACGCTATGCCGAAAAGCTCGCCACGCCTGACGTTTCGGTCGCCGACCTGATCGGCGAAATCGATCCGATCAAGGTCGCCGAGGGGCGCTACCTGGCCGACGAGGAGACGATTCATTACGGGCTGATTCCGCGCACCAACCGCGGCATCTTCGCGATCAACGAGCTGCCCGATCTGACCGAGAAGGTGCAGGTCGGACTGTTCAATTTGATGGAAGAGAAGGACGTTCAGATCAAGGGCTACAAGATTCGCCTGCCGGTCGATGTGGTGTTCGTGGCCAGCGCGAATCCGGAAGATTATACCTCGCGCGGCCGGATTATCACGCCGCTCAAGGATCGCTTCGACGTCCAGATTCGCACCCACTACCCCAAGACCATCGAAGATGAAATTGCGATCATGGAGCAGGAGTGCAGCTATCCGCTGCGGCCCGAGCTGCCGCTGCGGGTGGCGCCCTTCATGCGCGAAGTGCTGGCGCATATCACGTTCGAGGCGCGCGCCTCCAACGAGATCAACCAGTCCTCGGGCGTTTCCGTGCGCGTCACGATCAACAACTTCGAGGCCGTCATCTCCAATGCCGAGCGGCGGGCCGTGATGGTGGGCGAGAACGAAATCGTCCCGCGTATCACCGACCTGCCCTCGCTGTATGCCTCGACGGCCGGCAAGATCGAGCTCGAGTACGTCGGCGAGGACAAGAAGGAAGAGGACCTGGTCGAGCGGCTGATCAACCGCGCGGTGCTGAAGGTCTTCGATCATTATCTCAAGCTCGACGATCTGAAGCAGGTCATCGCCTATTTCGGCCAGGGCTGGGGCGTCGAGGTGTCCGACATGGCGCCCTCGACCGAGTATCTCGAACCGCTGCGCGAGGTGCCGGGATTGCGCGAGGCGGTGGAACGGCTCGGACCGTTCGAAACCCCGGGCCTGATGGCAGTGGCGAGCGAGCTGATCTTCGAGGGCCTGCATCTCCATCAGAAACTTAACAAGGAGCGCCAGGGCGGCGGCCGTTTCGCCTATCACGCCTGAGGCGGGGCGCGATGAATATCCATCGCTATACGCGCTGGGACGGCAGCCAGCGGGTCCGGCTCACCACCGATCAGCTCTTCGAGAAGCTGGCCGAATATCTTTCCTATACCGACGACGTGCGCCAGGCGATGGACTGGATCATGCGCCAGGGTCTCGATCTCGATGGCGCCAAG
>DATJRJ010000130.1:0-15201 GCA_035504735.1 Binataceae bacterium (SeqCode)
GGCCAAGACCGAGCAGGATCGACGTATCCCCGAGGAAAACATCCGCGCGCTGGACGCATCGAACCTGTTCCGAGTGGTGATACCGCGGCGATGGGGCGGATACGGGGTGCCGATCGCGACGGCGCTGCGGGTTTCGGCCGAAATTGCCAGGAGCTGTCCATCGACCGCCTGGGTCCAGATGCTGCTGAATGTCAGCACGTGGACAGCGACACTGCTTCCGGATCGTGGCCAGCAGGAGATTTTCGCCGGCCCGAGCAACGGCCGGGTGTGCGGCGTCCTGACGCCGACCTCGAAGGCGGTGCGCGTCAAGGGCGGCTACCAGGTCACGGGCAGATGGAGCTTCGCCTCCGGATGCTGGCACGCATCGTGGGCAGTGCTCGGCATTCCTCTCGAAGACGAAACCGGAAAAGTCGTCGATCAGGCCGTGGGCTACATCCCGATGTCCGAGCTCGAAATCGAGGACACCTGGTTCGTGGCCGGGATGCGCGGTACCGGCTCGAATACACTGATCGCGAAAGCCGTCTTCGTCCCCGATCGTCGCGTGCTCTCGATGAGCCGCAGTATCGGCGGTGAGTACCAGACCAGGAGCGGGGCGGACGAGCCCTGCGACCATTATGCTTTCGTGCCGTTGCTGGCATTGGTCCTGCTCGGTCCGATCCTCGGGATGGCGCAAGCGGTGCTGGAGGCGGTGACTGCCAGCGCGCACAAGCGCGGCATCACCTACACGATCTATGAACGCCAGACCGATTCGCCGGTCGTTCATCAGCAGGTCGGCGAGGCTGCGCTACAGATCGATAGCGCGTGGCTGCTCACGATGCGCGCGGCCGCTGATATTCATGAAACGGCGCTCGCCCGGCGGGTGATGGATTATGTCACGCGGGCGCGGGTGCGCGGCGAATGCGGATACGCCGTCCGGCTGGTGCGCCAGGCGATCGATACGCTGGTCTCGATTGCCGGCGCCGGTTCGTTTGCCGAAGCGAGCCCGGTCCAGCGCTTCTGGCGCGACGCGAACGTCGCGACCCGCCACGCGGTGGCCGCCACGATGCCTAACCTCGAGCTCTATGGCCGCGCGCTACTAGGTGTCGAGGGTAATATCACCGACCTCATCTGACGCCGACGATTGGCTCGCGGCGATGGCGGCTTTATCTGCAACATGGCTCGTGACTAGGATGAGCTAGAGCACAATTCCGGAGGCGCACAGATGAAAACGGCGAGTCATTCGAGCGGCGGCAAGGCGCGGCTCGTAGGCATGAACCACATCGCTCTGGAGGTCGGCGATATCGACAGCGCGCTGGCATTTTACGGCCAGCTTTTCGACTTCCGGCTGCGCGGCCGGAGTGCACACATGGCCTTCATCGATATGGGCGACCAGTTCATCGCACTTTCTGAAGGGTCCACCGAGGACATCGATCGCGATCGGCATGTCGGCCTGGTGGTGGACGACAAGGAAAAGGTGCGACGCCGACTCAAGCAGGCCGGTGCGAAAGTGATACCGGGACGATCGGTGGATTTCAGAGATCCGTGGGGCAACCGTATCCAGATCGTGCCCTATCCGACGATCCAGTTCACCAAGGAAGCCGCGGTACTGTCCGGAATGGGATGCGGCGACTTGCGCAAGACCCCCGCCGCGATTAAAGAACTCGCCAAAAAAGGGCTGACTGCGAGTCCCTCGAAGCGGGCGCGACCGACCGTCGCGGCGCGCTGAAACCAGCGGTCGTCGATGGCCATCGAGGAGCGCGTCTCCGCTGAAAGCCGCGACTTAAGCCGCCGCACCTGGTACCGGATCGCCGCGGAGCTGATAGGCCTCAGCTATATCGCGCTCATTGCCGGAATTGCCTCTGTTACCGGCCTCTTTTACGTGATGTTTCCGGAGTTGGGCGCGCTCTCCCATGACGTTTTCACGCGGCCGCGCGGCACCTGGGCCGCCGCACCGGTACTGCTGGTGATCACGCCGTTACTCACCGCGCTGATCGGAATCTTTTTCACGCGCCTGCTGCCATATGGATACATTTCGGTGCTGCTGACGGTCGGTGGCGCGGTGACGGTGATGGTGGCGCTCGACTCACCGATCGCACCGGCAATTTCCGCCGGTCTGCTACCGCTGGTGGTTGGTATCAAAAGCTGGTGGTATCCGCCGGCGATATTGCTCGGCACCATCCTGCTGGCATTGATTTCCATCCCCTGGAAGCGGATTGGCGGGCCGCACCTCGCGATGGCGGTGCGCCCGGCGACGGATCTCGTCGATGACGCCCTTGAAGAGCCTCCGGCCGGCCGCAACTGGATCGTGGCGCTGATGACGTTCGTGGCCGCGGCGGTCACGGTCGTCAAATTGACGGGGCTGCGCTTCGTGCTTTTCCCGCCGCTGGTAGTCATCGGTTTCGAGATGCTGGGCCATCCCACTATCTGCCCGTGGGCGAAACGGCCCTGGTGGCTCCCCATCGCCTGTTTTCTGACGGCCGCCGGGGGCTTCTTGTCGTCGCGATGGTTGGGAGTCGGACCACTGGCGGCGGGACTCAGCATGGGATGGGGAATCCTGGTCCTGCGGGTATTCGATCTTCACATCCCGCCGGCGATCGCGGTCGCGCTGCTGCCGCTGGTGATGGATTCGCCGACCATCGCTTACCCCTTCGCGGTCGGTATCGGCACGCTCCTCATGACCTTGTGGTTCCTGCTCTACCAGCGCGTGCAGTATCGAATACCGGCCGGCTGAAGGCGTGGCGCGCAGACCACGGAGCCGGTCATGCTGGATGAAAATGCGCTCGAGGTCCTGTTTCGCAGCGCGCGATCGCAGAATGGCTGGCTCGATCGGCCGGTCAGCGACGCCGAGCTGCGCCAGTTGTATGAACTCACGAAATGGGGGCCGACCAGCGCCAATTGCTCGCCGTTGCGGCTGGTTTTCGTGCGGACGCCAGCCGGAAAAGAGCGAGTGCGGCCCGCGCTCAATCCAAATAATGTCGAGAAGACACTGAGCGCGCCGGTAGTCACGATCGTCGCCTATGATTCGAGATTCTACGAGTTGGTGCCGCAGCTTTTTCCGCGCAATCCGGCCGCGGCCGAGCGTTTCGCGAGCGATCCGGCCTTGGCGGCCGTCACTGCGATGCGAAACGGTACGCTCCAGGGCGGTTACCTGATTCTTGCGGCTCGCGCGATCGGACTGGATTGCGGGCCGATGTCCGGCTTTTCCAACGATAAGCTGGACGCCGAGTTCTTTCCCGATGGTCGCTTCAAATCGAACTTTATCTGCACGCTAGGCCATGGCGATCCGGCCAAGCTTTTTCCGCGAGGCTCCCGTCTGACCTTCGAAGAGGCCTGCACACTCGCCTGAGCGGCCGCCCCAACGCCGTGCGCGAGCCCGTGGCGTTTGAGAATTACTGAAGGCCGGAGAATTCCGTCGGCGTCAGCAGCTTGTTGGTCTGCGTGACGATGACCTGGCGCAGTTCCTCGCCAATCTGGGCGCGGCGCGGGTCACTGGTCCATGATTTCCAGGCGCGGGTTCGTTCGTTAAGGTCGGGGTAGGCCCATAGATGGACAACTTCGTTAAGAGGGCCGACTTCGGTATACCAGAAGCCGACGGGCTTCAGGCCGTGCTCGGCAAGGATCGGTAGTAGGCGGCTTTTCGCGATTTCCAGGTAACGTGGCACGCCGCCAACTACGAGTTGATACGTGCGCAGTTCGTAGATCATTCGATTCCACAGCTCCTATGCGCTGTTCACCCGGGTTTTTCCGGACCGGCGCCGGCCAGTGCGACCGGACCGAAACGCGAGCGGTCGAAGCCGTTGATTACCTGCGGCTGGCGATACAGCTCGACCGCGATGCTGACCTCGACCAGCGATAATGCTATCTCGAGCAGCCGCTGCGCGTCCTCGGGGATGCGATCGACCGGAAACTGCTTGAGATACTCTACGATCGCGGGCAACCGCTCAATCATCGTGTCATAGAATACCTGCAGCTCCTCCATCGTGCCCGATTCGCGCGCCGCCATGCGCTCTTTCTCGCTTGGCAGCGCCCAGTCGATGAACGGTTCGAGATCCTGGAACGCTCCCGGGAGCTTCGGCTGCTGATTGCCAATTCCATCCTGCGGCATGGCCGATCAAACTCCGCTGGTCGCGCCGACGTGATCTTCCACGATCTTGTGGAAGTGGCGAATCTGGATCTCTTCGTCCTGAAAAAACAGCAGCTTTTTGGCCCGCGACTTGAGGCCGGTATGGACGGTCTCGTGCGCCACCGCATCCTCGTCGAACACCAGGCGGTTGCGGGTACTAGTGAATTCGTCGATCAGGCGATCGGCCGCGTTCCGAATCGGTGTCGCATAGAACCGGATCTCCCAGATCGTGCGATCGACCGCGAGCGGCCAGAAATTGTAGGTCACGCATTGGTCGTTGGACGGACCGCGGAAGAAGATAATCACGAAGTTCGGGAAAAGCAGGTAAAAATCGAATTGGCTGTTGCCCACCAACGGAAGCTGGCAGCGAGCCGCTCCGGAGGCTGCCATTCCCATGATGATGCTCTCGAGCGCCGTCGGTTTGTGCCCCGGATTCATCTCGCACGAATAGACGCTGTGGCGATTGAAGAAGCTGACGTCCATCACCCGCACCATCCCCTTCTCATTGGCCAGAAACAAATCGGGCATGATGTAGCGATGCTGAAACGGCAGATGGTAGACCTCGTTCTGGGCGTCGAGCCCGATCTTCCAGTTGGCCTTCTCGTCGATCTTGTAGCTTCGCGCCAGCTTGAGTTTGTCGAAATCCCCGCCCTTAAGTTGCAGGTCCAGGCCGTCCAGATAGGAAGTCAGGTTTTCGCGCGGTGTGGGGTCCAGATGGATAAAAATGAAGCCGTTGAAGATTTCGGTGGCGACCGGCGTCAGGCCGAGCTTGCTCTTGTCGAGTTCAAAGAAGTTAGCCTCGTCGGGAACCCATTTGAGCTGGCCGGTTGAGTCGTAGCCCCAGCTATGGAAGTTGCAGGTCAGGTAGCCGCGGCATTTACCTTTCTCGTCCCAGGCCAGCGTGTTACCGCGATGCGAGCAGACATTATGAAAACCCCGCACCACACCATCCTGGCCGCGCATCACCAGGATCGAGGTGTTGCACACCGCGAGATCGCGAACGAAATAGTCACCGCGCTCGGGAATTTCGCAGACGTTCCCGACGTTCAGCCACGAACGACGGAAGATTCGCTCGCGTTCGAGTTCGAAATACTCCGGCGAGATACACGGCTCGGCGGCTACCGGTCCGGTCCCCAACTCCGGGTATTTTTCAACCCATCGCCGCTCCTTCATCACCGTCTTCATTGTATGGTCTCCTGATCCGGGTTACGGCGGGATAACATTTCAAAACTTCGGCTGTCAACTTGAGCCCGATATTCGAGGCCTGGACTCCAATCGGGACAGGACGAGTGAGTCCGTCCGCTGCCCACTATTAAATCTGAAAACGTCGCAGAATGGGACACTCCAGGAGATTAATCGTACAGGAATTCCAGACTCCTGAATGAAAATCTGCGGCCGCGATTGCTGGCACAGGGCATCGCGAGAGCCGGCAAACGGTCGAATTTCAGGGCGTCAAATTTTCCGGAGTCGCATCTGCCGAGGGTGAGGCCGCCGGCTCAGGAGACGAATTCTCCATCCCGCCTGCCGAGGCGCCCGAAGTCTCCTCGGCGGCGCGCAGATGGTCGAAGACCCCGCTGTTCGCGGTTACGATTTGCCCCAGCGCGCTGACCACCTGCTGCGACATATCGGGGACGGCGTCGATGCCGACTCGGAAAACGGAACTATCTTCGAGCAACTCGCCCGGCAGCGTATCCGCATAGATCGTAAAGGCCACCGAAATCGCCGACATATGCATCTTCTCTGAGAAGTTGGCACTGAGCCCTTTCCATATATCGACGCAGGCAAAATGTACGCCCAATCCATAGCCGCTGGTGTTATCGACGAGCTTGTAGGCCGCCGACTCCGCGACCTTCTTCTTGAAATCGGCACAGAAGCTCTGTCCGACCATATCGGGGCATCGGCAATCCACGTCGACATTGATGCGGCCCTGATTACCAGCGGCCGAGCTGAGAGCGGGAAATATAAGCGCGAGCAGGAGCGGCGCGATTAATCCGAATCTCGTGGTCACGGTTCGCAAAACAGATGCAGGGTATCCAAGCGGTTCAGCACGGGCAAGGGCGCTACCCGATGATCAACTTTTCCGCTAGCCACGTCCGATGAGCGGCATCTTGGTGGCCATTACCGTAATGAACTGGACGTTCGCGATGAGCGGCAGGCTCGCCATATAGACTATCGCTCGCGCCACGTCCGCGGTCGGCATGCGCGGCTCGGCCGCGATCGATCCATTAGCCTGCAGAATTCCTTTTTCCA
Source organism: Binataceae bacterium (SeqCode) (assembly GCA_035504735.1). Lineage (GTDB taxonomy): Bacteria > Desulfobacterota > Binatia > Binatales > Binataceae > JAJPIG01. The sequence goes on from DATJRJ010000130.1 coordinate 6,353, forward strand.
TTCGCAGCGTCATCTCGGTATCGGCGTTGCCGATATCGATCTGGCCGCATGCGATATCGTACTTGCGGCCGTCGAGCGAGGTCGACTTGGTCAAGCCGGTGATGGCGTGTTTGGTCGCGGTGTAGGGAGCGGAGTTCGGGCGAGGGCTGTAGGCCGAGACCGAGCCGTTATTGATAATCCGGCCGCCGCGCGGCTCCTGCTCTTTCATCATGCGGAAGGCTTCCTGAGTGCACAGAAAAGCGCCGGTCAGATTGGTATCGATCACCGCCCGCCATTGCGCATAGCTCAAATCCTCCAACGGGGCGGGGGGCGCGCCAATACCGGCGTTATTGAACAACAAGTCGAGACGGCCGAAGACGCGGCGGGTTTCAGCAAACAAATTCTTCACCGCCGCGGGATCGCCGACGTCAGTCGGCACCGCCAGGGTCCGCGCCGATTTCCCGGCATCGCGAGCGGTGGCTTCGAGCGACTCCCGGCTGCGGCCGGCGAGGACCACCGCATAGTCGGCCTTGAGCAGCGCGAGCGAGGCGGCTTTGCCGATACCGCTTCCGGCACCGGTAACAATCGCGACTTTCAGCTTCGATTCCATCTCAATTTCTCCCTCACCGGCGATAGCGGTGCACCGCAAGCATCACTATTATCGGCACTGAGAATCCGCGGCCCAAACCGTATTCGCCATGCCCAAATCAACCAATCGGCAAGTTCTTAGACGCGATAAGTCCTCGGGATCCGCCGACCCGCTGGTGGCGCGGCTCGCCCGTTTCTCGACTGCAACGCTGGTCGAATGCCTGCACGACTATAGCGCGGCGCTCCCCTCGGCGATCAAACCGATCGACCCGCGTATGAAGCTCTGCGGCCGCGCAGTCACGGTTAGCACGCCCGGCGGAGACAACCTGATGCTGCATCGCGCTATCTATGCCGCGCAACGTGGTGACGTCCTCGTGGTCGAGGCCGCCGGTCAGTTCGAGTTCGGGTACTGGGGCGATGTGATGACGCAGGCGGCCCGCGCGCGCAAGCTGGGCGGCCTGGTGATCGACGGATGTGTGCGCGACCTTCGCGAAATAACGGCCTCGCATTTCGCGCTGTTCGCGCGCGGCGGCTGTATCCGTGGCACCAGCAAGCGCGGCGGCGGCCATCTCAATCAGCCGATCGTGATTGGCGACAGCCGTATCGAGCCCGGCCATTTTATCGTCGGCGATCGCGATGGGGTGGTCGTGATTCCGCCCGACCGCGCCGCACAAGTGATCGAAGCCGCGGCGCATCGCGTCAAGCATGAAACGGCAATGAAGCGCGAACTGGCGGCCGGCGAGAGCACGCTGGCGCTCCACGGATGGCCCGCCGAAGACACCAGCACTTAAGACATTCCGTACCAGAAAGTCGTAGCCGCGAGGATAACACCCCGCGGCTACGGATCGTTACGAATTAAGGCGCAGCCAATCAGCCGGCGGCCGCTGCAATCGGATCCGAGATCTGATTGCGGGCGGCGGCATTCGGCAACCCAATATGAAACACCTCGCTCACAGTCTCGGCGGATAACTGCGCGCTCTCGCCGCGCTGCAGATAGATCGTGGTGCGCGGCAGCCATCGCGATTCGCCGATCTTTCCATGGCCGGATAGCACGAAGTAGATGCTGTTCTCGTCGGCGCGCAGCGCAGCGCCCGGCTCAATCCGGAAGAGTTCGAGACGGGTCTCGACTTCGGTGAAGACGCCGAGCTTCTTGGCCGTTACGCCCGCCTGTTTCGGCATCGCCACCCAGCGGAAGTGTTCGGGATAGATCATGATGGGCGTGTGATAGCGCTCCTCGGAGTACTCGAGCGCGCGGCCCTTCACGAATTCCCATACCGCCTGGTAGCCGTCCTTGGTTTCGAGCTTGCCGTCGGGCCGGGTGCGGAAGTAGGCGCCGTTGCGGAATTCGCCTTGGAGCTTGAGCTGGTTGACGCCGTACTGGAACTGATCCTCGGACATGTAGCCGTCGCCGCTCGCCCCGCCGAATTGCAGAACTGCCACCAGGGCGTCGTCAGTCGAGCTTTGCGGTCCGTAGCGGGTGCCTTCGGGAAAATAACCGATCGTGCCGGGCGTCATCTTGCCGTCTTTCGAGAAGTCAACGCAGCCTTCGAGCTGAAGGCGGATCTGATCGAAGTTATGACGATGGCGCGGCGAATCGAAATCTCGAAACGTCCGCGCGATCTGCCAATAAAAATTGTCCGGGCTGCCCGACGGTCCCTCCAGGATGCGCTGGAAGACGAATTTTCCGCCGCGGGCATTGGTCTGACGCTCTTCGACGGGAATATCCGCGACATGCCTGATTTGCATAGGAGGCCTCCTGGCCCTTTTTCGGCGCGGGCGCGATCTCACCCTAGAATCGCCTAATCGTCTTGCAGTGTCAAAGCGGCGCCGAGAGTGATTTCCGGGGAGCACCATAAGTTCCTGGGTCTTCCAGGGAAACCGATAATCATCGGAGCCGCCGGTGTGGAGAATCGCGCGATCCCCGTTGCCCCGCGATCGCTTTACTCACGGAGTCCGAGGGCATAGGCTCTAAGAAACTGCTCGGACGCGTCCCGCACTCAAGGCGCGAAAATGATTTCACGCCTCTCCGTTCGCGAGCTCCCGGCCATCACGCAGAGGGTCTGTCATAAATGCCTAGTAAATTGTATGTAGGCAACCTTGCTTACTCGGTCCGAAACGAGCACCTGCAGGAGCTTTTCTCGCAGGCGGGAAAGGTCGAAAGCGTTGCGGTTATCACCGACAAGTTCTCCGGCGAGTCTAAGGGATTCGGCTTCGTCGAGATGAGCGATGCCGCTGAGGCCGCCAAGGCTATCTCGTCGTTTGATGGCAGCGAATTCATGGGCCGCAATCTCAAGGTCAGCGAAGCCAAGCCTCGCCCACAGGGCGGCGGATCTTCGTATGGTGGTGGGGGCGGCGGCGGCAATCGCAGCGGCGGTGGCGGCGGACGCGGCGGCAACAAGCGCTGGTAAAGCGATAAAATAATTTTGCTGGCGGGCAGCGATGCCCGCCAGTTCATTACCACCCTGATTGGAATGCTCGGGCGGATGGCCGACTCGCAAGCCATGCCTCCGACAGGCGTCGCGGAGCGATTGACGTAGGCATTTTCGATGTGCGAGAGATGCTGAGACGTGCGATGTAGCTCCTGAAAGAGTAGCGACGCATTTCCGATTCCGTATGCAATAAACGACGCCGTCTGTTAGGGTGATTTTCTCGGGGTCTTGCCATGGACACCAATGCCAGCCCTCGATCGGGTATTGCGGCGGCGCGTGCGTCGGTCATGCGGCCTGTGCAGGCAGCCGCAAAAGGCGGCGGCACGCTGGCCGAGCACTATCGTACTGTCCGGCGTTTCACGGAGAGCCTCTGCGAGCCGCTAGCGATCGATGATTACGTCATCCAGTCGATGCCGGATGCGAGCCCTGTCAAATGGCATCTGGCCCATACCACCTGGTTTTTTGAGACCTTCGTAGTCAGCCGATGTCTGCCTGGTTACCGGCCGTTCCATCCCCTGTTTGGTTTTCTGTTCAATTCATATTACGAGGCGGAGGGTCCGCGATGGCCGCGGCCCGAGCGCGGGCTGCTGTCGCGGCCGACCGTGGCCGAGGTCTTCCGCTATCGCGCTCACGTCGACGATCATATGAACGGCCTACTCTCGTCATCCCGTTGTCTCGAAGTAGCGCCGGCGATTCTGCTCGGAATAAATCACGAGCAGCAGCATCAGGAGCTGCTCATCACCGATCTGAAGCATGCATGGTCCACCAATCCGCTCCATCCGGTTTACCGTGAGGCGGCTGAAGATGTGGGCGTGCGGCCGCCGATGCGCTGGCTCGATTTCGCCGGCGGCCTGGTCTGGACCGGATACAAAGGCGATGACTTCGCATTCGATAACGAAGCGCCGCAGCATCGCGTCTTCCTCAATCCTTATCGAGTCGCCAGCCGTCTCGTTACCAATGCCGAATACCTGGAGTTCATCGATGATGGCGGTTACGAACGGGCCGAGCTCTGGCTGTCCGACGGATGGGCCGCACGGCAAGCGCGGCGATGGACCACGCCGCTTTACTGGTATCGACAAGGTAACGAATGGTTCACCGTCACGATGGCGGGGCCGCAGCCGTTGAATCCCGTCGAACCGGTCTGCCATGTGAGCTATTACGAGGCTGACGCTTACGCGCGCTGGACGGGAGCGCGGCTGCTGACCGAGGCTGAATGGGAGAACGCCGCCGCGAGCGTCACGGTCGCGGGGCATTTTATCGAGTCGGGCCGGTTCCATCCGGCGGCCGGTGTCGCAGCCGACGACGCCGGTCCGCTTCATCAACCATATGGCGACGTATGGCAATGGACCGCCAGCCCTTATACGGCCTATCCCGGCTATCGGACTCCGCCTGGCGCCTTGGGTGAGTACAACGGCAAATTCATGTGCAACCAGATGGTTCTGCGGGGCGCTTCATGCGCCACACCCCGCAGCCATGCACGGCGCACATATCGCAACTTCTTCCCGCCGGATGCGCGCTGGCAGTTCAGCGGCGTCCGCCTGGCCCGGGATCCGGACTGAAGCAGCGCGCCGGAACATCCCCGCAGAGCATTCCCATGTACGATCTGGCCCCCTCGACCGAGGAGTTTCTGAACGACGTGATTCGCGGGCTCTCGGCCCCAGGCAAGCATCTGCCGTGCAAGTATCTTTACGATGACGCGGGCTCGCGGCTGTTCAACCGGATTTGCGAGTTGCCGGAGTATTATCCGACGCGCACCGAGCTCGGGATTCTCAACCGCTACGCTGGTGAGATGGCCACGATGCTCGGGCCGCGCTCCCTCGTGATCGAGTATGGCAGCGGCAGCATCACCAAGACCCGCATCCTCCTTGACCATCTGCAGGAACCCGCCGCCTACATCCCGGTCGAGATCGCGCGCGAGCAGCTCGAAGAGTCAGCGCGGGAGCTGGCCCGCGACTACCCGCATCTCGAAGTGCGGCCGCTATGCGCGGATTTCACGCGCGTACTCGAGTTACCCGAAACCAGCGCCGCGGCCGCGCGGCGCGTAATCTATTTCCCCGGCTCGACGATTGGCAATTTCACGCCCGCTGAAGCGCGCCAGTTGCTGGAGCGAACTGCCAGGCTGTGCGGCCCGGGCGGTGCGATGCTGCTGGGCGTAGATCTCAAGAAAGATCCGCGCGTGCTGGAGGATGCCTACAACGATCGCGACGGGGTCACCGCGGCTTTCAACCTGAACCTGCTGACGCGGATGAATCGTGAGCTGGCGGCTCGCTTCAAACTCGAGAACTTCTGGCATCACGCGCTCTACAACCCGCGCGAGGGCAGAATCGAGATGCACCTGGTCAGCCGGCTCGAGCAGCGCGTGCCGCTCGATGGGCGCGAAGTGCTGCTGATCGAGGGCGAATCGATCTGTACTGAATACTCCTACAAGTACAGCCTGCACGAGCTGAGCGAACTGGCGCGGGCAGCCGGCTTCACGATCGAGCGAACCTGGACCGATGATCGCAAATATTTCAGTGTTCACTACCTGGTGGCGCGAAAGCCCGGCGCTTAAGCCGCCGGCTGCGGCCCAATCGCGCTGACCAGGCCAGGCCACTTGCCGGCCAATCGTGGGATTGATCGGGCCACCCAGTTTGTAAATCGAGGAGGACTCCGATGGCAGAAGCGAAAACCTGTGAACATCTCAACGGCCTGACCGCGAAGGACTTCCCAGCGCCCAAGACCCCCGGCGCTTGCGAGGAATGCCTGGCCGAGGGCACCAAATGGGTCGCGCTCAGGGAGTGCCGATGCGGCCATGTTGGATGCTGCGATTCTTCGCCCGGCAAGCATGCCGCGCAGCACTTCAAGCAGACGCATCATCCGGTGATGCGGTCCGCGATGCCGGGGCAAAACTGGGAGTGGTGCTACATCCACGAGGTGATGGCCAACCTCGACTGACCGTTCGGCTGCCGCGGCCGGAAAATTCCGTTTTGGCAGCGAGGCGGATCGGTGATAGGAATCGCTGTGCCGGAGCTCCGGCGGGGTGAACCTGACGATGCCGCTGGGACCTTCTCTCAAGCGATCCGTCACGCTGCATTTCATGGGCGATTGGGGTCAGGCCAACCTGCATCGGGTATGTGGATGGCTGGCGCAGGAGGTCGGCGACCGATCGGGTCCGCATTCGCGGTTCGCGACCTGGAACGGGCGCGGCGGCGTCGATTCGGTTAAAGCGGTAGGTCGGGGCACAGTCGATCTCGCACTCACAACGCCGGCGGCCTTCGCGCGCATGGCGCTCGATGGGCGTGGGCCCTACGCCGGCGAGCCCTTTCCGTTCCTGCGCGCGCTCGGCACGATTCCGCAGCGCGACCGCCTGGTGCTCGCGATCGACGCCTCGAAGAACATCCGATCGTTCGACGATCTTAGAGAGCGCCGCCCGGCGCTACGGATCGCAACCTCGACCGACGACGGCATCAACAATATCGGCTTGGCCGCGCATAAGATTCTCGACTTGGAGGGGATCACGCGTGAACGGCTGGAAAGCTGGGGCGGGCGCTTCGTCGAGGCCGAGCGCCCCGACGCCTGCCTCGAGTTCATGAAGCGCGGCGAGGCGGACGCGGTCTTCCAGGAAGCGATCATGACGCCGTGGTGGCGCGATCTGACCGAACGCATCGATCTGACCTTCGTGCCGATCGAACGCAGTGTGCTGGACCAGGTCGAAAGCGACTACGGGTGGCCGCGGGCGGTACTGCCGGCCGGGTATTTCCGAACTCTGAACGAGCCGCTGGAAACCCTGGATTTCTCCGATTTCCTCATAATCGTGCGCGAGGACATGCCGGACGATATCGCGGAGGTGCTCGCCTTCAGTATCGCCGAAACCAGCGATGCGCTTGAAGTGCAGTATCGTCATCTGGCGCCCGAGCGCAGCCCGGTGACCTATCCGCTGGTGCCAACCGAGATGGCCAAGACCGCGATCCCGCTGCATCCCGCCGCGGCGCGCTATTACACTTCGAAAGGTTATATTGCCAAGACGCATTGAGGCCGCCATGAACAACACGCATCGGATTGCTCCGCCTGATGGCTCGCGCGAGCCGCTCAGGATCAACCTCTTCGACAGTATGATGGTCGCCAACACCCAGCTCGCGCCGTTGTTCCCGTATTTCGGCGAGGACTCGATCGTCCCCGCCGGTGCCATCCTGCGCGGCGAGAAGGACGCCACCTACGGGCAGTTCTTCCATACCAACAGCGTCGATGAAGTGATCATCGCGTTCGGCGCCGAGGGCTCGCTGACCGATACCGGATTCGTATTTGTCGGCGCCAACACGCATGGCGTGAACTCGTTCCTGAAGAATGAAGAAGATCCGAACAGCTTCCTGGTAGTGGTGATTACGCAACGCCAGCGGGTCGGCGAGGAACAGAACGAGGCGGTGACCTTGCGCTGCGTCAAGTGCAAGGAGATCGTCGCGCAGCTCGCTTTCGACTCGACGCCGCCGCCGGCGAATCATTACGCCAATCCGGACGGCGAGCGCGCGTTCCCGACGCTTATTTTTTCGGCCGAAGCCGCCGAGCAGTACAATCAGAATGAGACGTCGCGCACCTGCAAAAAGTGCGGCACGCTCAACCCGCGCTTCCCACTCGACCGCTGGGGATGGACGATGTATGCGGCCCAGAGTCGCACCGCAGCCGACGCTCGTCGCGCGCTGATGCGGGCCGGCGAAACGGCAACCAGGTGAGAAAAGGTCGTGATTCGCAAACGCGCCTTCAACATCTTCCAGCAGGCTCGCGAAGCGGGACCTTACGACGAGTACCCGGTCCTGCCGCCGGAGATCGATCCGCAGTTGCATCTGAGCCGCAACGATCGTCCGCAGCCATTTTTCCTGGTCTGCGAGCATGACACGGTGCTGGCGCAGATGTCGGGGCGGGCAACGGTGATCTTCAAAGACGCCAACGTCCTGCGCTTCGGGCTCGGGCCGGGAGATTTTGTCTACGTTCCAGCCGGCACGCCACATCGGATCGTCCCTGAAACCGAGTCGATCCAGATTCGCTACAAGCCTCGTGAGGCGGGATGGGAAGGCGCGGCCTGGTATTGCGAAAGTTGCGGTCAGGAACTCTGGCGCGCCGAGTGGAACACTGCGGAGCAACTGCCCCAGGATGGATATCTTCAATCCTGCCAAACCTTCAATGAAGATTCGGCGCGGCGCACCTGCGCGGGATGTGGCACGGTCGCCGACCAGGTCGATCTGAGGGCCTATCGATGGCTTGAGATCGCGGACGAGCTTCGCGCCGCGCCAGCCTCGTAGCCGCGATTTCGCGGTAGCCGTTTTACTCCCAAGCCTGTACCACTTGTCATTGCAATAAGTGCGGATGTTGACGGTCGACTCCTCGCAGATTCAGATTGCCAATCGCGGATGAAAAGCCTGGGAATCGGTCGGGATTGGCGCGCATCAGCACCGCGGCGTTGGTTGACGACGATGGTGCTCGCGGCAGCGCTGACAGCCACTTCCGGTTGCCACGCGCTGGTGGAACATTTCAATCCGCCGCCGCCTCCACCGACGATCGGCGCGTTGAGGCTGATCCCCGAAAACCTCGATTACGGCCGCCAGAAGCTCAACACCGCCACCCGGACACACCTCTTCATCCTGACCAATCCACCAACCAACGATGGACCGGCGGTGATCTCAGACGCCGGGACCTCCGGGGCGCCCTTTCTGATCGACCGCAGCGTCAGCAACTGCGCCGGAGTTACCCTGCCGGTCGGAGGCCATTGCGAGATCGGCGTGAACTTCGCACCCACCACGCCCGGCATACAGACCGGCACGATGGCGATAAACGATAATGCCGCCAACAGCCCGCAAATCGCGACGCTGCAAGGGATCGGCC
>DATJRJ010000131.1:0-3792 GCA_035504735.1 Binataceae bacterium (SeqCode)
CATCGATCCGGAGAGCGAATACGTGCAAGAGTTCTACTCCGAAGAGCGCGGCGACTGGATCCTGAATCCGCTGGACCGCCGCTGCCCTTACTGGTCGCCGTGGTCGGAACTGCGCGAGGAAAGCTTCAGCGTCGACGCCGCGGCCATGGCCGCCTCGCTCATTCGCGGCCGGCCGCGCAGCGAGAGCGAGAAATTCTTCCAGGACTCAACCCGCACGGTCGCCGAAGCGATTCTACATGTCGTACGCGACCACGGCGACGCCGGCGAGTTGCTCAAGCTCGTAAGCCTGCCGCGCGGCGAACTGCACGAGGCGCTCAAAGGCACATCCGCTTACCCGCTGATCGATCCTGAAGCCCACGATCAGGGCGCGGGCATTCTCGGCACCGCGACCAACGCCATCAAGAGCTTCATCCATCTGCCCAAACTGGAGGAGAACACCCGCGCCTGGAGCGCCCGCCAATGGGCCGAGCATCGCTGCGGCTGGATCTTCCTGCCGTCGCGCGAGGACATCAACGAAGCCATCCGCGTGCTGCAGGGGCTATGGCTGGATTGCCTGGTGCGCTGGCTGATGACCGCCGAGATCGACAGCGATCAAACCTGGGTCATGGCTGACGAACTGGCCTCACTCGGACACCAGCCACAGATTGAAAAGCTGCTCACCCGCGGGCGCAAGCGCGGGCTTGCCGTCGTGCTCGGCCTGCAAAACGTCTCCCAGCTCCAGGCCATCTACGGCCGCGAAGGCTGCATCACGCTGACCAGCTCGCCCAGCACCAAGGTCATCTTGCGCGTGGACGAAACCGAAACCGCCAAATGGGCCAGCCAGCTGATCGGCAGCCACGAGATCGAGCGGCTCTCGATGACCCAGCTGGCCGGTTTGAGCACCTACCGCGAAGGCATCAACCTCCAACCGCAGCGCTCCGTCGAGCTCTTGGTGCTGCCAGATGAAATCAAACTGCTGCGGCCCTTCACCGGCTATCTGTGCGTCGCCGGCCATCACCGGACCACCATCCGGATTCCCGAGTCTCACCTCACCGTTCGGCATCCGGCTTTCATCCCACGTGGCTTTAAACCGCCGGTCGCGGCGACCATCGAACCGGACGACGACGAGATCGCAGCACAAATGACGGCACGTGCGATGCCATCAACCGGAGGGTAAGCCATGGTCAGCGTAAGCGACGCCCTCTCCGTCGAGAACGCCGGAAGCTACTACAGAGCACACTACTCGGCCGTCGGCGAGTATTACGCCCCAACGGGCACCTTGGCCATCGGCCAGGCCGTAGGTGAAGGCGCTGAGACGCTCGGCCTCGCCGGTCCCGTCACGGCGGAACAGTTCGAGGCGCTGCTCCACGGCATCGATCCTAATTCCGGCGCCGTGCTGCGAACTGGCCCTTCCCGATCCGACGCGGCAGCGCGGGCGGGCTTTGACCTGACCTTCTCGCCACCGAAGTCGGTAAGCATCCAGGCGCTGGTAGCCGGCGATGCCCGGCTGATCGAAGCCGCGCGCAACGCCGCGTTGCGCGCGCTGCAGGAGGCCGAACGATGCGCGCTGGCCCGCCAGCACGGCGGCAGCGAATGGGTCCAGACCAGTAACATCTGTGCGGTCGTGTTCGAACACTACGACGCGCGCGAATCCATCAACGGCGAGCACGGCCCCATGCCGCAACTGCACCATCACAGTTTCGTTACCAACCTCACTCGGCGGCCCGATGGCCAATGGCGCAGCCTCGATGCCGAGCAGATCTACAAGGCGCGCGGTTTTGCCGACGGGGTCTACATGTCCGAGCTCGCCCGCAACGTCCAGCAGCTCGGCTATCAAATCTCCCGCGGCCCCAGGGGCGGCTTCGAACTGGCCGGCTACACCCGCGAACAGATCGAAGCATTCTCGGAACGCTGCCAGGATATCGAACGGCTCAAAGCCGAACGGGGCATCACCAATGCCCGGGCAGCTCGCGAAATCATCATCGAGACCCGCAAGAGCAAGCGTCAACACGACCCCGAGGCTCTGAAGGTGGAGCGCGAGGCGCTCGCCGCCCGGCACGGCATCAATCTGAACCATCAGCCCACAACTCCCGCGCGGAGCTTCGCCATCGCTCCCGAGGCCCAGGCGGAACGCTCGCTGCAATTTGCCCTGGCCCACACCACCAATCGGCACGCGGTACCTGACTACCGGGAAATCGTGACGACAGCTTTAAGAAACGGCGTCGGCGCCACCGACCTCGACCATCTCGCTGCACGCATCGAAAAGCAGCGGTCGGCGCGAGAACTCATCGCCGCCGAGAAATCACACCTTCATCCGCTGGGAAGTTTCACCACTGCCGAAATGATCCGCCTGGAACGAGAGAACCTGGCGCTGGTCCGCGACCAGATAAATCGCGGCCAGCCGATCACCGGAATTCCGGTGCGCAGCGCGCTCGACGGCAGCATTTCGACCATCGGCACCCAGCCAGTGCGAGCATGGACCGCAGCGAGCAAGCTCCTGTCTGATCAGGCAGACGCCGTACTGCTCACCCTCACCACGCCCAAATGGGCCAGCGCCATCGAGGGACTCGCGGGAACCACCAAGACCACTACCGTCGGTGCGGTGAAGGAATTCGCCGAAACTCAGGGGTGGACCGTGCGCGGCTTCGGCACCACCAGCGGCAGCGTCAACGCGCTCGCCGAGGCCGGGATCGAAAGCCGCACTATTGCCAAAGCTCTCGCCGTGCCGCTGCCACCCAAGAGCGGCAGCGAGCTATGGATCGTTGACGAATCGAGCTTGCTCGCCACCCGGCCGGTCAACTCGCTGCTCAAGCTGGCGCACCAACGCGGCATCGAGCGCATCGTTTTCGTCGGCGACCAGAAACAGCACCTCGCGATCGAAGCCGGCTCGCCCGTGCGCCAGTTTCTCGCCGACAACCTGGCCGTAGCGCGGCTCACCACCATAAGACGCCAGCAGGATCCGGAATTGCGGCGCGCGGTCGAGCTGGCCGCCTCCGAGCGCATCGGTGAGGCGATCGATCTCCTCACCCAACAGAACCGTGTCACCGCCATCCCAGACACGGCAAAACGCTACGACCGAATCGCTGCCGACTACCTGCAGGCCTACGAGGCCGGGCAACGCTGCCTCGTGGTGTCACCGGCCAACGACGAACGCAAGGCCATCAATAACGCCATCCGGTCGGCGCTCGTGGCGCATAACTATGTCGCTGGCATTGGCCAGGAGCACCAGTTTCTGATTCGCCGCGACCTGACGCCCGCCCAGCTCAGGGACGCTCACAGTTACCACGAGGGCGACATGCTCTACTTCCGGCGCGGGAGCAAACGCCAGCAAATCCCCAAGGGCGCTTATCTCACGGTCAGCGCGGTCAACGAGACGAGCCTCACGCTGACTGCCGAAAACGGGCGCCGCCTCGAATTCGACCCCAGTAGACTTAAGGGAGTTCAGGCCTACAGTGCCGAGTCGCGCACCATCGCGGTCGGCGACCGCCTCCAATGGCGCGAGCCGGATAACCAACGCCGGATAGCCAACGGCGAATACGCCACTATCACCAAACTCGACCCGCACCAGATCGAGGTTCAGCTCGATAAAGGCCGCAAGCTATCGATGCCGCTCGCCGAGGCCCGCAAAGTTGACCTGGGCTACGCCTCTACTTCCCACGCTGCCCAGGGCGCGACCGTGGACCGCGTTCTGGTCAATATCGATTCGAGCCGCAGCGCCCAGCTGGTCAACGACCGGATGTGTTATGTCGCGATTTCCAGAGCTCGCCTCGACGCCCGCATCTATACTGACGACCGGGAACGCTTGCGGCGGGC
>DATJRJ010000132.1:0-6371 GCA_035504735.1 Binataceae bacterium (SeqCode)
CGCCCATGCGCTGTCATGGCAATGCCGCCGCAACCTCGCGATCCGCAAGGTCCCGCGCGAAGAGCAGGTGCGCCGCGCGATCGAAGCCGCGCAGCCCCGGAACGATCCGTTCAAGAAAATCCATCGCCCGCAGCCGTTCCAGGAGCCCGACGTTCACAAGGTGCCGCTGGAGCCCGATGAGGACCTGCTGCTCTTCATCCGCGATAACAATCCGTTTCTAGCCGCCTGGGAAAAGGATCTGCTAACCATCGTCGACGAGGAAGCCAAGTACTTCATCCCGATGATGGAAACCAAGATCATGAACGAGGGCTGGGCCAGTTACTGGCATAAGAAAATCGTCGAATCGCTCGCCGTCGAGCAGGGACTCCATCTCGAATTTATCGTGCGCCACAACCAGGTGATTCGTCCGATCCCGGGACAGCTTAATCCTTACCATCTCGGCTTCCGCATCTGGGAGGACCTTTATCGCCGCTACACTGAGCCGACGCCCGAAGAGATCAAGCGCGACGGTGCGCCGGCCAAGAGCGGGATGGAGAAGCTGTTCGAGGCGCGCGAAGTCGAGCGCGACACTTCGTTCATCCGTCGCTACCTGACTGAGGACCTGATGCGCGATATGGACCTGTTCGAGTATCAGGCGCGCGGCAGCGATCTGGTGGTCGACAAAGTTTCCGATCCCGACGGCTGGCGCGAGGTGAAGGAGACGCTGATTCGCAGTGTCGGCACTAACAGCATCCCGGTCATCAAGGTCGAGGATGCGGACTTCGGGCACAATCACACCCTCTACTTGAAGCACAGCCACGACGGACGCGACCTCCATCTCGAATACGCGGAGAAGACCCTCGCCTATCTGCAAAGGCTATGGGGCCGTGAATGCGTGCTCGAAACCACGCTGCAGGGCAAGCGCTCGCAGCTCTGTTACAACGAGCGCGGCTTTTCGATCCGCGCGCTTAAGTAAACCGTTCCAAACGGCCGGGCCACGCCGGCCGCCGCATCGGCGATGGATTTCGGCATCAAATTCGAGCAGGGATTGCGCCTGATGCTCGACGCGATCGGCGACACGCAGGACGGCTGCGATGCGCCACTCAGCCCGCAGCGGATGGCGCTCGACCTTCGCGAACTCGGCGCGTTGCGTGGACGCCCGGCCTTCTATCCTTATCTCGGCTCTGGCGTCGGCCGGGGAGCGCGCGCGATGCTCGCCGACGGACGCTGGGTGCTCGACTTCGCGCTCGGTATCGGCGTCCATCTCTTCGGCCACGGCAATCTCGACCTGATCGAAACCGCGCTCCGCGCCGCGGCCTCCGACCTCGTGATGCAGGGGAACCTGGTCTTCAACCGCGAGTACTTCCTGTTGATGCAGGCGCTGATGAAGCATGCGCCGCGCGGGATGGACCATTGCTGGCTCGCGCTTTCCGGCGCCGATGCGAACGAGAACGCGCTCAAGATCGTGCGGCAGAAGCGCGACGGCCGCGCCGGCGTGATCGCGTTCAAGGGATGCTTTCATGGACGCACGAGCGCGATGGCCGAGATCACCGACCGGCCCGACTACCGCCTCGGCCAGCCGGCGAGTTTTCCGGTCCACCTGGTGCCGTTCTTCGATCGCCATCAGCCTGATTCGATCGAGACGACGCTCGCCGCGGTTCGCGAGGTGATTCGACGCGACGGCGATACGATCGCAACGCTGATCGTCGAGCTGGTGCAGGGCGAGGCCGGCTTCGTCACCGCGCCGCGCGAATTCTTCGTGCCGATTTTCGAGGAATGCCGCCGCGCCGGGATTCCGATCTGGGCCGATGAAGTGCAGACCTTCGGCCGCACCGGCGAATTGTTCGCGACCGATCTGCTCGAGCTGGCGGACTATGTCGACATCATCACGATCGGCAAATGCTTGCAGGGCAGCGCCGTGATGTTCCGCAAAAGCTTTGCGCCCGATCCGGGTTTGGTCTCGGGCACCTTCTCCGGCGCGACCGCAGCGATGGCGGTGGGCCGACGGATAATCGAGAAGCTGACCGGCGAAGGCTACCTGGGACCGGCCGGGCGCATCCGCCAGCTCGAACACATGACGCGCACGCATCTGGAGAATCTCTTGCACAAGCATCCCGGAGCGATCTCCGAGGTTGACGGCGTAGGCGCGATGCTGGCGTTTCGGGTTGGCGGCGGCTCGCTCAAAGCCACCCGCGCGTTCATCGACAAATGTTTTCGCGCCGGACTAGTGCTCTATTATGGCGGTCATGAGCCGGCCTGTATCCGGCTGTTCCTCCCGGCCGGCGACCTGACCGACGCGGAACTGGACCAGGCTTTCGAGATTCTCGATCGATGCCTGTGAGGCGTTGTGGAACGCGGCAAACTGCTTGAATGGTGCGCGCGACTGATTGCATGCCGGAGCGTCACCACCGAGGGCACGCGCCCGATCGCGAAGCTCTGCGCCGAAGAGCTGCTCGCGCCAGCAGGAATCGAGGCGCGCCTTATCCCGTCAGCCGCCGAGGGCGATACGCAGGTCAATCTGATCGCGGCCGTCAAAGGCAAGGACTCCGCGCTCGCGCCGCTGGTCCTGAATACTCATCTCGATACGGTGCCGCCCGGCGATAGCTCGTTGTGGACCGAATGCGCCGGCGATCCGTTTCGCGCGGCCATCAAGGACGATCGCATCTACGGCCTCGGCGCAGCCGATACCAAGCTCGATTTTGTCGCCAAGGCGACCGCCCTGGCGGAAGTCGGACGGCCGCAGCGTGATGTATGGCTGATAGCAACCTTCGGCGAGGAACACGGCCTAGTGGGTGCGCGGGAAATCGCGGCCGCGGGTATCCTGCCGCGTGGCGCGCTGGCTTTCGTCGGCGAGCCGTCGATGGGTGAGGTCGTCACGGCGCACAAGGGGCTGGTCGTCTTCCATCTCGAATTGCGCTTCGAGCCGGTCGCTCTCGATCGTCCGGCCGCCACCCAGCGCGCGCTCTTCGCCGGCCGCTCCGCTCATTCGAGCACTCCGGCGCTGGGACTCAACGCGATCGTCATGGCGCTCGACGCGATTGCAGATTATCCGCATCCGCTCGCCGCCTCGATCCGCGGCGGCGACGCGGTCAACAAAGTCGCGGCGCGATGCGAACTGGTCTTCATCGGCGAAGCGCCCGGGCTGGCCGCCAAGGCGGCGCAGATCGAGGCGGCAGATCCGGTAGAGAAGCTGATCCCCCGCGAGGCGATCGCGGCGCTGGCGGCGTTTACCAGGCATCTCGCCGAATTCGCTCGCCGCAGCGGTATGCCTGAGCCGGATTACGCGTCGCCGACCCTGACCTGGAATGCCGGCCTCATCCGCTCGACCGAAAATTCGATCGTGCTCGAATTCGAATTGCGACCGCCGCCCGCGATGTCGATCGATACCATCCGTGGTGGCGTAAATCAGGCCGTAGGCGCGACCACCGATCTATCCGAGCGGGTCAGTGTTTCTATCCTCGAGCAACGGGCCAACCCCGGCTTTCGCAGCCCGGAAACCAGCGCGACCGTCGAGCTCGCAATCGCGGCGCTCGCCACGGCCGGGCTTCCGATCAAAACCGCGGTGAAGACCGGTTGTACCGAAGCAGGCGCTTATGCCGCCGCCGGCCTCTATCCGGTGGTGTTCGGGCCGGGCCCCTCGGCGGGCGTAATCCATGCGCCGAACGAATACAACCTGATTTCGCAGGTCGAAGGCGCGCTGCGCTTCTACCGCGCACTGCTACGCAGCTAACCCTGATCGCAGCTAGTCTGCGCGCGGAGTCGAAGGATCTCGCGCCGTCTTTCGTGCGCCCGCCCAGCGTTTACGGGATCGGCACCGTATCGACCAGTGCGTGATTGCCGACGTGCAACGCGTCGGTCACTTCCGGCTCGACGACCAGCGTCGTCCCGTCAGCCCGCGCGCTCGCCGCAACTGCACGGAAACCATGCGCCCTATCTTCGCAGCCGATCAGAAAACGGCGCGCGCTTTCACCCGGCTCTCCGCTTTCGGCATGCAGGCGCCGATATGCGCCAATCGGTTCGAGTTCCCCCGTCTCAGCGCCGTAATATGGTCCACCGTCGAAGGGGTCCAGGTGATTCAGGAACTTCATTCCGGCCTGTTGCAGCAGGCGCACCGCGCCCCGGCTGGCCTCACCAATCGCGCCAAGCGAGTTTCGGACTTCTTCCGGCAATAGCAGGGTATAGAGCGGCGCATCGGGAAACAGTGCTTGGATGAATTCCTTGTCGCGTGCGGAGAGGCGATCAGCCTCGCGGAACGACAGCCCCGTGACGCGACGTCCATAATGATCCCAGAACGGATTGCTGTGATCGGCATTGAGCGGCGGCAGGATTTCCGCAATCAGCCGCGGCTGAAAGCGGCGCGGATGGCGTGCCAGATATAAAAACCGTAGCCATGAAATCTGCTTGCCGAGCCGCTCGGGATGGCCGCGCATCGCGTACGTCACGATCAGGCCGCCAATCTCGGTCGGCCCGTTCATCGAGTGGCGCAGCCGCAGGTAGTCGTGGCGGAACATTTTTTTCAGGGTATGGGAGTAGCGTTCATCGTGGTCGACTTCGAGATAGTAGTGCGGCGAGGCGGGCGTGCCGTGCTGGCCGATGATCATCGAAGCGGCGGCCACCCGGCCCGTGGCGATTTCCTCCGCGCAGAAGACGTATACCGAACGCTTGCGATCGCGGATTTTGCCGCGAAACGAGAGTTCCGAGCGCTTGAGCAAGGCCCGCATCTCGACCGCGTTGACCGGCAGATTGGTCGAATCGAGCTCGCGGGCCAGGCGAAGTATACTCTGCCAGTCGCGCGGATTGGCTTCGCGCAGGATAAACGCTGGTCCTTGTGAGGCCATCGCCGGCCAACCTTAGCATCCGCCGGCCGGGGGCGAAATTTCGGTTGATCCGATAGCGTCTCGCGATGTCCCGGCGAGTCTAGACACGTTGATTTGGCGTGGACGGTCGGATACGTTCGGAGCAGGACCGGCCGCGCGCGGGGCCGGGGGTAAGGAGGAGTGGTAGATGGATTTGCCGAAGTGCCAGAAGTGCAACAATGGCACGCTGATTCCCCTGTCAGACTATGGACAGGAAGGCTCTTCGGTGATTTTTAAAGCCTGGGTCTGTACCAATCCGGATTGCGGTTTCAGCCTGCGGGTCGATAAAGGCGAAGTCTCCTACGGCAAGCGGATCGAGACCAAGCACTGAGGGGGAACGCGAAGCCATTCCTTTGAGGAGGCGGCCCGTAATCGGGACCGCCTCTTTTGTTTTGGTAATCAACCGCCGGGTTAGCAGCGACTTTCTTCTCAGAAAGAATCCATCGCTTCGCATAGATTCCGCGCGAAAGCCGCCGATGCAAAGGGCGCGCGGAAGACCGCGCGAGATCCTTCGACTCCGCTCGCAGATTCGCTACGCTCAGGATGACAGCCAGAAGGTAGCTCACGGCCGCAGCCGCGCCTCACCGCCACCCTCTCGGTTGTCATTCTGAGCGAAGCGAAGCATGCCGATCTCCTCGAAGAAGATCGCGGTCTTTGCGTATCCGGCAAGATGAGCGACTCGCCCAAGATGAACGGCTCGGGCGCAAACGAAACGGGCGGAGCATCGATCGATGCTCCGCCCGTGTGCTGGTAATTTCCCGGCCGCGTCCTACTCTCCCATGAAGCCGTCGTCCACAGTACCATCGGCGCTGGAGGGCTTAACTG
Source organism: Binataceae bacterium (SeqCode) (assembly GCA_035504735.1). GTDB lineage: Bacteria > Desulfobacterota > Binatia > Binatales > Binataceae > JAJPIG01. Next base: position 5,661 of record DATJRJ010000132.1, read on the forward strand.
CCGTGTTCGGGATGGGAACGGGTGTTTCCCCTCCGCCATTGCGACCGGAAACTTTGCGCGCTTGGTGCGCGGCTTAAGATGTTCGACAACTGAACGTAGGGCTCTTCAAGCGAATCGATCTCGATTGGGCGGCGCGGACCGCTTCAATCTTTGCTCAGCGATTGAAGCATTTAGTGGTCAAGCCGCACGGCCAATTAGTACCGGTCAGCTCCACGCCTTACAGCGCTTCCACCTCCGGCCTATCAACCTCCTTGTCTAGAAGGGGCCTTTAGGATCTTACGATCGGGATACCTAATCTTGGGGTGGGCTTCCCGCTTATATGCTTTCAGCGGTTATCCCGTCCGCACATGGCTACCCGGCGATGCGGCTGGCGCCACAACCGGTACACCAGCGGTGCGTCCGTCCCGGTCCTCTCGTACTAAGGACAGCACCCCTCAAGTATCCTGCGCCCACGGCGGATAGGGACCGAACTGTCTCACGACGTTCTGAACCCAGCTCGCGTGCCACTTTAATCGGCGAACAGCCGAACCCTTGGGAGCTACTCCACCCCCAGGATGTGACGAGCCGACGTCGAGGTGCCAAACCTCCCCGTCTATGTGAACTATTGGGGGAGATAAGCCTGTTATCCCCGGCGTACCTTTTGTCCGATTAGCGATGGCCCTTCCATACGGGACCACCGGATCACTATGACCTGCTTTCGCACCTGCTCGA
>DATJRJ010000133.1:0-15530 GCA_035504735.1 Binataceae bacterium (SeqCode)
CGGTATGTTACCTAGAAGCGATCGCGATCGCGCGCATCGAAGCGCCACCATGCTCTCACGATGAGGAAGCTGCCATGAGAATCGACGTTCACAGCCATTTCATGTCGGAAAAGTTTGCCCGCATGCTGGAGAAGCGCAGCCGGTTTCCGTACGCGCGCTTGGTCGACGGCGTTTGGCGCTGCACCTGCTGCGAGGGGCTGACGCTGCCGATGACGCCGCCGATGTTCGACATGGACCGCAAGCTCGGCGAGATGGACAGCCTGGGTATCGATGTCGCGGTGCTGAGTCTCGCCGCGCCCGGTCCCGAGCTGATCGGCGGGCGCCGTGCCGATCAGCTCGCGCGCTTCCATAACGATCTGCTGGCCGAGCTGATCGCGGCCCATCCCGATCGCTTCTGGGGCTACGCGACGCTCGGCTTCGGCGATCTCGATACCTCGCTCAAGGAGCTCGACCGCAGTATCGGCGAGCTCAAGTTCCGCGGCCTGCAGTTATTCTCGAATATCCGTGGCAAGCCGCTCGACGCTCCCGAGTTTCGGCCGCTGTTCGCGCGGATGGCGGAGATCGGCCGGCCGATCTTCATCCATCCGACTGTGCCGCTGAATCGCAATTACCTGGCCGACATCATTCCGGTCCCGGCGCTGGGGTTTATCGTCGATACGACGCTGGTTGCGATGCGCCTGGCGGTCTCGGGACGCCTCAGCGAATTTTCGGCCGCCCCGGTAATCATCCCGCACGTCGGCGGCGCCGTGCCGTACCTGATGGCGCGGCTGGCGGGTTCGATGCTCACCCATCAGCGCGGCGAGGATCCCACCGCCATCCTGAAGACGCTTTACATGGACACCGTGGTCCATCAACCCGACCCGCTGCGCTGGTGTTATGAAACGATGGGCGCCGACCATCTGCTGTTCGGCACCGATCATCCTTACGGCCAATGGGCGCGGCGCACGGTCGAGGCGCTCGATCAGCTCCAGTGTCCGGACGCGGACCGGGCGAAGATCGATCACGTCAACGCCGAGCGATTGTTCCCGCCGGTACCGTGACGGCGGCCGGCAAATCGGCAACGATTGTGCGCGCCTGAAATATTTCAGGCTGTCCGGCTCGGCGCGCCGGGTTCAGAATACCGCGCAGATCGGAAGCGATTGTCCTTGATGACTATTTCACAATTCTTGCTCGCGCCGGCCGTAGTAACTGCGCAGAATCATCACTGCGATCTCCGATTCAGTTACGACTGAACGGGTTACCCCTCTTCTCGGCCGCTAGTCCGCGAGCGCGGACGGCGGACGCTGCGGTAAAAAAGAAATGTCGAAGCGATGGCTGCCGCTCCTAACGATCGCGCTGATCGTGCTGGCGGCGCCCGCTGCCCGCGCGCAGTATCAGGGCATCCCCAACTACACCGGCCCGGGCGCGGGCTTTAATTTCCGCAGCGATATCAACTCGCGTTTCTCGGGCGTGATGCCGATCTCGCCGCTGATTGTCAGCCGTCCCTTCGCGACCCTGCCCGCCGAACAGGACGGACTCATCCTGCTGTGCAACGATTGCCAGTTCACCACGCCGTGTTCGGGCGGCGGCAGCGGAGCCTTCGCGCTGGGCGCGCGCGGCGTCTGGTCGTGCTCAGATTCGACCCTCGAACAGAGCCTTTCGGCGGGCGGTTTCTCGATCAATGGCCTGGGCGGGCTGAGTGTAAATAAAGACACCAACGCCGAGCACGACATCGCGCAGTTTTCGGTCAATGGCGAGGTCAACGTCCGCGATCCCAAGTATGGCGCCACCGCCAGCCTCCAAGCCGGACAGGCGACTCTCAACGGCACCACCGCGGTGACGCTCGATGCGGTGCACGATTTTGCAGTCGGCGAGAACGTCGTTATTTATGGCGCCGGTGCGGCCAGCGCGCTGACCGCGCCGTCGCTGCTGCTTGCGAGCGAGACCTATCCGGACACCGGCTCCGGCGTTCTGACCACCAACAACAAGCCCGGAACCTCGAACGGCGGTAATCTCGGATGCTGGATCGATAGCCTCGCGACCCTGCCTCAATGGTCGTCAACCGCGAGCTATGGCGGCGGCTCCGAAATCGCGATGAACCTCAACGGCCAGTGGTACGGCTTCTTCGCCTGGGCCGTCACGACCCCGACCGTCCCGGGCGGCGCAGCGCCCGACTTCAAGACTCTGATCTTCGGACCGCCGTCTTTTCTCGGCGGCCCGTGGAACAATTACTACGTAACCGACTCCGGCGGAATCCGCTGGACGCCGTTCGGCATTCTCAGCAACTCGAGTCTGGCTAATACCAATTGCTCGACCACCTATCAGTATGAGGTCTGTCCGGTCGATGCGAAGGGTGGCATCGGAACCTGCTCCAGCATCCAGACGCTGGCGAATGCCGCGGCAGTGCTGAGTCCGAGTAATGCGAACCTGCTGACGATCACGAACCCGTCGAACACCGTCGCCGACCTAATCGGACGATGTACCGGCAGTAGCTGCACGCCGGGATTCTACAGCGAAATTCCGACTTACGGATCGTCGGCGACTCAGACCTATCTCGATATCGGTAATGCTCAGGGTCAGTATCTCGATGCGTCCGGTGGAGTTCATGTCGCGGCGGCAAACGGCAGCGTCGCGATGCCGACGATCGTCAAGCAGCCGCTGCTCACCTCGATCGCAAGCTGCGGGACCTCGACGCCCGGCGCGGCCTGCATCAGCACGTCGTTCACGCTGGCGACTGCGGCCACCGTGTCGGGCAGCGGCTTCGTGATGCTTCACGACGACGGGCCAGCTTTCAACGCGGCGATCGCAGCCGCCGCGGCCGCCACTGAACCGGTCTATGTGCCGGCGGGGCAGTATTCGATTGCGACCACGGTCAACCTCAACGATCTATCCGGGATGCGCCTGCGTGGCGGCGCCGGAGTCGGCGGCGCCGCCACGGTTCTCGATTGGGCGGGCGGTCTCGGCGGCACGATGCTCCAGATGTTCAAGACTGCCTCGAGCCTGGTCCAGAATCTCAATCTAAGCGCGGCGAGCGGTGCGACGCCGGCCGTCGCGGTCGACATCGACAATCTCGGCACCGGCTCGGTGACGCCGACTCACGACACGCTGCGCGATATGACGATCAGCTTCGTGGCGAATCCGATCCGGCTCGCGAACCTGGGCACCGCCAACGACGAGAACATGAGCTTCGATCACATCACCATCGGCAATGGTGCCGATGGCGGCCATACGGCGGTTTATATCGGCGGCGCCGGCCAGACCGATAACGAGCGCTTCCAGAACGTCCTGATCTCCTACGGCCCCTGGGATTATTTCTTCGACCTCGGCGGTGTCCAGAGCACGCCCGTCGGATCGGCCATATTCGACGGCGTGGAAAGTTCGGCCGGCAATACGATCGGCGTGCACATCGCAAATACGGTCAAGCGCCTGAGAATCGACAACTGGTATATCGAGGGGCTCGCGCGCTTGTTTTATGACGACAGCGGCTTTGGCCTGACCACCTACGTAAACAACAGTTACTTCAACAGCGGCAGTATCGCGCCGGATAATTTTTTCGTAGTCAGCGGCAAAGGCCAGATCGCCAGCTCAAATACGACCTGGGGCACCTCCGCCGAAATATTCAAGATTAATGTTGGCTCGCCGGTAGGCTACCGCAGTTACTCCGGACGACTGATAAGCCTGGGCGATACTTTCTCGGATCCGTTTGGGATCTTCACGCCCTATACTTCCACCGGAAACTACTCGGTGCTGATTCAGGGCGCTACCGGTTTGAGTGATACCGGAAACGCGTCAAACTCGCAGACCACGTTCGCCTCGAAGATTCTCGGTCCGCTGATGGCGCCGACCATCTGGGGCGGTCAGAATTCCACCGGTCGGCTGACGACCGCCAAGGTCGGGACGATCGCGGCACCGACCGTCACCTCGATGGGAGCGAACGGCGGCCAGACCCATAACTATTACCTGGTCTGTCACGACGCGAATAACGGCACCACTGCGGTTTCCGCGGCCGGCTCAACCAGTCAATCGGTGACGACCGGGAGTTTGACTGCCACCAACTACAACGTCATCTCATGGCCATACTACCCGGGCTGTGTGAGCTTCGATGTCTATCGCGACTCGACCAGCGGCCTCTCAATGCTCGCGAGCAACGTCTCGCAGACCGTGATGAGCGGCGGCGCGCCGGCCTATCAGGTGCTCGACCAGGGTCAGGCCGTCACCAGCAGCACCGCCCCGGTCGTCGACACCACCGGCGATAGCCAGGTGGCGGGGGCCTTCAGCGCATCGGGCATCGCAACGCTCTCGAACGGAAACATTTCCATCAACGGGATTGGTCTTATGAGCGAAGGCTCCACGGTTTATGCGAGCCTGCCGGCGACTTGCACCGCGCCCCAGGAAATCTATTGTAGCGACTGCAAGAGCGTAGCCGACGGAGTCACGATGGCTTCGACCTGCACCGGAAGCGGCGCGGGCTCGATGGCCGTGTGCAAGTCGGGCAATACCTGGAAATGCGGCAAGTGACCGCGATCGGCTACGAGCCGATTCTTCAGCGTTCGCGGATGATGCGCGCGGCGAAGAAGCCGTCGCGACCGCCGCGGTCGGGCCGCGTAAGCATCGTTCCATCCTCCCGTATCTCCGGCGCGATCGCAGGATGAACGTGCGGCGCGCGGTCGATCGCGAAGTCGGGATGAAGGGCGAGAAATTTGCGCACCACGCCGATTCCCTCCTCGGGAGCTAGGCTGCATACCGAATAGACCATCGCGCCGCCGGGCCGCAGCAGCGCCGCCGCTCCGGCGAGCATCCGCGCTTGCAGTTCCGCCAGCCGCGCCGGATCGCCCGGTCCCAGCCGCCAGCGGATTTCAGGATGCTCGCGAAGCGTACCGAGCCCCGTGCACGGCGCATCGAGCAGCACGAAATCGAACTGCGATTCGCGCAATGGAATTGCTTCAGTCAAATCGGCGCAGGCCAGCTCGAGGTTGCGATGGCCTAGCGCCTGCGCCGTCTGTCGCGCACGTCTTAACCCCGAAAAATTCGAGTCCAGCGCCAACACCAGTCCGGCGCTGCCGATCAGTTCGGCAAGATGCGCCGCCTTGCCACCGGGCGCGGCGGCACAATCAATCACGACTGCTCCCGGAGCCGGTGCGAGAAGATGACACATCCATTGCGAGGCCTCTGATTGCGGATAATAGAGGCCTCCCGCGTGGTCGACGCCGATGCCGGCCGCGCTTTCCAGCCGAACGGTCTCCGGCAAGCCGGCGTCCGCGCCGGGCATTAAGCCGTCCGCGCGCAGGCGCTCGAGCAATTCCGCGCGCGTGCCGCGCGCGAGATTCAGACGAATTACGTTCGGCGCCGCCTCGTTGTTGGCGGCCATCAGCCGTTCGGCATCCGCGATCCCGACCCACTCGATGAACCGCTCGACCATCCAGCGCGGATGCGACCAGGCGATCGCCAGATAACCGGCCTCGTCGGCCGCGCGCGCCGGCAATTCGATCGCCGAGGACGAGGCCCGGCGCAACACCGCATTCACCAAGCCGCCGGCTTTGTGTGTGCGCGGATTCTCCTTGGCGATTTCGACCGCGGTATCGACAATCGCATGAACCGGCACGCGATCCATGAAGCGAAGCTGGAACAGGCCGAGGTGAAGGATGGCGCGTAAAGCCGGATCGAGCTCGGCGGATGGCCGGCTCACAAAGCGGTCAAGCTCATAGTCGAGGCGGCCCCGCCAGGCGAGCGTACCCAGCACCAGGCGGGTAATCAGGCGGCGATCGGCGATCGCAAAAGTGTCGAGTTGATGACCGAGCAGGACATCCGCGAAAGCGCCTTCTTCGTCGACCCGCCGCAGGATGTGAATCGCGGTGCGCCGCGCGCCGAGTCCCACCCCGTCGCCGCGCCCGCGAGCGGTTGTGGCCGGCCGATGCTTGGCCGAGTTGCTCATGTGCCGAGCCGCTCGCCGATCGCAATCCGGCGGCCGCGGATAAAGTCTGCGCCCGCCATGCGTTTGCGCCCCGACGCCTGCACCTCGAGCAAAACGAGTTGTCCGCGACCGCATTCGACAACCGGAGCAGGATTGAGATCGATGATCGTGCCGGGCTCCGCGCCGCCGGCGTCGCGATCGGCGATCGTGGCGCGATGTATCAGGAGCGGCTCGCCACGCAGCGTGGTACGCGCAATCGGCCAGGGGTCGAAGGCGCGCACCGTCCGTTCGATCTGCGCGGCGTCCGCGCGCCAGTCGACGATCGCGTCCTTTTTCTCCACTGGCCGAGTATAGGTTGCGAGCGTCTCGTCCTGCGGCGACTCGGTGATTTCACCGCGCGCCAGCTTGTCGATCGCGTCGAGCAGTGCTGCCGCGCCGAGGTCGGCGAGCTTCATCTTGAGCGTCGCCTGAGTATCATCGGTGGCGATCGGTATCGCACGTATAAGCAGGATCGGGCCGGCGTCGAGCCGCTCGGTAATCCGCATGATGGTCACGCCGGTCTCGCGATCGCCGGCGAGAATCGCGCCTTCCACCGGCGCGGCGCCACGATGACGCGGCAGGAGTGAGGCGTGGACGTTAATCGGTGCGAGGCGCGCGGCCTCGAGTACCGTATTGGGAAGCATCCGGCCATAGGCCGCGACCAAGATCAGATCGGGTTCCATCGCGGCGAGCTGGGCAAGGAATTCCGGCGTGCGAATTTTCGCCGGCTTCAGGAGCGGAAGACCCGCGCGTTCAGCGACCGTCGCCACGGCGCTGGGTTCGCGCCTGAGGCCTCGATCGCGCGGCTGATCGGGCTGGGTGATCACGCCGACCAAACGCAAGAGGGCGTCCGGCGCATCGATCAATCGCTTGAGAATATGCGCCGCCAGCGGCGGCGTGCCCATGAAGGCGACGCGCAGCGGCGTCTTCGCGGGCCTAGATCTGGACTCTGGAGGGCCGCTGCTCATCGGCTTTGCCCTCCTTGATGAGCTTGGCAAGCCGACGGCGATAGAGCTCGCGCTTGATACGGCTGATGCGATCGATGAACAATTTGCCGTCGAGATGATCGATTTCGTGCTGCAGTGCGACCGCGAGCAGGTCATCGGCCTCGATCTCGATCTGCTTCTGCTCAGGAGTCCAGGCGCGGACCATCACCTGGGCTGCGCGTTTGACGTCGGCGGTGAAGTCGATCACCGAGAGGCAGCCTTCCTCCCAGATGACGGAGCCTTCGGCTGCGGCGATTTCCGGGTTGATCAGCTTGAGCAGGCGCGTGCCCGGATGTTCGTGATCGGTGTCAAGCACGATTATCCGACGCGAGTCGCCGACCTGCGGCGCCGCCAGACCCACGCCGGGCGCCGCGTACATCGTCTGCACCATGCTATCGATGAAGCTGTTGAGCCGGCCGTCCATCTCGGCAACCGGCTCGGCCGGCTGCTTGAGGACGGCATCGGGAAACTTGCGAATTTTGAGCAGAGCCATCGGATTGCAGCTAATGAAAAATCTAACAGACGCGGATCGTCGCGCCTAGCATGCTGTTCGGTCAGGGCAGGGCGCCCGCCTGGATGGTGGTGGGACCCTCATCGGCGATCTTCGGCGCGGGCTTGCGCTTCATCGCCCGCTCGATAATCGGCGCCATCCGCTCGGCCTTCAGCTTCGCGCGTTGGCGATCGCGGTCCTGGAATTCCGGCAACACCTCGCGCGCCACCAGTTCGAGCGACGCGCAGATATCTTCGTGACTGTTGTTGCCGGCCTGCGACACCAGCACGACCTGGTCGATGCCAGCATCCTCGAAGGCGCACAAGCTTTTGCGGACCTGGTCGGGGGTCCCGACGCAGCTCGTGGCGCCATCGATAATCGGCAGGCTCAGCGGATTAGCGCGATAGTTCTTCCAGATATCGGTACGGGCGGGCTCGTGACGGCCGAAAAGATAGTAATGGCCTAACGCGTAAGCGAAAAATCGGAGCCCATCCTCCGCCGTGGTGCGCGCGCGTGCCGCATCACGATCGCACATGAAGCCGGTGATGATCGCGAGGTTGGGATTTACCGCCGCCGCAATCGGGACGGACTCATTCTCCAGCGTCGCGTAGTAGTCAGCGGCCCACTGGCGCGCTTCATCGGGCGACATGAAGGTGAAACTGAGCGCGCCGACGCCGAGCTGCGCGGCGAGATGAATCGTCTCGCGCCGCGAGCAAGCGACCCAGACCGGCGGATGCGGCTTCTGTACGGGTTTGGGCACCACGTTGCGCACCGGCATCTGGAAATACTGGCCGGCGTGGCCCCTAAACGGTTCCTCGGCCATCATGCGGCAGGTCGCCTCCAGCGCTTCCTGCCACATCGCACGCTTGTTGCCGCGCGCGATACCGAAGCCGCCCAGCTCGGCCTCCGATGAGGATTCGCCGGTGCCGAACTCGACCCGGCCGTTGCTGACCAGATCGAGCGTCGCGATCCGCTCGGCGACGCGCGCCGGATGATTGTAGCCGGGCGGCATCAGAACCACACCGTGGCCAAGCCGGATGTGGCGCGTGCGCTGGCTGCAGGCGGCGAGAAAAACCTCGGGCGCCGAGCAATGCGCATATTCCTCGAGAAAGTGATGCTCGACCGCCCAGACATAATCGAAGCCGAGCCGATCCGCGAGCTCGACCTGCGCGAGTGAATCTTGAAAGAGCTTTAGTTCCGAATCGGGCTTCCAAGGGCGCGGCAGTTGGAGCTCGTAGAATATCCCGATTTTCATGGATGACCGCCGAACTTCAGTTCGCGAGACGACAGTAGCATAGCGGCGCGATGGCCGAGAACCCGTGTGGCGCGCAGGCGCTGACCGCAGCGCCGTCGCATCGAAGGCGCTGCTACGTTGGTCCGCTAGAGCGACGGGAGCGTGCCGGGAATTCCGATGCGGGCGAGCTCTTCCTTGAGCCGGGCGCGCGACAGCGGCTTGCACAGTACCGCTGAGGCGCCGAGCTCGTAGCTCTGTGCGATATCGCGATCGTACATCGAGCTGGTGATTACGAACATCGGGATGTGTGCGCAGGCCTCGTGCGCGCGCGCGGCCGAGAGCACGGAGAACCCACCATTATCCGGCAGGCGCAGGTCGACAAGGATCAAATCCGGACGATCCTGATCGGTGAAGTGCGTGATCAGCTCGAACGCCTCGTCGGCGTTCTCCGCGATGATGACCTCGCTGGCCTCCCCGAGAATCTGTCTAATCACGGTAAGCGCGATGAAGACGTGCTCGGCGTTGTCTTCAACCAGGAAAATCCGCGCCCCGGAGTCTGGAAGATGTTCTTCGTCGCTCGGCATCCATTCCCCTAGAACGTACGATCGGTTTGGTCTCCCCAGCTCCCACGTCCTAATCCAATTGCCGTGCCATCGAGTGGCGTCTACTACTCTATCCTGCTAACCAGCGGGCAAGCGACTGGATGCTAGCACTTTCCAATTTATTTGACAGCGGATTGATCAGAAAAAGCGCCGAGTATTCCGCCTCGCTTGCCGATGCGAGCCGAGGGCGAAGGCCCGCCGAAAGGCGCGTTAATTCGAGTCCTTTATGCTTGCGGATTTCAGTTTTGTAGCAGTAAGGCAACAAAAGTGTCTCTCAATCTCCACACTCTTATCGCCAAAGATGCGCTTCTCCGCCGATTTAGCTGCTAACTTATCTCTCGTCCGTTCCTGGCACTGCGAACTGCTTCACCAAGCTCGATGACCCAGTCAATATTGCGTTCTCAACTGCCGGGCTCAGAGATGGGCTGATAGCGATGCTCGCGCAACTCGCGCAGCACCGCCTCGATGTGCTCGGGGCCGCGCGTCTCGAGCTCCAGCATCACGCGCGTCCATCCGATCGGGATATCGCGGCGCGAACGGCTGTGTTCGATCGTGCGGACGTTGGCGCCGGTGCCGCCGACCAGCGTCAGCAGTTTCGCCAGCTCGCCCGGCCGGTCATGGATATCGAGCGCGAAGCGCATCATCCGACCGAGCTTGGCGAGACCGTGAGCGATAATACTGTCGAGCAGATTGATATCGATATTGCCGCCCGTGATCACGATCACGACGCGCTTACCCGCGAGTTCGTCCTTGAGTTTCAACGCGCCGGCGAGCGCCGCCGCCCCGGCGCCCTCGGCCAGCAGCTTGAGCCGCTCGAGCATCAGTAACACCGCCTCACCGATCTCGAAATCGTTGACGGTGACGGTACGACGCAAGCGATGCTTGAGAATCTCGAATGGCAACTTGCCGAGGGCGCCCGTCGCGAGGCCGTCAGCAATGGTATCGACCGGATTCGGAATCGTAGCGGGCGCGCCGCGGCCGAGGCTCACGCTCAATTGCGGCGAACCTGCGGCCTCGACGCCGATCAACTCGGCGTCCGGGACGCGGGCTTCGAGAGCCAGCGCCATCCCGGCGATCAGTCCGCCGCCCCCGACCGGCACCAACACGACGTCGGGCCGGCATGCTTCGGCGATCTCGATCCCGATCGTCCCCTGGCCGGCGATAACGAACGGGTCGTCGTAGGCGTCGACGAATAGCGCCCCGCTGCGCGCGCGAAGCTCTTCGGCGGCTTGGCGCGCCTGCTGGTAGTCGGCGCCGGCCAGCACCACCTCCTGGCCGTAGCTGCGGGTTGCGTCGATCTTGGCGATCGCGCCGGTCGTCGGCATCACGATCGTAGCGCGCACGCCGGCGCGGGTCGCGGCCCAGGCGAGCGCCTGCCCGTGATTTCCGGCCGAGGCCGCGATCACCCCGCGCGCCGATTCGGCGGGTTGCAGCGCCGCGATCCGGTTGTAGGCGCCGCGAATCTTGAACGATCCGGTTTTCTGAAGATTCTCAGGCTTGAGCCAGATTTCCGTTCCCAGCATCCGCTCCAGCGTCGCGCTGCGGATAAGCGGGGTGGGCTTGGCGACATCCTTAAGCCGTCGCCGCGCCTGCTCGACCTGTTCGATTCCGAGCGCCGTGCTCACCGCAGCTCACTCGTGCGGGCGGGGGCTCAAATGGCGCTCGCGCTCGTGACCCAACTTGTCGCCTTCGAATTCGACCTGGATGCAGTGCCCGGTCCGATAGTCGAGATCGAGCAGCAGGTAGCGGACCGCACGCCGCTTGACGCTGCCGACCAGGGCCGCGACATTTTCCGCATCGTCGCCGTCGATCGACGCAATCTCGCTGGCCTCAAGATGACTGACAGCCAGGAAATCGCGCGCCTTGTCCTCGCTGGTGAAAGCGAGCACGCCCGCCCACGAGCTGCCTTTTTCCTGGAAAACGATCAACGCGCCATCGCCGTCGAGCAACAGATGCAGCTCTCTGGCGGCGGCTGCGTTCAAGCCGCTTCGACCTTGAGCGCGCCGCTGCGGATCGCGGCCGCGCGCTGCCTGACCAGATCGGGATAGCCGTAATAATGTCCACCCGAAAGCCGCAGGAACGATCCAATATCGACATCCTCGAGATCGAGCCGCAAAAGCTCGCTTTCGGCCGAAGCGCGGCTCGCAGCGCCGACGATCACGCCGTAGATCTGCCGACCTTGCGCAGACATAAAATCTTCGGCCGGCGGCAACTCTGTGGGCGCGATCTTCCCGCTATGGAAATTTTCCAGAATGTAGCGCAGGGCCTTCAGCTCATGGCGCAACAAATCGACCTGTTTGAGCGCGCGTGATGAACTCACGCCTTGAGCTTATCGCCCGAGCTTCGCTGGATTCAACACACGCCTACTCGCCGCGGCTCAGGCGATGCGCGGCGCTCATGTGGCGCAAGGATTCGCGTGGACGCCCTAGCCGCTCGTAGATCTCGGCCAGGTTGCGATGGGCGTCGATCGAAGAGGGGTCGCAATCGAGCGCCCGGAGCAGGCTGCGTGCCGCGGCTTCGAACTCTTCGCGTTTGCGGTAGATGAGGCCGAGTTTGAGATGCACCGCGGCGTTGGTCGGCACACTGGCCGCAGCGCCCAGCAGATGGCGCATCGCGCCGCTCAAGTCGCCCTGGTCCTCGAGCAGCGCGGCGACCTGCATATGGGCCTCGAAGTTACGCGGCTCGCGTCCCAGCACGTCGGCATAAAGCTGCAAGGCCTTGAGCGGATCTTCGTCGGCGATGCGCTGGGCCTCCTCGAACCGCTCCTGGACACGCGCCGGCCCGAAGCGCTCGTCGATTTTGCCGGGGGCTTGCGGTGCGAAATCGAGCAGCATCTGGCCGCTCTCGGCATCGAACCGCTGCGCGCCTTCGTGCACTACGATCCGGCCATCGTCGTTGACCAGCTTGAGCGCCGTCAGCGGGCGCGACGAATCCAGCAAGCCATGCAGCCGCGCCAGGCAGCGCTGCACCGGTCCCAGATGATGGCGAGTGGGTAGCAGTTCCTTGGTGAGCCGTAGCAGCAGCAGGTCGCCAAAGGCGAAGCGATAACGATGCCCGCGCCGGGTGACCGGACGGACCAGCCGATGCTTGACCCAGTAACGGATCCGATGTGGCGAAACCGCGATGATACGCGCGGCTGCGCGCGTCGAAAACGTCTGCTCGCGAACGCCCCCACTCCCTTCCATCATCCCACCGCCGCCGAGTATAGAAACTGATGCGTCGCGCCTCAACGTTCGCGCGCGAGAACTATTAACACATCGGTGAATTAATCCGGCGGCTTGAGCGCCCGCCACATCCTGAACACCGACTCAACCGCGTTCTTCGCGTTGTCCAGGCGCTCCATCGCCTGCATGAGCGTCATCCCGGGACCAGTGACACCGAGACCGACCGGTTTGTCGAACTGCAGCGACAGTTCGGCGGCGAGCCGCGCCGTGACGCCGCAGATCAACTCATCATGCAGCGTCTCGCCTTTGATCACCGCACCGATTATCGCCACCCCGTCGACGTCGTCGCGCTGGAGCATCTTGCGGATCATCAGTGGCATGTCGAACACGCCCGGCACGTGCACCACCTGGCTCACCTCGACGCCCAGGGATTCGGCGTGGCGGCGCGCGCGCTCGAGCATCGGCGCAGTCACATCGATGTTGAAATCCGAGACCACCAGTGCGATTTTCACCGGCCGCTCCTTTTAAAGACTCACCGCCTCGCGCATCTCGACCCCGTTGTCACGCAGATAGCGTTTGAGCTGGGGAATCGGATGCTCGCCGTAGTGAACGATCGAAGCGACGATGGCGGCGTCCGCCAGCCCGCCTGTGAAGGCGTCCAGCAGATGACGCGGCTCGCCGGCGCCGCCGGAGGCGATAACCGGTATCGAGACCGCTTCGCTGATGCGCCGGGTGATTTCAAGATCGTAGCCGAGCCGAGTGCCGTCGCGATCGATCGAGTTGATACAGAGCTCGCCGGCGCCGAGCTGTTCGCCCTCGCGCGCCCATTGGAGTGCGTCGCGGCCGGTGGGCATGCGGCCGCCGTCGATCATCACCTCGCAGCCGCTCGGGCATCGCACATCGGCGGTCCGCTTCACCTGCATCGAGAGCACTACGCACTGGCTGCCGAAGGCGCGCGCTCCTTCGGTAATGAGTGCGGGATTGCGCACAGCGCCGGAATCGATCGAGACTTTTTCGGCGCCCGCCAGCAGCACCGCGCGCATCTCCTCGAGCGTGCGCAAGCCGCCGCCGACACTGAACGGGATAAAAATTTCACGCGCCACCGCGCGTACCACGTCGATCATGATTGCGCGCCGCTCATTGGAGGCCGTGATATCGTAAAAGACCAGCTCGTCGGCGCCTTCCTCGTAGTAGTAGTGCGCCATCGCGACCGGGTCACCGACATCGATGTTGGCCAGAAACTGTACGCCCTTGGTGACCTTGCCGGCGCGCACGTCGAGGCACGGAATGATGCGCTTGGCGAGCATCGTCAGGCCTTCATCCGGCAAAAGTTATCGAGCATCCGCAGACCGACTGCGCCGCTCTTTTCTAGATGGAACTGGGTGGCGACCAGGTTACCGGCCGCCAAGGCGGCGCAGAATTCGACGCCGTAATCGCTGATCGCGATCACCAGCGACGGATCGGCGGGCACCGGGTAATAGGAATTTACGAAATAGAAATGACTGGGATTCGGGATGCCCTCGAAAATCGGATGCGCCCGGCGCTGCCGCACGCGGTTCCATCCGATCTGCGGCACCTTGAGCGGCCGTCCGTCGACGATGGTGGGAAAACGCCGGACGCTGCCGGCAACCACGCCGAGACAGCGCGCGTCGTCCTCGTCGCTGCGATCGAGCAGCACCTGGATACCGATGCAGATGCCGAGGAAGGGCCGGTCGGCACGGATCACCTGGTCGCGAATCACCTCAACCAAGCCGAGCCGTTCAAGATTTGCCATGGTCGCGCCGGCCGCCCCGACGCCGGGCAGGATGACGCGTTCGGCGGCGCGAATCCGTTCGGCCCGATCGGTGATTTCGCAGCGATGGCCGAGATGTTCGAGGGCGCGCGCCACGCTGGCCAGATTGCCAGCCCCATAATCCACGATCGCGATCATAGTCGAGAGTGATCATAGCGGTGACCGTGCCCGCGCGACAGTCCGGCTGAACAACGCTGGAGTGCGCCGGAAATGATCCGGGATTCTTCGCTGAGCCTGCCCTGCGTTCATCGAAGGGGTAGCCTGCGCTCAGAATGACAACCTGGTTTCGTTATCCTGAGCGTAGCGAAGGATTACGATCTTTTTTCCTTCGCTCACTCTAGAACCGCCTGCGGCAAACGCGGTTGAGCTCAAGCGGGCTTCGGCGCGGGCAGTTGTCTTGCGAGCATTGCGAAAAAAGCGTGGATCTGGGCGGCGTTGGCGCCGAAATCGCTGATTTCGCCGCGCGACTTCGAGCGCATCTCGATCAGGCTGCCGCCGTCCGCGCCCGGCCGCACTTCAATTACGAAATCCTCTCTGAAGCGGAATAGCCCGGAGGCGGCTATGCCTTCGAGGGCGAGCCGTTGCGGATCGACATAGATAACCCGCCAATCCGGCATCCTGGCCGCGACGACCTTGACGCGCTGGAAGGCCACCGCCGGCGAAGCGGGCGTGGCCAGCGGTGCGATGGTCCGGTAGGCGGCCTTCTGTAACGGCTCGCAGCGCGCGCGATCGTAGCCCAGATTGCGATTTTGATTTTCTTCCAGCAGCCCGGCGTGCATGAAGGCCGGTGGATCGGCGAAATCGGTCGTGACGTCATTGAGCAACGGAAAGTCGCGACTGCGCACGAGTATTGTGGCGGTCGGCAGCACGATCGCCAGGCCGATCAGCACTCCGATCAACGCCGCGCGGCGGCCGGTGCGAAACGCGGGGTCCCGGGTGCGCAAGATTCCGATCAGGCCGACGAAAAAGCCGAGGGCTGCCAGCAGCATGCCCAGGACGAAGAGCTGGAAGCCGAACAGTGGGGGTATCAGCTCGAAGTGCGCCCCGGCAATGCCGAACGCGACGAACATTACCGCGAGCACGGCGTCAAGCAATGAGAGCCAGGCTGGAATCATGATCTATTCCGGCGAGCCGGTGCGATGGAGATTTCGGGGCTGGCTTGGTGCATTCATAGACCGAAAATCATCCAGCAACCATTGCCATTGCGCAACGCATCGGCCGATCGCCGTCGCCCCAAAATGTCAGCTCCGGAAATAGCGAGAGGCTCGGCAGATACCTGCCGAGCCTCTCAGCGGGATGCCGTATACTGGTTCAGCGGCCCTGAGACCTCAAC
>DATJRJ010000134.1:0-12041 GCA_035504735.1 Binataceae bacterium (SeqCode)
TTTTCCAGCGATATATCCGACACCAGCGCCCGTCCCGCCACCGGCCAGAAGAGAGCATCCGGGGGTGGAAAACAACATTGCGGCCAACATTATGCCGATCGAATAACGGCGAATTCTAGAAGTCATGCCGATTATGTAAAGCCAAGTTCGTGCCATCCAGCAGAATCGTTGTGATTCATATCCGACCCGGAGAACGAGCAATTGGTACCCTGAAAAAAATACCGACTCGGAAAATATATGTTCTGGCAACGAATCCTGCGCCCGTCGCGTTGTTAATGCGGAACATTGGTATCGACGCTGAGTTCAATGAAGGGCTACGAATCGGGTCCTCAGGAGGTCGGCAGCAAGACTCCCGCCCATCACGCTGCAGCCGCATCTTGCCGATGGCAACCCTTACGAGCTGATACCCGCTGATGATACGGGTGTGATTCGGATACGAACCGCGCCCGGCGGACGGAATGCTTGCTCCACCGCGCCATCTGATTTTTCTCGCTGCTGGGGACGGTGTTCGCGTCCAACCTGGGTGAGCATTGCGGCAACACTATCGCTTTCCAGATGTTTGAGAAAATCCGAATGGTGAATCATCTCATACCAGCCTGAAAGGAAAATTGACTATCTGAATGACTATAGTTCGAGGACAGAAGGGAAGAAGAAAATCGCTTAGTTCCTGCCGGAATCCACTAATCCTGTAAAAAGGATACCTCTCAGTGATACCGGAGTTTGAAATCTCGGCCTTATGCGTGGCCTTCGAAGTGGTATCCGGCTTGCACAACCTACTCCTGACGAAGCATCAGATATGGCGAGTCATTCTCCTGCTTCGAATATATCAGAGGTAGTTTTATGCAGCAGAAAGAAACCGACCCTAAAAATCGCGGAGCGATGGGCGGCCCGGCTGGCGGCGATCGTTACGAGGAAAAGAAGCACGATCCCTCCAGGCAGGGACAGCATTCACGCGACCACGACGAATCCTCCGACAAGCTGCGGGAAAATCGGGAAGATCGGGGGTCATCTCGCAGCGATCACGATTTGGGACACGGCGCGGCGAAGCCCGATAACCATTCGCATCGGCAGCAAGATTCGCATCCTGGTCAGGCACATCCACGGCACAAATAAGCGCTCGGGTCTAACCGAAGGCGGCTCGAAAGCCGCCTTCCGAACTGGCGTTGACGTATAGGCGAGTACCGAGGGTGGAAAATGCTGCCCTCGGTATTCATTCGTCTTTTACCTTCTTCAAACTTCAGGGGTTAATGGAATGATTAAGTATTTGTGTTTGTCCAGGTTGCTCGCAGGCGGATTCTTCATCCTATCGCTCGGCGCGTTCGTACCGGCCTTTGCGCAGGGGGCGGGTGGCGGAACGGCGGGCGGCGGAAGCAGCGGTGCGATGGGTAATGGCAGCATGAACGGCGGCGGTGCGTCGATGGCCAATCCCGCGAACCCATCGACCACGAATCCGTCGATGGGCAGTCCATCCACGGGTTCTTCCTTGGGGAATCCGGCTGTTCCTTCCGAACCCGGAGCGTCGGCTAATCCGGCGGATCCTGGCGCATCGGGCTCGACGGTCCCAAACAATCCGGCGAACGGCGGTATGACTGGCAGCAACAATAGTGCGCCGGCGAATCCGTCGGGTATGGCTCCTGCTGGCGGCAACGGCACTACCGGATCGCGGTAGTTTCAGGTCGACGCGAATCAGCGAGCGGAGCATCGCACGCTTCAGGGATAGCTATTGTGCCGAATTTACAAGAGCTCCGGTCCGATAAAAACCGAACGGCACATACTATCCCTGGCGTGCGAATACGAGCGTCACAGGGCCGAGCGATTTTGCCGAAAAGACAGTGCGGAATCTTTCGGTCGATTAGGATGGCGTCCAACCCTGTTGCGCGTAGTACTGCGTGATGGTCTGTACAATTTGTTCGGCGGTCTTGTCGGCCAGGTAGCCGGTGGCAGAGGTGTAACTCTTCGCACCACTCATCGCAGCGTTGGCACCTACTATTACCGCTGCAGATCCGCCGGCTGCCGCGCCGGCCCCGCCGGTCACCGCCGCGCCGGGCATCTTTCCGCTATCGGCGTGCGTATTGAAATTGAGAATCTGACGCGTTCCCAGTCCGGTGGTCTGAAAAACGTTGACATCGGTATCGAGTACAGAGGCGCCGGCGCCAAATCCGATCACCAGTCGCCGCAGACGGTTGCCTTCGCTGATGTTGGTAAAATTCCCATCGACGATCACTATGTTGGTGCCGGACGATTGCGTGCCGCGCTGCTGGCAGATCGCGCTGTAGCCGTTTTTGTTCAAAGTACCGACTACTTCATCGCAGATACTCTGCGCAGTATCGTGTGCGAGCTTTGCCTGGTCCGCTGATTCGTTTTGATCGGACATGCTGCGGTAGGCTCGTTGAATGATGCTCTGATTTAACGTCACATCGGCGCTGTCGACCGCAAACGGATAGACGACGATCTGATTAGGCCGATTGTTGACGATAGGAGCGCTTTGCGATTGCTGTGAGACCGAGGCGCTAGCGCATCCTGCCAGTGCAATCGCAAATAGCCAGTAGAATGGGTTGAATCCATCAAGCTGCATCACATCCCCCCTAAAGCATCATCTTGGTTTTGGGTCTCGTTCAGTTCAGATGTTCGTTAACCATCATCGCTCGCGTCGTCCGGTAACCGCGACATTGCGATTCTCCGCTGGTCAGCGCTGCCAAGCTAGGGCCGCCGCCTAGCGCGGAATGATCGGCAAAATAACACGCGAGGCGCGGGGCGGGTCGTGGAAGATCGTCTGCTCGGCGCTTTGCCGGCGCGTGCCGGTCGCCTGGTCCTCGCCGGTGTTCAGGTTCCGATCGAAGCGCGGGAAGTTGCTCGACGCGAGATCGAGCCGAATCCGATGGCCCGCGAAAAAGACGTGACCGATCGCCCACAAGTCGATGGTGAACTCGTAAACCGTGCCGGGCGTGAGTGGCTTAGGCTGCAGGATCGATTCCCGGTAGCGGGCGCGAATAATCCCGTCGGCCAGGTTCTGCGCGTAGCCGTCGGGCCGCACATCGACCAGCTTGGCGGTGAAGTCGGTATCGGGCGCACTGCTCGCCGCGAAGAGCTTGACGACCACCGGGCCGGTCACCTCCAGCGGCGCGCTCAGAGGATCGCTGGTGTAGACGAGCACATCGGGCCGCGCCTCGATCGGTCGCTGGTCCTGCACGCCGGTCGAGATAATCAGCGTATTACCGCCGCAGGTCGGCACCGGATTATCCGGATCATAGACGAAGTGGTCGGCCGGCTCGTCGGCTGGTGCCTGCGGACTGAGTCGGCCGTCGCCGCCCGCGCTGTTGGCGCCGCCGCTGCTGTGCAGATACCAGGGCGTATAGCGTGTGCGCGCCAGCGGCCATTCCTGCTCGTCGCGCCAGGAATTCTCGCCCATCACGAAGATCCTGACCGGCGGCTCCTCGAGGATTCCGCTGCGCATCCCTTTGAGCCAGTGGTCGAACCATCGGAGCTGAATTTCATGCAGCTCGATTTTGGCAGCCGCGCCGAAATCGATATCGCCGGTGCCGCGCGAAGTCGGCACGGTGTATGGAAAGATATGCGCCCATGGACCGATCAGGAGCCGCTGATTGGTGCGTGCCTCCGGCGTCATCCCCTGGTCGCGCACCGCTTGGTATTGGGCCAGCGTGCCCCACTGTACGAAGTCGTACCATGAGGTCACGTGATACATCGGCACGTTCACGTTGTAGGCCTGGCGCGTCACGTTCATCGACCACCAGAAGGGCCCGTCCTCGGGATGGCGCAGGTAATCGGTAAGGTAGGGCGCGATCGGCCGCAGCGCATCGGCCCAGTACATCAGCGGCAGGCGCCGATAGGCCGGGTCCGTCAGCGGACGGGCGAGCACGTTCTTAACCTCGGCGAGCTCGCGTTCGACGGGCTCGATCACATCGAGGCGTCCGAGCCGCTCAGCCGTATTGCGTGCCATAAAGATAATGTTGGGAATGCGCCAGCCGAGCTCCAGCGCTCCGCCGGTGTGATAGGCGAAGTTCTGCTGGAAATCACCCGGGCACGAAACCGGGAAGCAGGTCACCAGGTGCGGCGGGCGGGTCGGAGCGAGCAGATACTGCGTGATGCCGAGATAAGACTGGCCCATCGTGCCGACCCGGCCGTTTGACCAGGGCTGCGCCGCAGCCCATTCGACTGCATCGTAGCCGTCTACCCCTTCCCAGATGAGCGGATAGTATTCGTCGCCGTCGGAGGCGAAACGGCCGCGTACATCCTGCATGATGACGACGTAGCCGCGCTCCACGAAGAAATCGATATCGCCGGGGCGGGCGCGCAGGTTCTTGTCATAGGGCAGGCGCGAGAGCAGGACCGGGAAACGTCCATCGCTGTCGGGACGATAGACGTCGGCTCGAAGGGTGAGGCCGTCGCGGGTTTTCGATGGCACATCCTTCTCGACCCGGACGCGGAACTGCGGCTGGCTCTGTTCAGCCAAGATAGCGATCCTCTGGTTGGCGCAACGCCGATTCCGAGGTAAAGGCGCCGTCGCTGGTTATTAGGATTTCTCGCGTGCGGTCAGGCCTGTGGGTAGTCCCGCCATGAGTCGATATAGTTTGGCACTTCGACACCTTCGGGCAGCTCGGCGACCTCCATCGCGTCGCGCGCATCGACATACAGCACCACTTCGTCGGTCTCATTGCGTGCGCGTTTGGCGCCGATCGCGAAGGCCTTGGGCTGCGGACCGTGGGCGAAGCCGCTCGGGTTAAAGCCCACCATGCCGGGACCGAAGTTGTCGCGGCTGAACATCTGGCCGCGATGGATGAAGATCATCTCGTCGTAGTCATCGTTGTTGTGAAAGTAGGGCACTTTGAGTGCGCCCGGATCGGACTCGATCGGCCGCGGCGCGAAGGTCCCGATCACGAACCGCGCGGCGACGAAATTCGCGTGCGCCGAGGGCGGGATGTGATAGCGGGCGCTGACGATCGGCCGCAGATCGCGCCAGTTGAGCCGCACCGGGGCGACCTCACCATGCCATCCCACCGCATCCAGCGGGTTGAACGGGAAGGTGACCGTGCTGAGCAGGTTGCGCTTCTTGACCACGACGCTCCATTCATCTTCGCTCTGCTGGGCCGTGAAGGCTGCGTCGATTCTGGGCACGTCGAGCACGCCGGGGTCGAAAATCGCCTGGTTGCCGACGATGCCCTTTTCGGGCAGCTGGTAGGCGTCGTTGGTTGCCTCGATCATCAGGGCCGAGACCGGCGAGCTGGGCTCGATTCGCCAGCAGGTTCCGCGCGGCATCACCAGGTAGTCGCCGTCGCGAAAGGCGAGATGGCCATAGTCGCAGAACAGATCGCCGGCGCCCTCGTGGATGAAGATCATGTCGTCGCCGTCGCCGTTGCGCACCAGATGATCCATCTTGCCGTCGCTGCGCCAATAGCGGATGCGCAGATGATCGTTATGCAGCACCAGCGGCGCTTCCCAGGGCGAGACGCTCGGCAACCCGAGCGCGTTCATATCGAAGGCGCGCGGCCGCAGCGGACCCTCCCAACTGGTCCAACTGGTGGGGGCATGCTTATGCAACATCTGGGTGGAGGGGCCGAAAAAGCCCTCGCGCCCGAGCTCGCGCTCGTAGGTCCCCGCTGGCAGGTCAACGTGCGCCTGGCGGGTGGTCGTACCCTCGGAGAGCGGCAGCCTTATCCACCTTCTCATGATTGATCCTCCTTGCGCCTGGGTAGCACCGCCCGCCGATGAATTTTCATTTTCGCCCGCGACTTGTCAAATCATAGCACAGGCGGCTGCTCATTCCCCGATGATTTTGATCAACACGCGCTTGGGGCGACAGCCGTCGAACTCGCCGTAGAAAATCCGCTCCCACGGCCCGAAATCGAGCTTGCCGCCGGTAATCGCGATCACCACCTCGCGGCCCATCACCTGGCGTTTATGATGGGCGTCGCCGTTGTCCTCGCCAGTGCGATTGTGATGATAACGGTTGGGGCTCGGATCGTAGGGCGCCAGCGTTTCCAGCCAGCGCTTGTAATCCTCGTGCAGTCCGGGCTCGTCATCATTGATAAAGACCGAAGCGGTGATATGCATCGCGTTAATCAGGCATAGCCCTTCGCGAACGCCGCTTTCTTTGACGGCGGCGGCAACCTTGTCGGTGATATTCACGAAGTCCATCCGCGTCGGAACGTTCATGGTCAGATATTCGGTGTGTGATTTCATCCTTCAGCTCCCAACCCGCTTCTGCTTGAAACGATGCTCGTGATAATCCTTCGTCAAATGGTTCCGCGAAGCGAGAGGCGCGATGGCCACCGGTAACCTCGCCGAGGCCATCGAGGCCGTGATCGGGCGGGTCGATGAGCAGCGGCTATGGCGGCGCCATCGCGAGATCGCGCAGTTCGGCGCGACCGGGCGGGGCGGAGTGAATCGCCAAGCGCTGACGCCCGAGGATACGGCTGCGCGCCGCCAACTGCTGCAATGGGCCGCGGCGCGAGGATTTGCGGTCAGCGTCGACGCAATCGGCAACCTCTTCATCCGCCGTCCTGGGCGCGAGTCGGAGGCGGCACCGGTGGTCGCCGGATCGCATCTCGACACGCAGCCGACCGGAGGCAATTTCGATGGCATCTTCGGTGTGCTGGCCGCCTTCGAGGTTCTCGAAGCGGCGGCCGAGGCCGGGGTCAAAACCGCGCGGCCGATTGAGGCCGTGGTCTGGACCAACGAGGAAGGCTCGCGTTTTCAGCCGGGCACGATGGGATCGGCGGTCTATGCCGGGTACCTTCCGTTGGCCGAGGCGCTCGGCTCCGTCGATAACCAAGGGACGCGGCTTGGCGATTCGCTGAAGGCGATGCTCGACGCGCTCGCAGTGACGACGCGCCGCGAGTTTCGCGCGCCGATCGCCGCCTACCTCGAGGCGCATATCGAGCAGGGGCCGATACTCGAAGCCGAGCATCGTCGGATTGGCGTCGTGACAGGAATTCAGGGCCTCAAATGGTTGCGCGTCGAAGTCAAAGGCGAAGAAGCGCACGCGGGAACCACGCCGCGCCGCGCCCGCCGCGATGCTTGTGCCGCCGCGATCGAGATGATTTCGGCGCTCCGCGAATTGACCAGTGATGAAGCCGATCTGCTGCGTTTCACGGTCGGCCGCTTCGAACTCTCGCCCAATTCGCCCAACACCGTGCCCGGCAGCGCGTTCTTCACGATCGACCTGCGTCATCCGGACCGCGATCTGCTGGCGAATATCGGCGCGCAGATCGAACCGCTATGCCGCAGCCAGGCCGCGGGATGTATCGTAAACGTGATCGAAACACTCGATTCGCCGCCGGTGCGCTTCGATCCCGCGATCGTCGCGATGGTCCGCCGTGCCGCCGAGCGCCAGCAACTTCCTTGTCTGGAGCTGGTCTCGGGCGCCACTCATGACGCCAAGTTCATCGCGGAGCTTTGTCCGGCCGGGATGGTCTTCATCCCCTGCGAGCGCGGGATAAGCCACAACGAGACGGAGCGCGCCTCGGTATCCGATCTCGCGGCCGGCGCGCGCGTGCTGGCCGAGGTGATCCTGACGCTGGCCGGAGTCTGATTGCGCTGTACTGGAGGATTGAAGCGCGTGATAAGCTTGATCGGTCTTATGTCGAACGGCTAAACGACCGATTCGGAAGGAAGCCATGAGTGGACTGACAGAAATTCAGGGCGCGCAGCGCAACGGCCATCGGACCATCGATCCGACCCGGGTGCCGTATCGAGTGTTCACCGATCCCGAGCTCTACGCACGCGAGCAGGAGCAACTGTTTCGGGGGCCGACCTGGAATTATCTCGCGCTGGAGGCCGAGCTCGCCAAGCCGGGAGATTTCCGAGCCAATTTTATCGGTGAGACGCCGGTGTTCGTCACGCGTGATGCGAAGGGCGAGCTCCATGCGCTGGTCAACCGTTGCGCCCATCGCGGCGCGATGGTTTGCCGCGAAGTGCGCGGGAACCGCAAGAATATGGTCTGTCCGTATCATCAATGGAGCTACGATCTGAACGGCACCCTGCGTGGCGTGCCGTTTCGTCGTGGTATCAACGGCAAGGGCGGTTACCCGGCGGATTTCAACCTGGCGGAGCATTCGCTGACGCCGCTGCGGCTCGCCACTTATCGGGGATTGGTCTTCGGCAGCTTTTCGGATTCGGTCGCGCCGCTGCCCGAGTATCTCGGTCCCGCGATGCGCGAGCATCTCGACACCATCTTCAATCGCCCCATCACCGTGCTCGGCTTCACCCGCCAGCTAATCCATGGCAACTGGAAAGTCTACGCTGAGAACAACAAGGATCCTTACCACGGCAGCCTGCTGCATATGTTTCATGCCACCTTTGGCAGTTACCGCTCCTCGCAGGACGGCGGGATGGTGGTCAACGGCGCGCACAGCAAGATGATCGCGCTGCGGGCCGAGGAAACGCAGGAGGTGTCGGCCTATACGCAGGAGTCGGTCGGGAGCTTCTCCAAGACGCTCAAGCTCGCGGACCCGAGCCTGCTTGCCTCGCGTCCTGAGTTCGATCGCTTCACCACCACGATCCAGTTTCTGTTTCCGACGCTGGTGGTCCAGCAGATCAGCAACACGCTCGCGACGCGGCAGATAGTGACCCTCGGGCTCGATCGCTTCGAGCTGCTGGTGACCTACTTCGGCTACCAAGACGATGACGCCGAGTTGCGCGAGATGCGTATCAAGCAAGCGAACCTGATTGGGCCGGCCGGGCTGATCTCGCTCGAAGACGGTTACGCGGTCGAGCTGGTGCAGCGTTCGGTCAGCTATGACAAGCGCGCGACCTCGTTCATCGAGCTCGGCGGACGCGGTACGGGCGATCAGGACAGCCTCGTCACCGAGACTGCGATTCGCGCGTTCTGGAAGGCCTATGGCGAACTGATGGGACTGCAATGGGGTGATGCAGCGGATGAAAGCTACGGAACTGCGCGCGCAGATTGAGGACTTCACGGCCGCCTACGTCGAGTGCCTCGACACCGACCATCTCGAGGAGTGGCCCGATTTCTTTACCGAGCGCTGTATCTACAAAGTGATTCCGTATGAGAACGCCGCGCTCGGGATGCCGATACCGCTGATCTATGGCGACAGCCGCGGGATGCTGCGCGACCGCGTGGTGGCGCATCGCAACGCTAATTTCTTCGCGCCGCACCTCTACCGCCATCTGGTCGGACGCGTGCGAATCGTCGGCGAGGAGAGCGGCGTAATCTCGGCCCGCGCCAACTATGCCGTCTTTCGCACCACGCTCGATCCGTCGGACTACGGGCGATCGGAGCTATTCAGCGTTGGTGTTTATCAGGACAAGATCGTGTTCGAAAACGGCCAACCGCGCTTCCTCGAGAAGATCGTGGTGGTCGATACCAGCCAGATTCCGACCTTGCTCGTCACGCCGCTCTGATGCGCAATCCTAATCGTCGCCCGGCTGGCCGCAGCGGTTGGACAGCGACGGCGCTTCGGCGCTATGACCGAGCCGCAGAGGGCACATCGCGATGAAATATATCGGCGCGGAAATCACTGCCTTCAAGAGCCGTAAATTGGTGGCTGGCCATGGCCAGTACGCCAGCGACATCTACCTCGATGGAATGCTTTATATCGCCTTTCTGCGCAGCCCCCATGCCCACGCCCGGATCCGGCGAATTGACGCCGGCGAGGCGCGCGCCGTTCACGGCGTGGCGCATGTCCTGACCGCGGAGGAAGTCAATCGCGAGCTCGGCCTGCTGCTCTACACGATCGAACCGGAGGGGATGGACGCCAGGCGCGCCAACGTTTATGCGCTGCCGCCCGAGAAGGTCCGCTTCGTCGGCGAGCCGGTCGCGGTGGTGGTCGCCAATGATAAGTACACGGCGCGCAGGGCTGCCGATCTGATCGAGGTCGATTACGAGGTCTTGCCCCCGGTGGTCGATTGCGAAGCTGCTCTGGAGGCGGGCGCGACGCTGATCGAAACCGAATGGGGCGACAACCTGATGGGTACGCGGGATTTTCGCTCAGGCGACGCCGAACGGGCGTTCGCCGACGCGGACGGATTGGTCGAGGGTAGGGTGAAGACCCATCGTTACCTCGGCGCGCCGATCGAGCCGCGTGCCTACGTCGCAAGTTACGACCGCTTCGAGGAGCGGCTCACATTCTGGGCCTCGACTCAGCATCCGCATCAGCTCCGTGCCTGCCTCGCCGACACTCTCCGGCTGCCGGAAGCGAGCGTCCGCGTGATCCAGAGCGACGTCGGCGGAGCCTTCGGTCTGAAGACGCCTTTCTATCCCGACGAAGCGCTGATCGCTTACCTGGCCAAGAAACTCGGACGCCCGGTCAAATGGATCGAGGAACGGAGCGAAAGTTTTCTCGCCGGGGGGCATGCCCGCGAGGAGCGGATTCAGTACGAAGCCGCCTACCGCAAGGACGGCAAGGTCATCGGGCTGCGGGTCCGGATCATCGCCGACGTCGGCGCGCCGGGAACACTGCAGGGCTGCTGGCAGGCGTGGGTGACCGCGTCCTGCATTCCGACCGTCTACAAGATTCCCAACTGCGAAATAAAATTGCAGGTTGCGGTTACCAACAAATGTCCCTGGACTCCCTATCGCGGCTTCGGCAAGGAAGCGGCAACCTTCCTGATGGAACGCCTGATGGACGAGGTGGCGGATGCGACCGGGATCGATCCGGTGTCGGTGCGGCTGGCGAATTATATCCAGCCCGAGGAGTTTCCCTACGTCCAGGTCTCGGGCTCAATCCTCGACAGCGGAAATTATCCGGCTGCGATGGCCCGGCTGATCAAGCTGATCGATTACGAAAACTTTGCCAAGGAACGCGAGGCGGCGCAAAAGCAGGGCCGCCACATCGGAATCGGCATCAGCCACGAGCTGATGCCTGAGGGTTGCACGCTGCCGAGTTCCTTAATCAGTGGCTACGACGGCTGCACCGTGCGGGTGACGCCGTCGGGTGATATCAAGGTGCTGACCGGTGTGACCTCGCCGGGCACGGGCAATGAAACTGGCATCGCACAGATTGTGGCTGATACACTCGGCGCCGATCTCGAGCGAATCTTCGTGGTCCAGGGCGACACTGAGATTTGCCCCTTCGGGCTCGGCAACTTCAGCTCACGTAGTATCCTGATCGGCGGCGCCGCGGCGCGCGAGGCCGCGATCGATATTCGCACCAAGATGTTCAAGGTCGCATCGAAGATGCTCGAGGTGATGGCCGCCGACCTCGAGGCCGAAGACGGAAGGATTTTTGTCCGGGACGCGCCCACGCACGCGGTTGGATTTGCCGACGTGACGCGCGCGATCTATCGCGAGTCCTACGGTCCCCACGCGTTAGACTTCGAGCCGGGCCTGGAGGTTACCCGATACTATCGAACCCCCAACGTCTATCATCAGCCGCAATTGCATCCGTTCGGCGGCTTCAGCGCCTATCCCTCATGGCCGTACGGGGTCGCCGGATGTGTGGTCGAGGTCGACGCAGATACTGGTGCGGTGAAGATTCTGCGCTACTGCTACGTGCATGATTCGGGCAGGATCGTGAATCCTCTCCTGGCCGAGGGCACCCTCCATGGCGGCTTTGCGCAGGGTATCGGCGGCGCCATGTACGAGAACCTGGCATACGACGACAATGGCCAATTGCAAACCACGACCTTTTACGATTACACGATTCCGACTGCCGTGGAGTTGCCGCGGTTCGAAGTCGAGCATCAGGAGACGCTCTCGCCGTTCAATCCGCTCGGATGCAAAGGCGTTGGCGAGTCGGGTGTCGGAGCGCCGCTGAGCGCGATCTGCCGGGCGGTCGAAAACGCCTTACCGGAACTGAAACTGCATATTCGGGAAACGCCGCTGACTCCGAACCGGGTCTGGCAGGCGATCGAGCAGGCGCGCAGCGCCAGGAGCATCGCGCGGTGATATCTCAGGAAATCGAATTTTTCACGCCCAAAGACTTGTCCGAGGCGCTGACGCTTTTGCAGCGTCATGCCGGCAACGCGCGACCGCTATCCGGCGGGATGACGCTGGTGCCGATGATGACACTGGGTGTCGCGCAGCCGGAGGTGATAGTCAGTCTGAATCATATCGCGGCACT
>DATJRJ010000135.1:0-3940 GCA_035504735.1 Binataceae bacterium (SeqCode)
TGATGGTGCACCGCTATCCTGCCGATGTGAAGGCCTTCTACATGGAGCCCGATCCCAACGATCCGCGCTATGCGCTCTGTGTGGACGTGCTCGCGCCGGAGGGTTACGGCGAGATCATCGGCGGTGGCCAGCGCGAGGACGATTACGAAACGCTCAAGCGCAAGATCGAGAGCCACTCGCTGCCGATGGAAGCGTTTCAATGGTACCTCGATCTGCGCCGCTACGGCTCGGTGCCGCACGCCGGCTTCGGGATGGGAATCGAGCGCGCGCTATGCTGGATCTGCGGGCTACATCACGTGCGCGAGGCATTGCCGTTCCCGCGCATGATGGAACGCCTCGAACCCTGATCTTCAATTCGGCGTTCGCGAATTGAATCGAGTGCGGTTTCCGTAGGCGGCGCGCCGCAGTGTATTCTGACGCAATCGATCTATGAGTGCCGCCGCTACCACGCCAGCAACGCATCACGACGCCGCGCTCGAGTTCTCCGCGGGGCGGAAGTGGATTATCGCGCTGTCGGTAATGCTCGGAACCGTGCTCGAGGTGCTCGACAGCTCGATCGTGAACGTCTCGCTGCCGCACATGCAGGGCAGCTTCTCCGCCAGCGTCGACGAAATCGCGTGGGTGGTCACGAGCTACCTGGTAGCGGCCGGAATCATGATCCCGATGACCGGATGGATCGCGGGACGCTTCGGACGCAAGCGCTACTTCATCATCTCGATCACCGCGTTCGTGATCGCTTCGGCGTTGTGCGGGATTGCGCAATCGCTCAACCAGATCGTGTTTTTCCGCCTGCTCCAGGGTGCGGCGGGCGCGGCGATGATGCCGCTGTCGCAGGCGATCCTGATGGAGACCTTTCCGCCCCACGAGCAGGCGATGGCGATGGCGATCTGGGGCATGGGGCTGATGGTCGCGCCCATCATGGGTCCGACGGTCGGCGGATGGATTACCGACGCGGCGACCTGGCGCTGGAATTTTTATATCAACGTGCCGATCGGCACCGCCGCCGGCTTCCTCGTGTCGCGCTTCGTCGAGGATCCTGCCTACCTCCATCATCTGCGGCAGAAAAGCGGCGTCGATTATCTCGGCATTGTCTGCCTGGTGGTCGCGCTCGGGCTGGCGGAAATCGTGCTCGACCGCGGCGAGCGCGCCGATTGGTTTCAGTCGCCGTGGGTTTGGTACTGCACGCTAACCGCGCTGACCGCATTCGCCATCCTCGGCTATCACGAATGGCGCACGCCCGAGCCAATCGTCGCCGTACGCATCCTGACTAACCGCAACTTCACCCTGCCGATGGCGCTGGTGATTTTTCTGACCTTCACTGCCTACGGCACCGCGATTCTGAATCCGGTCTTCCTGCAGGAACTGCTCGGCTACACCGCGTCGAAGGCGGGCATGGTGATGGCGCCGCGCGGATTCGGAACCATGATGGCGATGCTGGTGTTGGGCACGCTGGCGCGGCGCGGAGCCGACACCCGTCCATTGGTGGGAATCGGCTTCTGCCTAATCGCGCTGGCGCTGTGGTTCATGGCGCACTTCAACCTGACTGTGAGTATCTTCTCGATCGTATGGCCCACGATCGTGCAAGGGCTCGGAATGGGATTGGTGTTTCCCGGCCTATCGGCAGCAGCGCTCTCGACGATCGAAAGGCCGAAGATGGGCTACGCCACCAGCCTGTTCGCGGTCACGCGCAATCTCGGCGCCGCGATCGGCACTTCGGCGCTGACCACGATGCTGGTGCGGCGCGAGCAGATTCGGCAGAGCTATTTAGTCGAGCACTTTTCGGTCTTCACCATGGCGCGATTGCAGAATGTGCCGGGCGTGAACATGGATTACGTGCATCAACTCTCGACCGGCCAAAAGCAGGGCCTGGTGATGCTTTACGGTTTCGTACAGCGCCACGCGATGATGCTGTCGTTCAACGACCTCTATCGCTTCTTGTGCGGACTGATGCTCCTCGCAGCGCCGGCCTGTTTTTTTCTCAGGCGCGACACCCGCGGCCGCCCCGTCACCGACGCGCATTAGCGGAGTCCGAGCTTTTCTTTGTCACCCTGAACGCGCAGCGGAGTCGAAGGATCTGCGCGAAGCGATTATCTGGGGAAGCTTGGGAACTGCCAGAAAATAGCTTCGCGTAGATTCCTCGCTTCGCCTACTTCGCTCGGAATGACAAAAAAGCTGCGCGGAAGATCGAACTACACCAACGCCGTTGCAGAAGTCGTGTTTCGAGGTACATCCCTGGCGAAAAACCGCTCCTCCAGCGCGCGCGAGCCTTCCTCCATCACGTCGCGAACGATCTGCCCGGCCGGTTTGATGCTATTGATCATTCCCGCGGTCTGGCCGCACGCGAGTCCGCCCTCATCCACCGCGCCTTCGTAGCGCGCTTTCTGCGCCAGTGGAAAACCGACCTTCAAAGACTGGATCGGAAATGGCTCTATCTCGGCTTCGCGCCCGACCCATGAATCGGTGAACTTGTTGCGCACCAGCCGACAAGGCTTGCCGGAATGGCATCGCGTGATGGTCGTGCCTTCCTCGTCGATCTCGACGATCTTGTTCTTGTAATTCACGTGCGCGTAGCACTCGACCGAAGCCACGAACCGGGTGCCCATCCAGATTCCTTGCGCGCCCAGCGCGAGCGCGGCGAGCAGTCCGCGGCCGTCGCCGATTCCACCTGCCGCGAGCACCGGTACGCGCACCGCGTCTACGATCTGTGGCACCAGCGTCATGGTTCCGATGCGACCGGTGTGGCCGCCGGCTTCGTGGCCCTGCGCGATGATCACATCGACACCCGAGGCTTCCAGCCGCCGCGCCTGTTTGACGTTGCCGCATAGCGCCATCACGGTCACACCCTGGCGGCGCGCGCGCTCGATAATCCCGGCGGGATTGCCCAGCCCGGCCGCGATTACGGGCACCTGCTCCTCGAAAGTTGTGTCGATCAGTTTCTGAACGTTACCGGTGTAGTTCACGACGTTCTTTTCGGTTTTGTCCGCCTTGATCTCCGCAAACAGCAGATCGACCGCAAACGGACGATCGGTCATCGCGCGGCATCGCCCAATTTGATCTCTCAATTCTCGATCGTTCATGGTGCCTGCACCGATACATCCCAGGCCGCCCGCGTTCGAAACCGCCGCGGCCAATTCCGCATGCGCCACGAAACCCATCCCGGCCTGAAAAACCGGAAAGCGGATACCCAAGCGGCGACAGATCGGAGTTTCGAACACGGAACTCGAGTTCATTAGACTCACCTCATTCAGGATATAACGAAAACAGTATGACGATGGCGAAAAACTCACGATAATCAAGCATTGTCAAGCACTTGCGCGAAAAATCTGATCGCCCTCAGGCGTTGCTTAAGCCTATCACTCCGCGCTAGAAAATTACTCTGCAGCACCGGAGGTGACGCGTGAGCGAAGCGACGCTGCTGAACCCGCAACTGGGTTCGGCGTCAGCCAGGGGCGAATTCGCTGCCCCGACTTTTTCGCCTGACGAGAAGGCACATAGCTTTCTCGAATTAGCGATCCGACGGCCACACAGGGTTTGAATATGGCCGAGCCGATTACGCTGTACGTCACGACGGGATCTCCCTACTGCGCAGCCAAGCGGTCCGATCTCCAACAAAAGCGGATAAAGTTCAAGGAAATAAACGTTACCGAACGGCCGGGGGTAATACCCGGTCTGCTGCGCCTGGCCAAGGGCGAACGTTTGGCTCCTGTTATCATTGAGGGCGAGCGCGTTAGCATCGCACCCCAGGGAGGTCGAGACTTTTGAAGAACGGGCCGGTGGTCCGAAAATGCTTCAACGTCGCCCGGCCGAGTCAGGGCGGTGCGCGGCCGCTTAAGCCGCTCGCCTCTTTGCGCGGACTGATCGGTCAGTCCGAGATGGATCAATTCCCTGCCGGTCCTGCTACAGCCTCCTCGACCGAAATTTTCTCGATGCGCTTGGGTAG